>NZ_CP050695.1:1376172-1700730 GCF_012044895.1 Aquisalimonas sp. 2447
GCCGATATCCTGGAGCAGCCCGGCAAGGAATAATTCCTCGCCCTGCCTGACCCCGAGCATGGCGCCAATGCGACGCGATGTGACCGCTGCCAAGAGCGAGCGACGCCAGACGTATTGCGTGAGGCGGAACGATGCCTCGCTGGTGCGAATGCTATCCGCGAGCGAAAAGCTCAACGCCACGGTAATCGTCGTGTTGATCCCGAGCACCGAAATCGCCTCGTGGAGATTGTCCGCGGAGCGCCGGCGCGCATACAGCGGCGAGTTGCTCACCCGAAGAAGGCGGCTCACCAGGGCTGGATCCTGCGTCACTAAACGGACGAGACTCGTGGCGTCCGGGTCAGGGTCCCGCGCCAGCCGTACAACACTGTCGGCCACGCTCGACAGAGTCGGCAGGGAGGGACATAGCCTAAGTGCCTCTTGCACTTCGGGTGTCATCAGGTGGCAAAGCCCTTGAAAAGAGAGGTGAGTAGCGACATGAACAGGTAGTCAACTCGCCAGAGCTATATTTGCGCCCAACGGGGCCGAGGTCAACCCGTTTATGCGTTGTGCGAACGAGACAAACGCGAAGGGTGTCGTGATCAGGCTTCGCCTGACCAAGGCGCTCGCGTATGTCGGCGCACCCGCAAAACTGCGAGCCCGGCGGAGCCTGTTTGAACACCCCAAGCTCAAGACCCACGTCCGGCGCCTCGGAATCGAAGTTAAAGCTCGCAAGATATCTGGCCAAAGCGAACTCTACTCATTTCATATCCACGTGCGCCCCGTCGGTGCGCTTTGTCAACGGCCAAGTAAATTGACACGCTTCATCTGTATGGTCTCTTCGAGATACCGCTCCCCGGTCGATACGCCGAATCCCTGAGCTTGGCGCAATGGGTCAGCACCAAACACAACTGCTGGGTGTCGTCAGGATGTGACACAATTCACACTTTGAGCCCCTACCCCTGTGAGTGACACCGGCGCAGACGCGCGGGTCCGCGCTGGCGCCAAAGCTCTGCAGGGAGAAAAGAACCATTCGACAGTCCGCCTGTATCCTCAAGAGTCGGCAGGGATCATGGTCGAGGAACGCGAGTTTTCTGCAGCGCCGCCCCGGCAAGACGCGCAAGGGGCCTTTGGCCATGCTGGGGCATTGACGGCTTTGGTGGAGGAAGCATGCGCCCTGCCTGTCGCGGTCGGCGCCTTCGTCGCGGTCTGGGAGGGTGGCAATCTCCTCTGCCAGGCGCATGCGCACCTGCAACGCATCTCGGCGTGGACTGCGCTCGCGACCTGCCAATTCATCAACCGCCGGGACCTTCGGCGTATCTTCGTCACGCAATCGGGTACCAGGCACGTCGAGATCGCGCACCTCGACACCGGCAACCCGACGCCCCAGGTCGCGACAGAACTGGCGCTGCTCGCCTTCCGCCGTATCCAGCACCCCTTTGCCGCTGTCACCTTCGGCGACCACTCGGACCGATTGCGTGGTGTCCTGCTGGTGACCTGCACCAACGACTCCGCGCCAACTACGGCGGATCTGGACGTGCTTGACCGAATGGCAGCCCGTGCAAGCCGTCAGATCGGCTTGCACGGACACATGACCGTCGGTGGTGATGGCGCCATCGACACGGCGCGCTCGGTCCCGCCCGACCCCGAGCTGATGCGTCCTGTGGACTCATCTCTTGGGGTGATCGGTGCCTGGGAGTTGAACGACTGCCGTCAAAAAGGAGAGCAGTTCGACGAGACGGCTTTTGTCCCGTCTGAAGAACGGCGCCAACGAATTCGTGTTCCAGGCCGAGCACATACCGATGCTGATAACTCGGTTGCGTATTCCAGACCAAGGTTGCCACTGATTCCAGACGAAGCCTGCCACCCATTCCACGGGAACGCTGCCACTGATTCCACGGCAACGCTGCCACCCTGGCAGGCCGGCTGAGTCACCCCATCGACAGCGACCGGCGCGGGATAACTAAACGGTAGTCTGAGCCTTTTCATCCAGAGGGGGCCAGATGCCGGCGAAGAGGTTATCCATGCGTAAAATCAAAGAAGTCCTTCGTCTCAAGTGGGAGCGAGGGCTGAGCAATCGCCAGATTGCGGCAGCCTGCGGTGTGAGCCGTCCCACCGTGAGTGAGTACCTGCGCCGTGCGACCGAGGCCGGATTGAGCTGGCCCTTGCCAGAGGATCTGGACGAGGCACGTGTGGAGCGGTTGTTGTTTCCACCGCCACCAGAGCTGCCGGCTCAGGCCCGAGGAGTTCCGGACTGGCACCAGATCCACGAGGAACTCAAGGGCAAGCACGTCACCCTGTTCCTGCTCTGGCAGGAGTACCGCCAGGGCAACCCTGAGGGGTATCAGTACAGTTGGTTCTGCGAGCACTACCGGGCCTGGCAGGGAGGGCAAGCTGGACCTGGTGATGCGTCAGGACCACCGAGGCGGCGAGAAGCTGTTCGTCGACTATGCCGGCCAGACGGTGCCGGTGATTGACCCCACCACGGGGGAGATCCACGAGGCGCAGATCTTCGTGGCGGTGCTTGGGGCCTCCAACTACACCTATGCCGAAGCCACCTGGAGCCAGACACTGCCGGACTGGATCGGCTCGCATACCCGTGCCTTCGCGTTCCTCGGCGGTGTGCCGGCGCTGGTGGTTCCGGACAACCTGAAATCCGGCGTCAACAAGGCCCACCGCTACGAGCCCGATCTCAACCCCACCTATCAGGACATGGCTGCCCATTACGGGGTCGCCATCGTCCCCACGCGGGCGCGGAAGCCCCGTGACAAGGCCAAGGTCGAAGGAGGTGTATTAATCGTCCAGCGCTGGATTCTGGCGGCAGTTCGCCACCGCCAGCACTTCTCGCTCGGCCAACTCAACGCCACCATCCGCGAGCTGCTGGCCAGGCTCAACAGCCGCCCCTTCCGCAAGCTGCCCGGGTGCCGGCGAGAGCACTTCGAGCAACTGGACAAACCGCTCCTCCAGCCCCTGCCATCAGAGCCGTATGTCTACGCAGACTGGAAAAAGGCCCGGGTGCACATCGACTACCACGTGGCCATCAACGGGCATTACTACTCGGTCCCCTACACCCTGATCAAAAAAGAGGAGGAGGTGCGGATCACCCACAACACCATCGAGTGCTTCTACCGGGGCAGCCGGGTCGCGAGCCACTGTCGCTGCGACCAGAAGGGTCGCCACACCACCATCGCTGCGCATATGCCCGAGTCCCATCGCCAGGCGGGTGAGTGGACACCGCAGCGCCTGATCGCCTGGGCGGCCAAGACCGGGCCGGCGACTGAGAAGCTCATACGCACCGTCCTGGGGGCCCGCAAGCACCCACAACAGGCCTATCGCCCCTGCCTGGGCATCCTGAGGCTGGGGCAGAGCTATGGCGACGAACGCCTGGAAGCGGCCTGCCAGCGCGCCCTGGTGCTGGGGAGCTGCCGCTACAAGAGCATCGAGTCCATCCTCAAACACCGCCTGGACCAGCAGCCGCTGGAAGAGCAACAGGAACTGGCCTTACCCGAGACCCACGACAACATCCGTGGCCCGGCCTACTACCACTGAAGGACACCAACATGCTCAACCATCCCACTCTCGACAAGCTCCATACCCTCAAGCTGACCGGCATGGCCGCCGCTCTGGCGGACCAGTCGGCCACCCCCGACATCACGGATCTGAGCTTCGAGGAACGCCTCGGGCTACTGGTCGACCGGGAGATGACTGAACGCGAGAACCGACGCATGAGCAGCCGCTTGCGCCGGGCCAGGCTGCGCCACAACGCCATGCTCGAGGACCTGGACTACCGCAACCCACGCGGCCTGGACAAAGGGCTGATCCAGTCACTGGCAAGCTGCCAATGGGTCAAGGAGCACCTCAATGTACTGATCACCGGCCCCACCGGGGTGGGGAAGACCTGGCTCGCCTGCGCGCTGGCGCACAAGGCCTGCCGGGAGGGCCACACCGCGCAGTACGTGCGCCTGACCCGGCTGCTACGGGAGCTAGTGATCGCCAAAGGCGATGGCCAGTACGCCAAGCTGCTGAGCAACCTCGCCAAAGTGGACGTGCTCATCCTCGATGACTGGGGACTGATGAAGCTCAGTGCCGAGAACCGGCGGGACTTGCTGGAGGTGCTGGAAGACCGCCACGGCCGCCGTTCCACCATCGCCACCAGTCAACTTCCCATCGAGGAATGGCACGGCGTCATCGGTGACCCCACCCTGGCAGACGCCATCCTGGACCGCCTCGTCCACAACGCCTACAAGATCACCCTCAGGGGTGAATCCATGCGAAAACGCCAAGCCACGTTGACGGGCACTGCGCCTTCGGAGTAAGAAGAGAAACCCCGCGTCGCTACGCTCCGATGGGTGGCAGCTTTGCCCCGGTCCGGGTGGCAGCCTTCACGTGGAATGGGTGGCAACCTTCAGCGGTTTACGCAACTCGGTCGATGAGGTGCGCGGGATCATTCAAGAGACAGGCAAAGCGCCTTTCCCGGAAACGCGGCCGACAAGCTTTGCCAGGCAACTGCACGACACGCTCGACAACATTCCGGAGGCGCTGTGCCTCCTTGACCAGCAGTGGCGCTTCACCTTCGTCAATCGGCGCTGCGAGCGCATGATCGGGCATACCCGGATGGATCTCCTCGGGCAGGTGATCTGGGAGGCGTTCCCCCAGCTTGGTCGCTCGGCACTCGTCTCTGCGTACGAGGAGGCGGTCTCGAATGAGGCCTCCCGAACGGTGGAGGTTCATCTGGCGTCCATCGGCGCGGACGTCGAGATCCGAGTCCATCCCGGTCGTCACGGCATCATGCTCTACTTCCAGGACATCACCGAGCGCAAGACAAAAGAGCGCGAAATCGAACACCTCGCTCAACACGACTCGCTCACGGGGTTACCGAACCGCTTCGCCTTGGAGCAGGTACTGGAGCAGCAGTGCCGCCGCACGAGTCCCTGGGCGTCCGGCTTCTACGCCGTTCTCTTCATCGACCTTGATGGTTTCAAGGACGTCAATGACACCTGCGGCCACGTCGAAGCCGATCACGTTCTCGTTGAAGTTGCCTGTCGGCTCCAGGAGGCGGTTCGTAACCAGGACACTGTGGTCCGCTACGGCGGTGACGAGTTCGTTGTTGTGCTCTGCGGGCTCAGCGACGATACCGACACTGCGACCGCGGAAACCGAACAAGTTGCACGCAAGCTTCAGGAAGTGATTGCGACGCCGATTGCCGCAGGCAGCAGCACCCACCGCGTTGGTGCGAGCATAGGCGCTGCCATCAGCAGACTCGGTGAGGGCGAGCCTGAGAGCCTTATCCGTGAAGCGGACGCGGCGATGTATCGAGCAAAGCGCAGGAGGGCCACAACGGGAGCCCCCCGGATCTCGCCCAGCCGCCGAACCACGGATGAGCGGGCACTTGATGCCGATCCGAAATAGTGGGGCGGCGAACTGTTAAATGACCTTGGACCCAATCAGACAACATCTACAGGGACAGGTGGCGCCGAACCCCGAAACGCTGCGTAAGCTAGCAGACTCTCCCTAAAGTAAACCGAGAGACTCCGGATTACTGGCTCAGGTAGCGCCAGTTGGTTCGCCATCACATCAGGTGGATTTGCCACGGTAAGCGGTCGTTCGACTGAGGCCCCACGAATGACAGCTCAGGGTCGACAACGGACCCCGATACCTGACGTGACATGAAGGTTGGCTCCCGCTCACGGCATGGCGCGACGTGCACCAACGAGCCTCCGTGAAAGCCGATACGGTTCAGTCCGTTAGTATGGGACCACGGCAGCCCCATCGTATGGGATAATGGAGACATCCGTCGTCATCCGATAATCACGATGAAGGGGCTCCCATGACCGATACTGCCAGGAACACGATCTACTACACCCTTACGGATGAGGCCCCTGCGGCGGCCACCCGTTCGTTGCTACCCGTGGTCCAAACCTTCACCAGCGCCGCCGGCATCGATGTCAAACTTTCTGACGTCTCGCTGGCTGGACGCATCCTCTCCGCCTTTCCGGAGCGGCTGAAGGACGACCAGAAGGTGGAGGACGGACTGGCCTTTCTGGGCGAGCTGACCCAGGATCCGCACGCCAACATCATCAAGCTACCGAACATCAGCGCTTCCATCCCGCAGCTCACCGCTTGCATACGCGAGTTGCAGTCCCAGGGCTATGATGTGCCGAGCTACCCGGCCGAGCCCAAAAGCGATGAAGAGCAGGCCATCCACGACCGCTATGCCAAGGTGTTGGGCAGCGCGGTCAACCCGGTACTGCGCGAAGGCAACTCCGACCGTCGCGCCCCCCGGGCGGTCAAGAACTTCGTGCGTAAGCACCCGCATTCCATGGGCAGATGGAGCAAGGCCTCCCGCACCCACGCCGACTACATGCGTGGTGGTGATTTCTACTCGGCCGAGCAGTCTTTCACCATGGCTCAGGCCGGTGCGGTGCGCATCGAGTTCGTCGACAAGGCCGGCAATGTCAAGCTGAAGAAGAAGCTGGAGCTGGAGACCGGCGAGATCATCGACAGCATGCGCATGAGCGTCAAGGCGCTGCGGGCCTTCCTGGAAGACACCATGGAAGATGCCCGGGAGTCCGGCGTGATGTGGTCCCTGCACGTGAAGGCGACCATGATGAAGGTCTCTCACCCCATCGTGTTCGGCCACGCCGTCAAGGTCTACTACAAAGAGGTTTTCGAGAAGTGGGGCGACCTGTTCAAGGAACTGGGCGTGAACCCCAACGACGGCCTCAGCAGCGTCTACGAGAAGATCGAAAGCCTGCCGCGTTCCCAGCAGGAAGAGATCCACCGGGACATCCTTGCCAGCTACGAGCACCGCCCGGAAATGGCCATGGTGGATTCCTACAAGGGCATCACCAACCTGCACATGCCCAGTGACGTGATCGTGGACGCCTCCATGCCGGCCATGATCCGCAACGGCGGCAAGATGTGGGGGCCGGACGGCAAGTCGAAGGACTGCAAGGCAGTTATGCCGGAGAGCACGTACTCCAAGATCTACCAGGAGATGATTAACTTCTGCAAAACCAATGGCGCCTTCGACCCCACGACCATGGGCTCCGTGCCCAACGTGGGCCTGATGGCGAAAAAAGCCGAGGAGTACGGCTCCCACGACAAGACCTTCGAGCTTGAGGCCGACGGCATCATGAGGATCGTCGATCACAAGGGCGACGTGCTGATGCAGCACGAGGTGGAGAAGGGAGACATCTGGCGCGCCTGCCAGACCAAGGACGTCGCCGTTCGTGACTGGGTCAAACTGGCGGTGGACCGTGCCCGCGAGTCTGACACCCCGGCCATCTTCTGGCTGGATCGCAACCGCCCCCACGACATCGAGCTCATCAAGAAGGTCAACTGCTATCTGCAGGAGCACGACCTGAGCGGCCTGGACATTCGTATCCAGACCTATGAGGAGGCCATCCGCCGCTCCATGGAGCGCATGATCCGCGGCCGCGACACCATCTCGGTCACCGGCAACGTTCTGCGTGACTATCTGACGGATCTGTTCCCCATCATGGAGCTGGGCACATCGGCCAAGATGCTCTCCATCATCCCCCTGCTCGAGGGCGGCGGCATGTACGAGACCGGCGCCGGTGGCTCCGCGCCCAAGCACGTGCAACAGCTCCAGGAAGAGAACCACCTGCGCTGGGATTCGCTGGGCGAGTTCCTGTCTCTGGCGGTTTCGCTGGATGACCTGGGGATGAAGCAGGACAACCCCCGCGCCCGTGTGCTGGCTGAGTGCCTGGATCAGGCGACGGAAAGGCTGCTGGAGAATGAGAAGTCACCGTCCCGCAAGACCGGGGAACTGGACAATCGCGGTAGCCACTACTTCCTGGCCCTGTACTGGGCGGAAGCGGTTGCCGCTCAGACCGATGACCAGAAACTGGCGGACCACCTGGGGTCGGTGGCCAAGGAGCTGAAAGACAATGCCGAGCAGATCCTCGAGGAGTTGAGCGTGGTCCAGGGCAGTCCGGCGGACCTGGGCGGCTACTACCACCCTTCCCCCGAGGCCGCCGACAAGGTCATGCGGCCCAGCCAGACGCTGAACGGGATACTGGCGAAGGCGATGGGCTAACACGAGCCGTCAGCTGAAGCCATTTGCAGCTCGCTCAGCGTCGCCGCTGGATTCGCCATTACCAGCGAAACCAGCTCCGCCTCAGGTACGAACATCTGAGCCGGCCCGAAACCCGGCCCCAATCAGCACCGCCCAGGCGAGCATCAGAGTCACACCTCCGAGTGGTGTCAGGTAGGTGAGCGCCTGCACACCGGTTAGGGCAGCGCCGTAGATACTGAAGCTGAACAACACGGTTCCGGCCACGAACAGCCAGCCTGCCACACGCAGCAGAGGTTGAACCCGATGCCGCCCCAGAGCGATGAGAGCCAATCCAAGCGCAGAAACGATCAGCGCGCCCACCTGGTGATAGCGGATCGCCGTCATCACCCAACGAAACACTTCGTCATCGACCCGCGCCTGCAGAAGATGCTCGGCAGAGGCCCCGACCACCACCGACAGCAGGCCAAGCAGGGCGCCGGCAATCAATACAGGATTCATGCACCAACCTCCGGCTGTTCGCGTCGACCCAATAATGGTGCTGGTCGCACTGGCCGTAGCACCGAGTCAGGGCCTCAACGGTCGCCAGCCTCGCGCTGAACGGCGAGGTAGTAGGTCGCCTCTCCGTCAGTGATAACCGGAGTCACCTTCCATTCGATATCGAAAGCGGTGCCGTCCTTGCGGTAATTGACCGTCTGACCGTGAAAGGTGCGACCGTTCCTGAGGTCCTCGGCAAGCCGGTCAATCACGTTCCTTTCTGTCTCCGGCCCTTGCAGAAGGCCCGGCGTCTTTCCGATCACGTCGTCAGCTTGATAGCCCGTGAGCTCGGTGAACCGCTCATTGACATAGACAATCTCCGATCCGCCGTGGGTGTCGGTGGCGCGGCTGACCATCACCGAGTCAAAGGCCAGTTCGGCGCCGGCCTTGAAAAGGGGTGAAGCAAGCGGATTGTTCTGTTCTTTCATAACAATACCCATTGGGTTGTGGCTGTCGATGCCAGCCGTAGGGGGTGTCATCCGGTTATGGGGGCAGGTTTATGTCACAAACGTAAAAGTATTGTATAGCAGTTTTCCGAGCAAGAGAACGACTGTATCCATTGTGTTCGTGGGAGCGCCTCGCCGGTTTCTCTGACACCGGTGAACAGGATCAATCGATTCTGACAAGCGGGAAGAATACACTGCTCCGCGAACGGTCTGGCAGCCGGGAACGCCCGAGGAGGATACACATGGTGGCAGTCGCACGCTTCGGTCTGCAGGCGGAGCCCGCTCAGTGGATATTCGTGGGCGACCCGGTCATGGGCGGCCAGTCCACGGGGGCCGTGGAGCCGCTGGACCCCTCGTGCATCGCGTCGCTCAGTCTGTTCATCTCCGGCAAGCAGGCCGGGCTATTTGCGTTGGTTCTGTACGGGATCGACGCCTGTACGCGCTCTGGGACGTAATCTGCATGGCCGGATCTCCGGGCATCCACGGCAGACGGCCCGTTGGCCAACAGCCAACAAGTCCTTCCGCCGAGGTCTATCAATCAGCCGGCTGAAAAGTGAAAGCCGTGGCAGCCTCGAACTTGCTGGAGACCTCGCCGGACAGCACGCGCTCCATGTCGAGACCCAGGTCGAGCTTTCGCACCTCGGCACCTTCCGATAAATCGAGCTTGTCGAGCTCGACCTGGAACACGCTCGGTGAGATCACGGACTCCACGTAGTAGCGCCGGTCCTTGTGGTCGGCCACCACCCGCCAGCGCGTGGTGGAGAGGTTCGGCTGGTCGGCGATGGAAATGCCCCAAGGCACTGACGTATGCCGGATGACGCTGAAGACGGAGGCAGCGGCGGTGCGCGGGTCAGGACTCTGGACCACCGAGTTGACGTAGAAGTGGGCCCGAACGAACCGGTCTGAGGCGCGCACGGTCCCGGGCAGGAATTCGCGAGGGTTGACGGCTTGCCAGTATTCGAGGACCGCCAACTGGCGCTCGAAAGTCGGCTCGTTGGTCATGACCTGATAGGCGCGGTCGTGCCAGATCACCATCTCACCATCAACGAACTCAATGATGGCGCTGTCACCGGTGGCATCAGACAGGGACAGATGCACCGTCGCTGAGCGTCCGGGCGGGCCGACTGGTACCTCGCCTGTTGCCACCTGCACCGGGTTCTCACGCAAGTCGGTCACGGCCTCTTCAACCGTGGCGAAGCGATCAAGCAGGTATTGCGGAAACACGGAGAGTGAAACCCGCGGGGTCACTCCGTCATCTTCAGGATACGTCGCTTCGACTTCCCACAACAAATTCACGACCAGGCCGGGCTCGTTCATGCCGTCGGCAGTGGCCATGTCATAACCGCTGATGATCACGCTGCCATGGGTGGCGGTCCATCCGGCCGAGCGCGGTCCGGCAGCACCGTCGCGCTCCATCCCGCGCGGGAAAGCCCACATGTTGCTGACCATGGGCAGCTTCCAGTCCATGCTGCGCCCCGTCAGAACGCGGTCTTCGGGGCCGAGATGCACAACGCGTGTGCACGCGCTCGCGGCATCAGCGGTCACCAAGCCTACCGCAAGGCAGGCAATATTCAGTGAATGGAGAAGGTAGCGCATCGCCGGTTTTCTCTCTGTGTCACGTTCTCACGCCCTCGGGGGCGCATCGTGGCTCCATCGCGCAAAAGCGGTGGCGCCGTCCACTAGCTGTGTCCTCCGGATCAAAGCCTGCGCCGAGGTAACGACATTTGGTTAGGCAGCCGGCGATGTACGGAAAACCGAATGACCGCTTCCTCCATTTATAGACCAGGACGGGTCGCAAAGCTGCGCCGAGAGGGCAGAGCACCCACTAGCGAGGGTGTCCTTCAGTCCTTACATGATGGATCCTCGGACCCCCTCATATATTGCGTTGCCCCCTTTCGTGATTGTGACTGTCATCGACCTTTCCTTGTCTTGACGGCTCTCAGCGCCGCAGACCCGACTCACGTGCCCACGCACCTGTGCCAAAGCGAGCTTTTAGCGCCTCACCCTGAAGGTCTACTGTCATCATTGCGGGTGTGCAATTGCTTCCACCTGAACCAGGCAAAATCAGCCCTCTGCACGCGCTTTTTAAGTCGCGTTATGCGGCAGCTGGGCGTTCGGAGGCCCTTGTTCGTTCAGGTGAAAGTGATGAAGGAGCCTGTGGATGATCGGCAAGATCAGAATACCTAGAAACGCGGCGAACACTAAGCCGCTGTAGAAGCCGAACAGCCCGACAAAAAACCGCCCGCCTGACGTCTCTGGTAGATCGAGTGGACCTAAGCCACCGAGCATCAGAACCGCGTTCGCAAATGCCTGGTCCCAATCGTGCCCTCCGAGAACCCCGAATCCGATCACCCCCGGCCCCAAGGAAATCAGCAACACCGCGATAGCCCCTATGAGATGCCTACCAAGCCGTCTGAGAAACTCTCGTGTCGGCAACAGAGGCTGGTGTTTTCTCTCGTACATGCTCGTATACCCCTGCAGTCTCAGAATGAAGCGGCTCCGCTTCCACGGGACGTCTTGTTCGTTGATCGCAACGCAAAGGAAGGCCCCAGTGTCAGCGAACGACCAAGATGGAATGTGTCGAGGTGGTAATGTTTCTTTCTGCGGTTCTTAGGCTGCACATTCCACATTTTTTCGATATTGAAGAGCGTCTTCCCCGGAAAAGCTGTCAGTTATTTCTCTTGGGAAATTGGAGATATTCCTATAAGCGATTTTCATGGATGCTGTGTTCGATGAAGAAACCACGGCTTCCAAGAAGAATCGTCGGATTGGGGTGCCGGACAGGGTGCGCTTAAGCTCATCGATCCCCTTGGCCAAGATGGTCGCGCCTAGACCAGCGTTACGATATTCTTCTCGCACGGCGTAACCGACTTGGAAGCAGGGTACGTTGTCCACCATCTCCGTAAACGCGAAAACCGAGATCGCAACGACTTGCCTATGCTTCAAAAAAACGTAGGTGAATCTTGGTGTACCACCGGGTTCGTCATCGATGAAGCCTAATTCTTTATGGATGCTGCAAGGACTGAGAGTGACGACGCCTGCGTCCAGAGCCTCTTGGAGCTTTGAGAGGGTGTCCATTGGATCAGCCATTGGCATGTCAGTCGTCCTCGAATGTTCGGCAATGGCCTGTGCCGCCGAATAGCGAGTTCCCAGCCGACGGGCTGCAGATCACTGTCACTAACTACGAGCTTAGCGTCTCCACCATAGAGCTGCGCGTGTTGATAGCTTTGGCGGGGGCAGGGAAGGGTTCTACGCCCTTCCCATGGAGTGCCATTTAAGACGTTGGAGTGGGGCGGGTGTCGTGAATGGTTCCTGAAGCAGACTCTCGCACACCTCTGGCCAACGATGGCTCAGAGTCGAACTTGGCACCGGTAAGTGGTCACGTGGGCCGGGCCTTGGGCACTGCGAGCCGTCAAGACAAGGTTAGATCAATGACGGCCACGATCACCAATGCGGCGGCGGCAGGCCAGGGACTTCGTAGCACAACGCCGAACAGTACCAGAGGGATGAGGACGGTCAGCGCAGCCAGAGTGTGGGGCAGCTCCGCGACACCCGTGGCAGCCATGATCCATACGTAAAAGGCGCCCAAGCCACCGAGGAGGAGTCCGAACCAGACATTACGGCTGCGAATTCGTGCTGACATGGCAACCTCCACGTCCTGTTGGCCGACGGATGCGAGCTGGCGGTCACAAGGCTCCATGTCCAGTCGCTCCGGCGTTCGATCTACTGGTCTATGTGCCGCATGAGATCGACCAGAGCTTCGTCAGGCCAGACGTCGCTCCTAGCGACTCTCTCATGTGGCGTCTTACTCTTCGCCATGTGTAAACGCCGCACCCCGTCAGTGGTCAGTCAGTGAGGTACTGGATGTCTTTGCAGTGCAGATGTACAGCTACTGTATCGATATTGTCAGGAAAAGCAAATAAATGCACCAGTCTTGATCTGGGAGCACGGGGCGTGATCGGTGGGGCGCTCGCCGGGTGGGCTGCCGTCCACGCGCTTCGCAAGGCCCCGGGGAGCGCCGTCTGCTGTCCAATGAAAAGATGGCCGAAAACTTTGCCGCTGGTGCCGCAGCATGGACTGGAAAACGCGGTCGTATTGTTTTCCTCGCATTCACGCAGTACTCTCACACTGAACAATGACATGCGAATATCCAGATATGCGTGATCCAGAGACCTTCTTCCGCGCCCTCTCCGATGCCACGCGGTTGCGCTGCCTGTTGCTGCTGCTGGCAGAGGAGCAGTTGTGCGTGTGCGAGTTCGTGCATGCGTTGGATCTCTCGCAGCCACGGGTGTCGCGACATCTGGGGCATCTGCGGGATCTCGGCATCGTGACCGATGAGCGGCGCGGGCAGTGGGTGCACTACAGCCTGAGTCCGGACCTACCAGTGTGGGCTCTGGAGGTGCTGGAGGCCGCATTCCAGGCCGAGGCGCTGAGTGACGTGCGCCAGCGTCTGGCCGGCATGCCGAACCGGCCGTCCATCAGCTGCAACTGAATGGAGAGGGCATGAACATCCTGTTCCTGTGTACGGGCAACTCCTGTCGTTCCCAGATGGCGGAGGGCTTCGCCCGCAGCCTCGCGGCGGGCAGCGTCGAAGTCGAATCCGCGGGTATCGAAGCCCACGGCAAGAACCCGCGGGCCATCGCGGCCATGCAGGAGGTCGGTGTCGACATCTCGGCGCAGGAATCCACGCGGCTGACCGACGCCATGCTGGAGCGGGCGGACCTGGTGGTCACCGTCTGCGGCCATGCCGATGAACATTGCCCGCTGCTGCCACCGGGAACCCGGAAGCTGCACTGGCCGTTGGAGGATCCCGCCCGGGCCACCGGGACGGAGGAGGAGATCCGCACGGAGTTCCGCCGTATCCGTGACGAGATTCAGGAGCGGATGACGGAGTTGATGGAACTCGCAAGCCACGACCATTGAGAGCTGATCTTTTATGAGCCAACCGCAGTCCACGACCAGCCGAGCTGACGACGCCCCGGACATCCGCGAGGGCATGGGCGTGTTCGAGCGTTACCTGTCCGTGTGGGTGGCGCTGGCCATCGCCGTCGGCGTAGCGGTGGGGCAGTTCGCACCGGTTGTCCCGGACACCCTGGCCCGGTTCGAATACGCCCAGGTCTCCATTCCGGTGGCCATACTCATCTGGGCGATGATCTTCCCCATGATGGTCCAGATCGATTTCTCGTCGATTCTGGGCGTGCGCCGTCAGCCCAGGGGGCTGGTGATCACCACCACGGTGAACTGGTTGATCAAGCCGTTCACCATGTTCGCGATCGCCTGGTTCTTCCTGATTATCCTGTTCGAGCCGCTCATTCCCGGCGGGCTGGCGCGGGAATACCTGGCGGGCGCGATTCTTCTGGGGGCGGCGCCATGCACGGCCATGGTGTTCGTGTGGAGCTACCTGACGCGGGGTGATGCCGCCTACACCCTGGTACAGGTGTCGTTGAACGACATAATCATGCTGTTTGCCTTCGCGCCCATCGTCATGTTCCTGCTGGGGATCTCCGACATCATCGTGCCCTGGGAGACCATGGCGTTGTCGGTGTTCCTGTACATCGTGATCCCCCTGACCGCCGGTTACCTCACCCGGGTGACGCTGATCCGGCGCCGGGGCATCGAGTGGTTCGACAACGTCTTTATGAAGCGGCTGGCTCCGGTGACGCCCATCGGCCTGATTCTCACCCTGGTGCTGCTGTTCGCCTTCCAGGGCGAAGTGATCCTGAACAATCCGCTGCACATCGCCTTGATCGCCATCCCGCTGATCATCCAGACGTTCCTGATCTTCTTCATCGCCTACGGCTGGGCGAAGGCATGGCGGGTGCCCCATAACGTGGCCGCACCGGGTGCGATGATCGGCGCCAGCAACTTCTTCGAGCTGGCCGTGGCCGCTGCCATCGCCCTGTTCGGCGTGCACTCCGGTGCGGCGCTCGCCACCGTCGTGGGCGTGCTGGTTGAGGTGCCGCTGATGCTGCTGCTGGTGAAGATCGCCAACCGCACACGGCACCGATTCCCGGCTCCGGCCGAGGCTCAGCCCGCTGGCGGCACATGATGGCGACGGGGCCACGCGTTCACCTGGATGCCGAGGCCGCCTCCTGGCTGGCAGCTCGGGGTGGTGTCGTGACCCTGCGGCCGTCGCCGCGCCACGGGTGTTGCGGCGGCACGGCACTGCTGCCGGTGGCGGAAGCACGAACCCCGGAGCAGCCGGAGGGCTGGCTATTGCAGGAGGTGGACGGCATCCGCATCTATATTGATCCCGCCATGGCCGCGCATCCTGGCGTTCTGACCATCCGCGTCGAGGGCTTCCTGCGCTGGCGGCGGCTGTTCGTTGAGGGGGCAGGCCTGAATGCAGGGCACTGACAGCCAATCGCAGCGGAAGCCCCGCCCATCGGTTCGCGGGGGCGTCCAGTAACACGAATTGGCTCGTGAGACGGGCCAGGGAGCAAGGACCATGCTGAACCACGCTGTAGTTGGCGTTGATTTTTCCAGCGGCTGGGACGCAGTGCAGAACGCGCTGCCGTCGGTGACCGAGTGCCTCGGTGTCCGGCGTCTGACCTTGGTGTACGTGCTGGAGACCGGGTATCCCGCAGCACCTGAACTGGACCATGAAGACCACTACCGCGACCGGCTGCAAGCCCTTGCCGAACCGTTGCGCGAGCAGGGGTTGGAGGTGGACGTGGTCGTGGTGATCGGTCGTCCCGCAGTGGCGCTAAACGATGCGGCTCGCGATGTCGGCGCGGATTGTGTCGTTCTCGGCTCAAGAGGCCATTCGGCCTGGCGTGATTTCTTCCTTGGCAGCACGGTGATGGATGCTGCCCGCATGGCGGCACTGCCACTGGTGATTGTCCCCGTGGACGGTGCCATGGGGGCGGATGGCCCGATACTGCTGGCGACGGACGGCTCGGCCAATGCCTCCGCGGCCGAGAATGCATTCCTGGACCTCGTGCTGCAGGGCCGGCGAGGGCACGCGCTCCACGCGGGCCCGCAGGCGAACGGCGCGAGTGCCCGCGCCGTGGAGGCGGAGCAGGCGGATCTGCGCCTGGAAGCGATGGCTGCGGCTGGTGTCACGACCCACCATGTGGACGCCGATCCCCGCGAGGCCATTGCCCGCATGGCCCGGGACGAGAAAGCGTCGCTGATTGTCGTGGGGAAACGCGGCCACAATCCACTGGCCGAGTTGCTCCTGGGCAGTACCGCGGAGGCAGTCTGCCGCCACTCGGGAGTGCCGGTTCTGCTGGTGCCTGCGGAGGAACCATGACCCTGAACATACTTGTTTTCGTTGGCTCGACCCGGGACAGCACGCCACCGCGCCCGGCACGTCTGGGCTTGCGGGTGGGCCGCGCATGCGCCGGCAGGCTCGGGCAGCTGGGCCACGATGTCATGCTCATCGATCCGCTGGAGGTGGAGCTGCCAACCACGTTCAAGCCGCACTTCGCATACCCCCAGGGGCGCGCCCCCCAGCGGATGGAGGAGCTTGCCGAACGCATCGATGCCGCCGATGCCTACGTGATGGTCAGCCCGGAGTACAACCACTCCATGAGCCCGGCGCTGGCGCACCTGCTGAACCACTTCGGCAGCTCCCTGTTCGCGTTCAAGCCCAGCGCCATCGTCACGTACTCCGCCGGGCAATGGGGCGGTGCCCGTGCGGCGGTGGCCATGCGGACGTTTCTCGCCGAGCTGGGTTGCCTGCCGGTCTCGGCCATGATTCATGTGCCCAAAGCGCAGGAGGCGTTCGACGAGGACGGCGGATTCAATGCGGCGGTGGATGCATCCGGCTGGACCAGCTACCTGGACAGGACGCTTCTGCAATTGGACTGGTGGGCAACCGCCGCCCGTGATGGCCGCCAGCGGCGCGATCCCGAAACGCTTACCCCGGCCTTCAGAACCGATCCCTCGGAGCGTAATGCGCCGTCGGACTGACACCGCACTAAGCTGAACCGCCCGCAAGGAACTCCCCATGAACGAGCAGTTGCCGAACATCGACTCCCGGTATCTTGACCGCCCCACCCTGGATCGGCTGGTGGACGCGCCGCGTTCAGCGCATGCCCCCCGAATCCTGTTGCTCTACGGTTCTCTGCGGGAGCGCTCCTACAGCCGGTTGCTGGCAGAGGAAGCGGGTCGGATTCTCGAGGAGTTCGGGGCCGAGACGCGCTTCTTCGATCCGTCGGGTCTGCCCCTTCCGGATGACGCACCGGCGGATCATCCCAAGGTGGTCGAACTGCGCAAGCTCTCCGAGTGGTCGGAAGGGCAGGTGTGGTCGAGCCCGGAACGCCACGGCAACATGACCGGCATCATGAAGGCGCAGATCGACTGGCTACCGCTGGCCTACGGGGGCATCCGCCCCACCCAGGGACGCACCCTGGCGCTGATGCAGGTCAACGCCGGCTCGCAGTCTTTCAACGCCGTAAACAACATGCGGATCCTCGGTCGCTGGATGCGCATGCTCACCATCCCGAACCAGTCGTCTGTGCCCAAGGCCTACGAGGAGTTCGATGAGCAGGGCCGCATGTACCCCTCGGCCCTCTATAATCGCGTCGTGGACGTCATGGAGGAGCTGATGAAGTTCACCCTGCTCACCCGCGATATCAGCGACTACCTGGTGGACCGCTACAGTGAACGCCTGGCCGACGACCGCCCGGTCGAGGCCGCCGCGGAGGCGTAGGGCGGACCTTCAGGAGCGCCAGGCGAAGCCTGGTCGCTTGGGATTGGTGGCATGGAGGCGGCCATGAAATTGCGAGAGGGACCCAGCGGGCCGTTGAGCCCGCCCGGTAGAGGTTGGCCACCAGCCGGAAGCGAGTCTTGCGCTGCAGTGGGTAACTGCTGTGGTGAAGCGTAGACAGCGAGTGTCCAGGCTGCGTGATTGAGCCCCGAAATCCGCGACATTGTGGGTGCCGACGGTGTCTGAAGACCGGAAGGCAGTAACGCTGCACTGTAGAGGCCTGGTGTGGTGTGCCCGCCGGGGTCCGAGAGCGGGGCATGGGCACATTGGGGTCCCCCAGGAACCTGGGAGGGCCTGTCGTCTCCGCCTAAGAAGTAGACGGTGCGGGCGACCGCTGATCCGCAGTCCGGGCCAGTGGTGGGAGCGTCCTCCTGCTGCTGGAGCGAAGGCTGAGGGCGCTGCGGCGGTATGGTGCTGCGAGGACAGCCAGAGCGGTGCCAGACGGGCGGCAGGCAGTCGGAGTCTCCCATAGTACCGGAGCAGCCGGGGAACGCGCCCCAGCGGACCCGGTGAAGGGGAAGGGGAGACCGTGTGAGTGGAGCTGTTGGAGGGACCGATGGCGGAGGCATTGGACTCTGATCTCATCTCAACGCGATGCCAACAGATAGCGGATCTGGCGCGGCGTCTTCCGGACAGGCCGCTTTTGACGTTGGCCCATCACATTGACGAGGCGTGGTTGCGTGAGGCGTATCGACGCACGCGCAAGGACGGGGCGCCGGGCGTTGATGGTCGCACGGGTGCCGCCTACGGCGAGGAGCTTGAGGCGAACCTGAGCTCGCTGCTGGAGCGGGCGAAGTCCGGGGCGTACCGGGCGCCGCCGGTGCGGGGCACCTCGATCCCCAAGGGTGACGGGAGCGAGCGCCGAGCGCTCGGCATTCCGACGTTTGAGGACAAGGTGCTCCAGCGGGCGGTGGCGATGGTGCTGGAGGCGGTCTACGAGCCGGAGTTCCACGAGGGCTCGTACGGCTTCCGCCGGGACGCTCGGCGCACCAGGCGCTGCAGGCGGTCTGGCGGCCGTTGATGGCGATGGGCGGTGGCTGGGTGATTGATCTTGACGTGCGCAAGTTCTTTGACCGGGTCGACCATGGTCTGTTGCGGGAGGTGCTGCGTCGGCGGGTACGTGACGGCGTGCTGGTTCGGTTGATCGGCAAATGGTTGAACGCCGGCGTGCTGGAGGAAGGGCAGTGGCGCCAGCCTGGCGGGGCACCCGCAGGGCGGGGTGATCTCGCCGATGCTCGCCAACATTTTCCTCCACGAGGTGCTGGATACGTGGTTCGAGGACAGTGTCCGGCCCCGGTTGCGCGGTGAGGCGCACCTGGTGCGTTTTGCCGACGATGCGCTGCTGGTGTTCGCCTGCGAGAGCGATGCCCGGCGGGTGATGGAGGTGCTGCCCAAGCGTTTTGCGCGCTACGGGCTGGAACTCCACCCGGAGAAGACCCGGGTTGTGCGGTTCGACCGGCCCGGATCGGGCGGAGGACCGCACCCGGAGACCTTCGATTTTCTCGGCTTCACCCACTACTGGGGGCGGTCGAGGCGAGGGCGCTGGGTGGTCAAGCGCAAGACGGCGCGGGATCGGCTGCGCCGGGCCATGCATGCAATCGATCGTTGGTGCTGTGTGATGCGGCATCACCCCGTGGTTGAGCAGTGGCAAGCCCTGAACCGCAGACTCCGGGGCCACTACGCCTACTTCGGCGTGCGTGGTAACTTTGCAGCGATCGACCAGGTCCGCTCCCAGGCGATGCGCTCCTGGCACCGATGGCTGTCGCGGCGCTCGCAGAAGGCGGCGATCCCGTGGTCGGAGTTCTCCCGGTTCCTGGAGTGTTACCCGCTCGCCCGGGCCAGGATCTGCGCCACGTAGCGAAGCCACTCACACGAGGAGCCACTTGCGGGAAACCCGCACGAGTGGATCTGTGGGGGCCGGCCGGGTAACCGGCCGGCCTACCCGACGTCAGCCTTCCCCTGGCCGGAGAACTAGAGTCGCTCCACTGCCAGCGCAATCCCCTGGCCACCGCCGATGCACAGCGTCACGATGCCGCGCCGTTCACCGTTGCGCTCCATGGCGTGCAGCAGCCGCACGGTGAGCACCGCGCCAGTGGCACCGATGGGGTGGCCGTGGGCGATGGCGCCGCCTTCGACATTGACCACGTCCTCGGACAGGCCCAGCTCCCGCAGCACCGCCAGGGCGATGGCGGCAAAAGCCTCGTTGATCTCTACCCGGTCCACATCGCCCACCCCCCAGCCGGCCCGCTCCAGGGCCTGGCGCACGGCGGGTACCGGACCGATGCCGAACATGCCCGGTTCCACGGCACCCACGCCCCAGGAGACCAGCCGTGCCACGGGCTTGAGGCCGGCCTTCTCCGCCCATGCCCGCTCTGCTAGCACCATGGCCGCAGCGCCGGTATTCAGGCCCGGGGCGTTTCCGGCGGTGATGGTGCCTTCCTCGCGAAAGGCGGGGCGGAGCTTGCCCAGCCCCTCGGCGGTGGTGTCGCCGCGATTGTGCTCATCCCGTTCGAACAGCGTCGGACCCTTGCGGCCGGGGACTTCCACCGGGACGATCTCGGCGTCGAACAGGCCATCGGCCTGGGCCTTCGAGAAACGCTGCTGCGAGCGGGCCGCCCACCCGTCCTGGTCTTCGCGGCTGACCTTGTACTCCTTGGCAAGATCCTCCGTATGCCAGCCGGAGTGCTTGCCGGAGAAGGCGTCGTTGAGACCGTCGCCCAGCATGGAATCAACCATTTTCGCGTCGCCCATGCGGTAGCCCCAACGAGCCTTGTCCAGCAGGTAGGGTGCGCGGTCCATGTTCTCCATGCCGCCGGCCACGGCGCAGTGGGCATGGCCGAGCAGGATTTCCTGAGCCGCCGACGCCAAGGCCTGCGCACCGGAGCCGCACACCCGGTTCACTGTCAGCGCCGGTACCTGCACCGGAATGCCACCGTTGATGGCGGCCTGGCGCGCCGGGTTCATGCGGTTGCCCGCCTGGATCACGTTGCCGAGCACCACCGTATCCACCTGGTCGCCCTGGAGGCCGGCACGCTTCAGTGTCTCGGTCACGGCGATGGCGCCAAGATCAGTGGCCGGCATGTCCTTGAGACTGCCGGCGTAGGTACCGATAGGGGTGCGCGTGGGCGCGCAGATTACGACTTCCTTCGTCATGGCTATGGACCTCGCGGGAAAGGGGGTGGTGACCGTGTCACGATGGACCATTGCGTGGTCGGGTGCCTTGATCTACGGCAACTATTCGCCGGAAAACCCTACTGCCAGCCCGCCGTTACGGGCCGGCGAGCCGTGTCCCCCGAGGCCCGCCGTGCCTGCACCTCGGCTGCTGTCGCCGCACGGACCTCGCGAATGGTGAGTTCGAAGGTCAGCCGCTGGCCCGCCAGCGGGTGGTTGCCGTCGAGGATGGCGCCGTCGTCCGTGAGCCGCACCACGCGCAGGGAGAACTTGCGGCCGTGGGAACCGCTGGTCAGGCGCTTGCCTTCAGCCAGCTCCAGTCCCTCGGGCAGCACCTCGCGCTTGGCCTCGAATACCAGATTCTCCTGGTGCGCACCGTAGGCGTCCTCGGGCTCCAGCTCCACCACCAGGTGTTCGCCGGCGCTGCGGCCTTCCACGGCGCTCTCCAGAGCCGGCAGCACGTGCCGGTAGCCGTGGAGATACAGCATGGGTCCCGAAGCCGCGCTGCTGTCCACGAGTTCGCCGGCCTGGTTGCGCAGCGCATAGTCGATGGTGGCCACGGTGTCGGTGGTGATCTTCATGACACGCCTCCCCCGGAAAACGCTGAGCCGTTCCCGCGCACCTCTGCGCTTCCTTTCGGTTGTGCCGCGGCACCGATCTCCTTGAACTGCGGGTCGGTGGGTCGCAACCCCATGGTGCCGGCCCGGCAGTCCGGGCAGACGCTCAGGTGCGCGGTGCCCAGGCCCCGTTTTTCCAGCACCCGGATCATGTCGGCCAGCTCGGAAGGCGCGGCGAAGGGCTGGCCGCACTGGGTGCATTCGGTGTGCTGCTGACCGGCGTGTTCGGCCCGCTGGCGGGCCAGGTGTTCGCGGGCAGCGTCTTCGGCCTTGGTGTCCCTTGTTGGGGGCGTAGGGGCGAGGGACTGCAGCCACTGGCCATCGGCCGCCACGGCTTCCCGCACCAGGTGGCCCAGCACGGCATAGGGACGAGCGCGCGTGTCACGCGCGGTTTCGGCGCTGAGCCGTTGTGCCATGTCGCCCACCCAGGGGTGCAGGAACCGGTGCACGAAGTCACGGGCTTCCTCCAGCAGGGGCTCCCTCGCCCCGGTGTCGGCCTCCGCGGCCGAGGCCAGCAGCAGGGCCAGGAAGCGCAGTTGCAGCACCAGGTGGTCCGGCGTGCCCCGGAAGGCCGCGTCGCCATCCACGCCGCGGCGCTGGTAGCAGGCCCTGATCTCCATGGCGGTGGGCCCCATGATGCCGCCGTCCATGTAGACGCTGGCATTCAGTGACACCGGCCGTGGCGGAACCAGGAACAGGCGGCTGTAGACGCGCAGCAGCGCGTCGGGGTCCGGCGCGGTTGCCATGGTGGATGCCAGCTCGGTGCCGGCGCCGCGCCCGGGCAGGAGTTCGTCCAGATCGCCGGGCAGCGCCTCGGTCATGGCCTGGTGGTAGGACGCCTCCATGGGCGGCAGAAACGCCTGGGCCAGGCACTGGTAGAGTTCCGCCCGCGCCGTGAGGCGCGTGGTGTGCTCGGGCACTGCGGTCATGGTGTCTCCGCTGCGTTGCATTGGCGTACTCCCTGGGCGGGTGTGCCGGGGCAGCAACAAGGGCCGCCCCGGCGAGCTCTGTCAGGCCGTGGCCTCACGTGGTTTCGCCCCCTGTGGCCCGGTTTCTTCCAGCGCCGGGGTCGCCGACAGGTCGAAGTACTTCTCGCCCAGCACGTACAGTGTGAACAGCATGGCCGAGCCCATGATGGTCAGCATCCATTCCGTGACCGACGGCGTGTACTGGAGCATGTCCCAGGCCCAGGTGCCCTGGAACAGCGGAATAACCTGGCCGCCCACCACGAAGTAGTAGCGCTCGGCGAACAGGCCACCGAAGGTGAGTACCGCCACCAGTACCTGGATTTGCGGGTTGACGCGCAGCGTCGGTGACATCATCAGGGCGAACGGCACCGCCAGCCCGAAGATCAGGGACAGGATGTACAGCGGCGAGGCGAACAGGTAGTTGGCCCAGACGTGGTACACCTCCGGGTTGTTGGCGTACAGCCCGGTAATGGCGCGCACCGCCACGAACAGGATGGTCAGCCCCAGGACGGCGGCGAACAGCTTGGGCAGTCCCCCGGTGAAGGCAGCCTGCAGTTGCTGCGGCATTTTGCTGCGGGTGAACCCGTAGGCGAGATAGGTGAAGAACACCAGTGCCGCCATGCCGCTGGCAATCGCCGTGAGGTAGAAGTAGATGGGCAGGGAGCCGTCGTACCAGAACGGCCGCATGCTCATCATGCCGAAGATCAGCGCCAGGTTGCCGCTGGCCAGCAGCACCCCGAGGAAGGAGGCGATGCCGATGATCTTCGTGTTCCTGCTGTCCCAGTCGCCGGCTTCCATTTTCTGGAACTTCCAGAGCAGGAACAGCAGGTCCGCCGCGTAGAACACCCCCATCCAGAACATGGCGGACTGGATCTGCATGTTGAACGGGATGGCCCAGAGCATGCGGAAGGTGTGGCCCAGCTCCAGGGCCAGCACCGCCATGCCTGAGATGAGGATGATGAAGGCGAGGAAGATCGCTCGCTTGGCAATGCCGTAATACTGCTTGAAGCCGAATACCAGCGGCAGTGAGGCGATCAGCCCCAGCCCCGACGATGCCAGGGCGAAGTAGAGGTAGGTGGAGATGGGCTGGCCCCAGGGCAGCTGGGAGCTCACGTTAAAGGCCGCATGGCCCACCGTGACGAGCTGGATCATGGTGTAGCCGAAGGACACCACCAGCACGACGGCGGAGAGGATCAGCAGGCCCGTGCCCAGCCCGCCCTTCATGACGTTGTTGTCGGACATGTCGGGTTACTCCCTCAGGACTCGCGTGGGCGGAAGGCGGGGATGCCGGCGCCGGCACCCAGGTAGTACACCTGCGGGCGGTTGCCGGTGTGGTCCAGCAGTCGCTGCCCTTTCTTGTCAGCGATGAGCCGGTTGACGTTGGACTCCGGGTTGTCCAGGTCGCCGAAGAAGCGTGCCTTGGGCGGGCACGTACGCACGCAGGCGGGTACGTACTCGACCAGTTCCGGGTCATCCTCGTCCAGGTCGGCCACGCCCTCGGGGGCCTTGCTGACCTTGTGGTAGCAGAAGGTGCATTTGGAGACCACGCCCTTGGGCTGGACGCCGATACCTCTCCGCCAGTCCGATTCCGGGTTCTGGTAGGGCGGGCTCCAGAGCTGGCCGTTCTCGCCCGGGAAGACATCCCGGATGTCCGGCTCTACCAGGGGCTGCTCGTCGGCGTAGAAGCGCACCCCGTAAGGGCAGGCGATCATGCAGTACTTGCAGCCGATGCACTTGTTCCAGTCCACGAACACGATGCCGCCGGCGTCCTCGTCCTTGTAGGTGGCCCGGGTGGGGCAGACGTGCACGCAGGACGGATCCTCGCACTGCATGCACGGCCGTGGCAGCCACTTCATCTGGCCGCTGGGATACTCACCCTCGTTGTAGAACAGCACGTCCTGCCAGCTCTCGCCGGGCAGGGTGTTGTTCTCCATGGAACATGCGGTGGTGCAGGCCTGGCAGCCGGTACACGTGTCCAGGTCGATGACCATTCCCCACTTCGCCATGATTCAGACTCCTCCGTTGTGCGTGCTCAGGCCCGCTCCAGCGTGACCTTGGTGGTGTAGTAGCTGGCGAGCCCGGAAATCGGGTCGGACCGGTTCTCGGTTAGCTCGCCCGAGTTCCCCGGTTTGGCGTGGCGCCCGTTCGCAGTGGCCCAACGGCCCTGTGCCCAGTGGCCATACTCATGGGGCAGCACCAGGGTGTCCGGGCGATGGGAGGGCATCAGCCGCGCGACGGCCGTGATGCTGTGCTGCTCGCCACGCACCTGCGCCGAAATGCGCACCGGATCGCCATCACTGATGCCGCGTTCGCCTGCGGTCCTGGGGTGCAGTTCCAGGAATACCGTGCCCCGACCGCCCACGATGGGCTGCATGTAGGCCTGCGCCTGGGGCAGGTTGGCACTGCGTCCCTCGGCCTTCAGCGGCAGCTTGGGTGTGACGAAATGGAGGTCGCCCTCGCCGGTGTGCCGTGGTTCCACCCACTGGATGAGCCCGGCCCGTTCCTCGGGGATATCCATCTCCCGCTGGATGTAGGCGGCGTGCGCCTCCAGGAAACTGGACTTGAACTCGAACTTGCCCGATTCCGTTGGCATGAGCTTGTCCTTGACCTCTGACTCGCTCATTTCGATGTTGTAGTCGTCGCCGTCCCACTCCCAGAAGCTGCCGCGCCAGTAGCGCCAGTGGTAGGGCTTCTTGTACCAGACGCCCTTTTCCTTCCAGCTCTCGAAGTCGTTCACGCCGTTGTCGCCGGGGTTGTCGGCGAAGCCGGCGGCGCGGTGGCGCAGTATGTTCTCCACGTCCCCGAGCTCCGCGTAGTACTCGCTCATGGGTCCGTCGATGCGTTTGCCGATCTCGATGAGCATGTCACCGAAGTGCCTGGTGTCGTACACGGGGTCCACCGCCGGCACGCGCAGGGCGGTCATGGGCCAGCCCTCGAAGGGGTAGGTTGGCGAGTCCTGCAGTCGCTCCAGGTAGGTGTGCTCCGGCATGATGATGTCGGCGTACATGGCCGTCTCGCCGGGGTAGGGCGAGGTGTCGATGATGAATACGTCCTTCAGGGCCTCCTCCCACAGCTGAGGATCCGGTGCCGACCAGATGGGGTTGGTGACGAAGAACATGGCCGTGTCCAGCTTGTACGGGTCGCCGTCCAGGTGGTGTTGCGCCGTCTCCTGCATCATGTGGGAGGTCATTGGCCACTTGTCGGTGCCGGCCATGTCGATGCGCGGGTGCTTGCCCTCCATCTCCCGGGCGTAGTCGTCCATGTAGTCATCGGCGCTCACCGGCAGGTCGCCGTAGGGCGGGCCCATCTGGTAGAACAACCCGCCCTCGGCGAACAGGCTGCCCACCAGCGCATTAAGGGCGTGGATGGCCATGCCGTTGTAGGTGCCGTTGAAGTGCGCCGTGGGGCCGCGCTCCATCAGGGCAATGGCCGGCCTGGTGGTGGCAAACTCCCGGGCGATGCGCTTCATGTGGAAGGCCGGGATGGTGGTGATCTCCTCCGCCCACTCCGGTGTGCGGTCCTTGAGTTCCTCGTTCCACCAGTCGGCCAGGCCGTGGGTCCAGCGCTCCTGGAAGCGGTCCGCGTCGATGGTCTCGCCGGCGCGGAAACGGTTCTCACCGTCGTCGAAGTCACCCACGAATTCCGTGTCCCATAGCCCTTCGGTGAGGATCACGTGGGCGATGGCCAGCGCCATGGCACCGTCGGTGCCCGGCTTGATCATGTGATAACGGTCCGATGCCGCCATGGTGGGGTTCATGCGCACATCGATGGAGGTGATGCGCGTCTGCGGGCTCTTGGTCCGCATGTGCCCCCACACCTGCATGAGGTAGTTGTAGGGGCGGAACGCCTCCAGGAAGCTGGCGCCGAAATTCAGGATGTAGTTGCAGTTGCGGTAGTCGTAAGCGTTGTAAGAATCATTGCCGTCGGTGGCGCGCTTGGCGCGCTTGGAACCCTCGGCGCAGATGGATGCATGGCCGATGGCGGAATTCGGCGTGCCGTAGAGCTTGCCGAAATCACTATACATGCCCGCATCGGTGGAGCCCCAGCCGCGACCGTAGAAGTGCGCGAAGCGATAGGACTCGCCGTTCTCGCGTAACCGGTTCAGCCGCTCAGCCACCGTATCGAATGCTTCTTCCCAGGTGATGGGCACGAACTCCGGGTCCTCGTTCCGGCCCTTGTTGGGGTTGGTGCGCTTCATGGGGCCTTCGAAGCGATCCGGGTCGTAGAGCAGATAGGTCCCGAGATGGCCCTTGGGGCAGAGCTTGCCGTTGGCGATGGGGTTGCCCGGATCGCCGTAGATGGCGTGCACCTTGCCGTTGCGGGTATAGACGTTGATGCCGCACCGGGCCGGGCATTGATGGCAGATGTTCTTGGTAATGGTGGTCTCGCCGTCGATCGGGCCTGGGTCAGCCCGGCTTTCCTGAATGGGGCTGAGGCCACGCAGAGCGCCGAAGCCCACCGCCGTGGCGGCACCCGCGGCGCTGGTCGCCTGCAGAAAGCGGCGCCGGGTGATCAGAGTCTGCAGGACATTCATCGCGTTCCTCCTGGTCTTTTCCTTGTCGGTGTCACTTGCGGGGCTCGGTGGTACGGCTAAATGAACGCCGCGCGGCCGAGCCCGCGGGATTTCTCGCACGCCTCGCAGTGGGTTGCGTCGTCGCTGGCCGGGCTGAAGCGCCGGTCGCAGTCGCGGCAGGTGGCCTGGCGGTGATTGGTCAGACGCCCGCTTGTCCCGCCTTCGGCGTGGATGGTGATGGCCTGCTGCGGGCACACGGCGGCGCAGAGGCCACAACGGATACAGAGGTCCGGTTCGAATTCCAGCCCATCGTCAGCCTCGGTGCGGGCCAGCGCCTTAGTAGGGCACAGCGCCGCGCAGATGCCCGTGTTGCAGCAGTTGCCGTCGATCTCCAGCCGTGGCGCAGGAGGTGGTGTCGGAGCGGCCACAAGACGGCGTTCCGCGAGCAGTCGCAACCGGCGCTGTGGCGTGATCCGCTGGCGCGGGTCCGCGGTGCCGCCGGTCTCGCCGGGATCCGATTTCGTTGTCTCGGGCTCCGGGCTGAACAACTGCAGCAGTTGTCGCCGGCTGTTGCCGCGCCGCAGTTCCGGTCCACGAGCCACGGGCGACGCGATATCCTCGGGCAGCGGCGCCCGGGTCACTGTGACCGGCGGCGTGGTACTGCCGGCGAGATGTTGATTGGCGCGGCGCTGCGCATCATCCACTGGCGTTGCTTGCCAGTCGCCGCGTGCAGGGCAGTCAGAGCACCAGCCGCGATCCATCAGCGTCAGGCCGTTGGGGCCGGCCGCGCGTGCCATAGCCAGCATGTCGGCCTCATGCAAGCCAGCTAGGCAAGGCACGCGCAGCGCGTCTTCCGGGGTCAGCGCCCCGGGCACGCGCATGCATTCGAGCGACCGCACCGGCGGCAGCGTGTGCGCCGGGTCATCCACGTTCGGAAAATCATCAACGCTGAGAGCCTCTGTCGGGCAGGCCACGGCGCAGGCGCCGCAGCCGGTGCAGTCACCGGTCAGCTCAGGGCCGGTGCCCGCAGTCACCGTCAACGCACCCACGGGGCACGTGTCGGCGCACGCCTGGCAGGCGGACAACGGTGTCCGCCGCGGCAGGCACGCGCTGTCGGCCAGGCGGACACGTGGATCGTTGCCGTCCAGCGGTACGTTTTCGGGTTGCGAGTTCGCCATCCGGGGTTCGCTGCTTCTCATCCAGGGTACTTGTCGTTTTCCAGGACAGGAGCAATATCGGGGCCACCCCGGTTCAGTCCCCGCGGAGCCTGTCCCAAGGCGCAGGCGGTGCTGCTGTGTTTCTGGTGTGTGTTACCGTTGGGTAACAGCGCGCATCGCAGAGGTTACCGGGCGGTGACGGGAGGCATGATCATGCGTGGCGGGGTTGCGGGGCTGGTTCTGTTCCTGGCCGTTGTCCTCTCGGGGCACGCCGGCGCCGAGGAGCGGACGATTCGGATTGGTGTGACCCCGGTGATTCTCAAGGATCAGTCGGGATTCCTGGACGCGTGGCGGGATTACCTCGAGGATCGGACGGGGTATTCCGTGGACTTCGTCCGCCGGGGCAGTTACGGCGAGATCGTCGAGCTGGCGCGGCGCGAACGCATCGATTTCGCCTGGCTGTGCGGGTTTCCCTATGTCACCGAGCAGGGTAGCGTGGAGCTGCTTGCGGTGCCCGTGTACGACGGCAAGCCCACGTATCAGTCCTACATCATCGTCGGTGAAGACAAGTCGGACACCCGGGGCATGGAAGATCTCGAGGGTGTCGTGTTTGCCTTCTCGGACCCGAACTCCAATTCTGGCTGGCTCTATCCGGAGACCCGGTTGCACGCCAAAGGCCTGAACAGCGACGAGTTCTTTCGCCAGAGCTTTTTTACCTACGGTCACCGCAACGTGGTTGAAGCCGTGGCGGAGGGCTTGGCCGATGCCGGTGCGGTGGATGGCTACGTCTGGGAGACGCTGAAGAAACGGGGCTCCGGGCTGACCGAGCGGACCCGGGTGATCGAGAGGTCGCCGGAATTCGGGTTTCCGCCTCTGGTGGCAACGCGGGCGGCCGACGACGAAATGCGCGCGCGTTTCCGCGGCGCCCTGCGCGACATGACCGACCATCCCGGGGGGCGGGATCTGCTGGAGGCGCTGAACCTGGATAGTTTTGTCGACGGCGAAGACGCCTGGTTCGACGGTATCCGGGAGCTGAGCCGGCAGGTGTCACGGGACGAAGCGCCGGGCGGGTAACAGGGCAGAGAGCACGGTGTTTGAACGTCTGAGTTATCGCGTCAAGGTGCCGTTGAACATCATGCTGGTGGTACTGCTTACGGCGGTGATCACCGCCGTGACGCTGCTCGGGTATCACTACCGCACCGTAGAACCGGATCTGTTCCGGAGTGGCGAACGACTGGCCGGCGCCATGACCCCCGCTTTGGGTAATACCCTGGTGCGCGATGACGTGTGGGGGGCCTGGGAGATTATTCGCGGACCGCTGACCGACGATTCCGGTGACGATACTCTGCGCCCGGCGGTGATTACGCTCCTGGGAGATGATGGGCGAGTGTTCGCCTCCAGCGCGCCGCGCCGCTTTCCCCTGGGCAGCGAGGTCGGTGACGGGGATGACCGTTACGCTCTAAATGATCTTGGCGACGCCGGGGAGAATCCGCGCCGTATCCGCCTGGAAGATCAGTCCCTGCTGGTGATCGAGGCAGTTTTCGTGGACGAGCGCCGGGTGGGAACACTGCTCCTGGAACTGGAACGTCCCGGCGTTCTGGATCTATACGGAGGCGCACTGACCCAGGCGGCGTGGGTGACGGGCATTCTTATCGTTGCCGGGGCGCCGGTGGGCTGGTGGTTGGGACGTCGGGTCGCGCGGCCGCTCACACGCATTGGCGGACTGGTGGACCGTGTGGCCACGGAAACGCCGGAGCAACTGGCCCGGGAACTGCCCGATCGCAGGGCCGACGGCGACGAGGTTGCGCGCCTGGAGCGACGTTTCGCGGAGATGCTGCGGGAACTTGCGGAGAAGCAGCGGCTGGAAGGAGAGGTGATCCGTTCGGAGCGGCTGGCAGCGGTGGGGCGCCTTTCCGCCGGTATCGCCCACGAGGTGAACAATCCCCTGGGCGGCATGCTCAACGCCGTTTCCAATCAGCGCCATCGCGGTGTGGACGACCCGCAAGTGGCGCGCACCATGGACCTGATCGAGCGCGGGTTGAACCAGATCCGGGAGACGGTGGCCGCCCTTCTGGTTGAAGCGCGGGATACGCCCCACCCCTTGGAGTGCCAGGATTTGGAGGATGTCCATACCCTGGCTGCGGCCCAGGCGGGTGGTGTCAGCATTCACAGGGATATCCGACTGGACCGGGCACTGCCCCTGCCGGCCACGGCGGTCCGCCAAGTGCTCCTGAACCTGCTGTTGAACGCATGCCAGGCCGCCGGTCCGGGCGGAACCGTCCGCTACTCCGTTGGCTGCAACGGCGACGGTCTGGAGGCGGATGTCCGGAATACCGGGCCGGCGATGGCGCCGGAACTGCTGGAGCATCTCTTCGAGCCATTCTACCGGCGCGCCGGAGAAGGTTCCGGTCTGGGCCTGTGGGTGTCCTACCAGATCGTCCAGCAGCTCGGCGGCAGCATTGAGGCCACCAGCGCTCCCGATGACACGCGGTTCCGGGTCCATTTACCGATCCCGTCGCAGGAGAGGGTATGAGCAAGCGCATCTGCCTGGTGGAAGATGACGCAATCATGGGCGAGTCCCTGCAGGACCGTCTGCGTATGGAAGGCTACGCCGTGTCCTGGTTCACGGAGACGGTCGCTGCGGAAGCCGCGTTGACCAGCGACCGGTTTGCTGTAGTGATTTCGGACATCCGGCTGCCTGACGCGGACGGTGGCGAGTGGTTCCGGCGCCTGCAGTCGAGCTACGGTGGTGCGTTGCCACCTTTCATCTTCATTACTGGTTTCGGCACCATCGATGCCGCCGTGGGCCTGGTGAAGGACGGTGCCGCCGATTACCTGACCAAGCCTTTCAATCTGGACGCGTTGGTGGCCCGTGTGGCGGGGCTGTCGGAGAACGGTGGGGCCGAGCAGGGCGGCGACGCTGCGCCGGATCCGGTACTGGGTGTCTCGCCGGCGATGCGCGATGTGGAGGGCCAGTTGCGACGGGTCGGGGCGGCGCGGGCGGGATGCCTTATTACCGGGGAGTCCGGGACCGGCAAGGAATTTGCCGCGCGGTACCTGCACCAGTGGACGCCACACCACGGCGAATTGGTGGCGGTGAACTGCGGGGCGCTGACCGAAAGCCTGCTGGAGGCCGAGTTGTTCGGCCATGAGCGCGGCGCGTTCACTGGTGCCCAGCGGCGCCACCAGGGCTTGTTCGAGCAGGCCCAGGGCGGGACGCTGCTACTGGACGAAATTGGCGAGATGTCCGCCACCATGCAGGTGAAGCTGTTACGGGTGATCCAGGAGCGGCGCATACGCCGTGTGGGCGGCGAGCGGTCGATCCCGGTGGATGTGCAACTCGTCTTTGCGACCCACCGCGACCTGCGTGCCATGGTGAGTGCCGGAGCGTTCCGGGAAGACCTCTACTACCGCATCAATGTGGTCCACGTCCGCCTGCCACCGTTGCGCGAACGCCCGGAGGATATTCTCTGGTTCGCACGTGCCTTTCTGCGAGAGATCGCCGGTGATGCCCCGCCGCGGACCTTGAGCCCCGCGGCAGAACGCGTCCTCATGGGCGCACCTTGGCCGGGGAACCTGCGGGAGTTGCATCACGCGCTGGAGCGGGCAGTCATCATGAGCGATGCCGCAGTGCTGGAGCCCCGGGACCTGTTCCCCGAAATCGATGAGCCCGCAGCGGATAACGGCACCCTGTCCGACTACCTCAAGGCCTGCGAGAAGCAGCGCATACTGGCGACGCTCCAGGATCGCGACGGCCAGATTCAGGCCAGTGCCGACGCCCTGGGCATTAGCCGCAAGTCGCTCTGGGAACGTATGCGCCGCTACGGCATTCGCGCCCGGGATCTGGTCAGCGGGCGTGCCAGGGGGTCATAGCTGTGTGCTGAACATCGTGGCCCGCTCCCGTTCATGGGCATCCAGGGTGTCCCAGATCCAGTCTCGGGCCGCCACTGCGGCCTCGTGGCCCTGATCCGCCGACCGCGCGAACCAGGCCCAGGCTTCCGCGCGGTCCGCGGGAATACCGATGCCGTCGGCCAGAAGAATGGCCAGGTTGTACTGGGCCGGGGCGTAGCCGCGTTCTGCGGCGAAGCGGTAGCAGCGCGCGGCGCGCAACGGGTTCTCCGCCGTTGTGCGCCCCTTGTCGTACATCACGCCGATGTTGGTCATACCTACCACATCTCCCTGCCGGGCGGCGGCGACATACCAGTTCCAGGCCCTGGTCTCGCTCTGCGGAACACTGTGGCCGTGGCGGTACCGGTCGCCGAGCAGCACTTGGGCGCGGGTATCGCCGCCGTCGGCGGCACACTGCAACCAGTGGATGATGGCCGCTTCGCCGTCACCTTCGGTCCCGAGCCGTTCCAGCAGCAGCGCCAACTCCCGGGCGGCCGCGGCATGCCCCTGTTCCGCCGCCTGCCGGTGGAAACGCTGCGCACGCTCGTCATCTGCGGGCACATGTTCCCCGGATGCATGCAGGCAGCCCAGGTTGTACAGAGCGTCGGCATCACCCTTAGCTGCGCTGTCCCGCAGCAGCGAGACTGCCCGCGCCGGATCGGGTGCGCCATTGTCGTTGAGCAGCAGCGCGGCCAGGTTGTTGGCAGCGCCCGCATGCCCTGCGCGCGCTGCCCGCCCGTACCACTCGCCGGCTCGTGTCTCGCTGTCGGGCGTGTGGTCCTGCTCCGCCATAAGGCCCAGGTTGTAGAGCGCGTCCGGGTGCCCTGCGTCGGCGGCCGCCCGCCAGTAGCGTACGGCGAGGGTCGGATCCGCTGGCCCTCCTTCGCCGGCGGCAAGCATCAGCCCCAGGGCGGTCTGCGCATCCGGGTCGCCCATGGCCGCGCGTTCCTCCCACAGGCTCCTGGCGATGGTGGTCTGTCCCCGCTCATAGGCCGCCAGGGCGGCGTCGTGGTGTGCTGGTTGTGACATGAAGAACTGTCCCAGTGCTTGCTGAAGGAATACTTCAGCTCAAGCGAAATCCGTGCCAGCCTTGAGTCGATCGCAACTTGAGCGCTTCCCTGGGGTGGAGTTGTATATCCTTCGCTGGGGTTCGACGCGGCTCGCGAGCGGACGTTGCACAGTTCGCCATGGAGGGCAGTCAAGCGTTGAACCTGACCTCCGCTAATGCGGACAAGTCGTACCCGCCCATGGCATCCGCCCGCTGTTGAAGCCGCTCGCCGCGGGCAAACGCCAGCAGGCGCTGCAGCGGCGGCTCGAAGTACACCCTGCGGCGCATGGCCAGATCGAACAATTCCTCGTGAAGGGGTATGAAGTCGAGGCCGTGGCGCCGGGCTGCCGCTTCCACCGCCAGGCCGGTATCCGCTTCGCTCTCCCTGATCGACAGGGCCAGATCGTCCTCACTGAGAGACGTGTGGGGCGTGAAGTTCAGTCGTTCCGGGGCGATGCCGTGGCGCTCCAGCAACGAGCGGAAGAGGGCGTCCGCCCCTGCCTCACGCTGTCGATGAGCGACCCGCACGGGGCTGGATGCCAGATCCGGAAGGTCTTGGATGCCGTACGGATTGCCCGGCTGCACCAGCAATCCCTGGGTTCGCCGAGCCCAGTGAATGATCACCAGGTCACGCATTCCTGATAGCCCCAGGTGGCTCGGGTCATTGTAGTGACCGGTGCCGTGGTCGATCACGTGCAGACCGGCGACCATCGCCTCGTCCCGAAGCAGCCGCCGGACGCCGTCCCCGCTGCCATTGCAGAGGAACGCAAGGTCCGCACCCGCCTCCCGGATCGCCCAGTCAAGCAATGGATCCTGACTCCCCGCAAGAACGGGTGGGGTCGCATGCGGCGGGGCCTGATCCCCTTCGAGGTGGTTCATCACCCACAGGTCGATGCTGTCCCGGGGGAACAGCAGCTTGCCGGTGACCTTGGTGGACGGGATCAGCCCCTGTCGGACCAGGTCGTAGATCTTGCGCTCCTTCATCCGCAGGTATGCCGCGACTTCAGCAGTTGTCATGTACCGGTGATGGCTGGTCTTGTCGTCGTCTGTCATATGACTGCACATTTTTCATGGCCGGGTGATAACACTCGTTATTATGCACACACTGCCGCCTATGGTCCTCTTTGGATAACGCCGGATATGGATAACGCTTTCCAGGCAGCTTTTGAACTGATCGTGGCTATGGACCCGGTGTTGATAGGGATCGTCACGCTGTCGCTGCAGGTGTCGTTGACCGCAGTGTTGATTGCGAGCCTGATCGCGTTACCGCTGGGTGCGGCCATCGCCCTGTGGCAGTTCCCCGGGCGCGGTCTGCTCATCGTGATGCTCAACGCGTTGATGGGGCTGCCGCCGGTGGTGGCGGGGCTCATGGTCTACCTCATGCTCTCGCGGGCGGGACCGCTGGGGCAGTTCGGGTTGTTGTTCACGCCCACGGCCATGGTGATTGCCCAGACAGTACTGATTCTGCCGATCGTCGCGGCGCTGTCGCGCCAGGTCATCGAAGAACTCTGGAGCGAGTACCGCGAACAGCTGCAGTCATTCGGGGTATCGCGCCTGCGCGCCATTCCGACGCTGCTCTGGGATGCCCGTTTCAGCCTCAGCACGGTGGTGCTTGCTGGTTTCGGCCGCGCCAGCGCGGAGGTGGGAGCGGTGTTGATTGTCGGCGGCAATATCGCCGGCGTGACCCGCGTGATGACCACCGCCATCGCCCTGGAGACCAACCGGGGCAATCTTCCGCTGGCGCTGGGCCTGGGGATCATCCTGCTGCTCCTGGTTGCCTCGGTGAACGCCGTGGCCTACTTCATCGGTGAAGCGGCGAAGAGGCGGCTGGGATGAACCGTCAGCAATCACCGTCGCTGCTGCCCCTGGAACTGGAGGGGGTCACGTTCCGGCATCGGGGGCAGACGCTTCTGCAGCCCCTGGATCTGCACCTGGAGCGCGACGGCAAGACCATGCTCATGGGCCCCAACGGTGCCGGGAAGAGCCTGCTGATGCGCATCTGCCACGGTCTGCTCCGCCCCAGCAGTGGCAGCGTGCGTTGGGCTGGAGATGGTGCAAGTCCCGAGATGATCCGGCGGCGCCAGGCTATGGTATTCCAGCGCCCGGTGATGCTGCGCCGCTCCGCCCTCGCCAACGTCCGCTACGCGCTGGCCGTTCAGGGGGTTCCCCGGGGGCAGCGGCGGCAGCGCGCCGACGAGGCCATCGAGCGCTTCGGGTTACAGAACATCGCCCATCGTCCAGCCCGGGTGCTCTCCGGCGGCGAGCAGCAGCGCCTGGCGCTGGCCCGCGCCTGGGCCCTGCGCCCGGAAATCCTGTTCATGGACGAGCCCACGGCGGCGCTGGACCCTGCCGCCATCAACGCCGTGGAGGAAGCGGTGCAGACGTTCCATCGGGAAGGCACGCGCGTCGTCATGAGCACCCACGATCTCGGGCAAGCCCGGCGATTGGGCGATGACCTTCTGTTTCTGGTGGGCGGCCGCCTGGTGGAGCGGGCGCCTATAAGAGAGTTCTTCGAGCAGCCGCGCAGCCGCGAGGCGGCAGCCTTCGTGAAGGGTGAGCTGGTCTGGTGACCCTGGACATGGGGTGGTCGCGGGGGAGCATTGGAGGAGTGTCATGAAACAACTGTTGAAGAGGGCATTCGTTGCAGCGGGCCTGCTGGGGGCGGTTACCGCCGCTCAGGCGGGAGATCGTTTCATCACGGTTGCATCCACCACGTCCACCGAGGCTTCGGGGCTGTTCGAGCACATCGTGCCGAAGTTCCGTGACGCCACCGGCTTCGACGTGCGCGTGGTAGCGGTGGGCACCGGCCAGGCCTTCGAGATCGGCCGCCGGGGCGACGCCGACATCGTGCTGGTCCACGACACCACCGGTGAGGAGGAGTTCGTCGAGAACGGCTACGGCCGCGAACGCCGCGACATCATGTACAACGACTTCATCCTGGTCGGCCCGTCCGAGGATCCCGCCGACCTCCGGAATGCCGACGGCGCCCTGGACGCCTTCAGCCGGATCGCCGGCGCCGAGCACCCGTTCACCTCCCGCGGTGATGACAGCGGCACCAACCGTGCGGAGCTGCGGCTCTGGGGCGAGGCCGGTGTCGACCCGGGTGGCCAGTGGTACCGGGAGCTGGGCAGCGGCATGGGCGAGACCCTGAACACCGCCGCCGGCATGGATGCCTACACCTACGTGGACCGGGCCACCTGGATCGCCTTCGACAATCGTCAGAACCTGGAGATCGTCTACGAGGGTGATCCGGTGATGTTCAACCAGTACGGCAGCCTGCCGCTGAACCAGGAACGCCATCCGGGTCTCAAGCACGACATGGCTAACAAGTGGCACGAGTGGCTGCTTTCCGACGAGGGCCAGGCGGCCATTGCCAGCTATGAACTGCGCGGCGAGCAGCTGTTCTTCCCGAACGCCGAGTAAACCGCCACCCGGCCGTGCCGGCTCTGCCAGCGCGGCCTGTCGCAACAACCAAGAACGGACAGGGGGTAACACCATGAAACGCACTGCATTGACACTGGTCACGGCGTCCGGGCTCATCGCCGCCGGCAACGCCCAAGCCGCCGACATCGACATCTACGGCCAGGCCCACATGGCCATCAGCCACTTGGACGACGGCGACGACTACAGCGCCCTCAACCTCTCCAGCAATTCCAGCCGCGTCGGCTTTCGCGCCGGCCACGATCTGGACGACGCGCTGCGCGCCATCGTCCAGATCGAAGGACAGGTCAATATCGACAATACGAATACGGACGTCCTCACCTTCCGCAACAGCTTCGCCGGGCTCACGGGCGGCTGGGGTACCGTTCGGGCCGGGCGCTTCGACACCCCCAACAAGATCCTGCGCATCCGCACGGACCTGTTCGGCAATCAGGTGGGTGATGCGCGTAACGTGATCCGGGGCAACTACGCCGGCAACCAGGGCTTCGACGAGCGGTTCCGCAAGGGCATCGCCTATACCACGCCGCAGGTGAATGGGTTCTTTGCGGATGTTCACTATAGCGTGGACACACAGGAGAACGCCCGCTCCGTCGACGACAACGACAACGACGCATGGAGCGCGTCCATCACCTATCATGACGGGCCGCTGTACGCCGCGATTTCGCACGAGCGCTGGAATTTTTCCGACGCCGAAATCGAAGACGAGGACGGCAACATGGTCCGCGCTTATCCAGAAGAACGCGACGTCACCCGCATTGCCGCCTACTACGACATCGCCAACTTCCGCTTCACTGGCCTGGCCCAGACCGCGTCCGATCCGGATGACGACGCATACGGCATCGGCGTTCGCTACGCGATGGTACCCGACGTGCACCTGAAGACCCAGTACTACCGCCTGGATGGTGACGCCGATGAAACCAGCGCTGATCTGTTCGCCGTGGGCGTGAACTACGCCTATGCCAGCAACACCACGTTCTATCTGAACTACGCGCAGATCGACAACGACGACCTGCAGACCCGTCAGCCCTGGAACGAGGCCAGCAGCCTCAACCTCACCAACACGGCCGGCGAGACGGCGCGCGCCGTGGCCGCCGGCATGATCTACAACTTCTGAGTTCTGCGAACACGGGGGAGCGCTCCGGCGCTCCCCCGCTCATGTGCCACGGCTCTCGGTGTAAGGCCACTGTAAGGTTCGCAATGTCACGGTGGTGGCACAGTCTTCAGATTGACTATGCCTCGAGGCGCGTTCGCGTCGACATTCGAAAAACAGAACGAAGCACCAGGAGGCGCCATGTACCACCTCCGGAACATTCTCCGGACCGTTGCTCCGTTTGCGTTACCCGTTCTCCTCTCCGCGCCATTGGCGGCCTGCATCAGTAGCGGTGGCAGCGGCTCGGGCGGCAATGAATCCAAGAGTGGCGGCGATCTCGATGGCGATCGCATCGGAACAAGGGTCGACGGACCGATCAATGCGGCGGCAGCCGGGCTTGAGAATGTCACGCTCGCCACTTCGAGCGCAGAGCCGTTCGACCGCGTTCGCGTAGAAGGACTTCCTGAAGGGATCGATGTCCAAGACATTTATGCCGAGTTCGAAGAGGCGGACAGCGCAGGTGCCATTGGGCCGGATTACAAGAGCGTGCAGGCGATCCTGCAGCAGCTCCCTGGTGATGAAGGAATCGCCTTCGTGGTGCCGCCTGTCATCGACGACCCGCAGACCTTGCGGGTCAAGATCACCGACGGCGAGGGGTACTCGCAGGCGCTGTCGCTCGACGTTTCTCCCTTGCCGCAAGCAAGCCGCGAAGACGTAACGGCATGGGTCGATGATCTCGAGAACATGATCCAGTCAGTCGCGAAATCTTTCGGGATCGACTACCCGGATGATCTCCAGGAGGACCTGCAGAACCCCGGCACGGTGAGTACCGATGAGCGTTTGATTGACATCCTGCGCATGTACGATGCCGTCGCCAACCCGGACAACGAAGACAGTCTACGAAACCTGGATCTGAGCGACGATGAGGTCGCCTACCTTGGCGGGATGATTCAGCAAACGGGACTGACTGACACCACCAATGCCGTACGGCAATTCATTGAAGCCGATCCCGAAGGGTTGCTGAGTGATGCGCGCAGTGAGCTTGCGCACAGCACCAACACGGCCATGGCCGGCGTCCAGGCGCAGTCAGCCGACATCGTTGTTACACCCTTTGAGTTTAACGACATCAACAACGTGGTCGAGCTCGCAGAAGGCATGCAGATGTATGCCGACCTCCGAGAGAGCTTTGACACCTGGGGTGATTTCGAAGATGTCTTTGGTACAACGGTCGATGGCATGCTCGTCGCGACAGTCGCCGGATCCGGGGGCACCTCCTTGCCGCTTGCCGCTGTTATCAAGGGTGCTCTGTCCGGCATTGGCGCTGTAGTCACAGGTGCGGAATACGGGCTTGTGTTTCTCCCCTGCTGCATCGATGACATCCGTGTCACGGGCAATCGTCCCGTCGGTGACAATCGTGAGATTATCATTGGGAGAGAAGATGTAGAGGAAGCGCAGTTCGAAATCTTCTCTGTGGACGTCGATGCACGAAGCGACCCCTATTTCGGAGGAAATGTCCTCCAGGCACTCTTTGAGCGTGCCGCCAAGAGAACCTCCAACCGCTCTGGAGGCGAAGGGGGTTCGGATGGCTCAAGCGGCAGCCAGGATGGTGGTTCCGATAATGGCGTCGACGTGGATCTGAACGAGGAGGCCATCGAGTTCGGGGCGTCTGAGCTGTTTGAGCAGCTCGAGGACTACACACCGGATGTCTACTTCCTCTGGGAGGGGATCGACGTCACGGACGTCAGGGTAGGCTATGACGAGTATCTTGATGTTGATATTGACCCACTCAACGATGCCATGGGGACAAGTGAGCTGATCTGGGAGGATCCGCAGGACCCCGCTTCTTTTTCCCTTGAGCAAACCCTAAACCCGGATACGTTCTTTGGCAGCGAAGACGCAGTGAACATCCTCCGGGTGGCGCTCGACGAAGACGAGTTCCCTACGGGGAGGTGGTCCCGGGATGCGGGCGATCAGCGGGAGCAGCCCTTCGTGCTTCGCGTCAACAAGATCGACGTCTACTTCATTCGCGCCATCAATCACGTCGAAGAAGGGGAAGAGATCGAAATTCAGTTCCGTGTGAGGAATTCCATCGATCCCGATTATGAACAACCGCTTGAGCTTGAGGGGACCGGGCAGGGACAGATCATCGATCACTCCATTGATGGCGGGCTTGGGACGATCACCTACAAGGCGCCTGAGTCCATCGGCGACGATTTCCAGGACGAGATCACCGTGGTTGCCGACTCCGATACCGGCGTTCGTCAGTACCAACAGGCGCAGGATCGCGAGGCAACGGCCTACATCGTTGCCGAGCCCGATGATGCGTTCGTCGAGGTTGCCGGTGGCGGGTGCCTGGAACCGGGTGAGACCAAAACGCTACAGGCCAACGTGATCCCCGAGAGCATCCTTGACGATGATGGTGATTCCGATGGGGCAACCGTCAACTGGGAGGTCCCGGATCGTGGCCACATCAACCCGGACGCCAATGACCAGACCCGGGCTGTTTTCTCGGCAACGGAGAATACCGGTCAGGCGACGGTGAGAGTGACGGTTGAAAAAGAGGGTGACGTTCTGAGTGTCAGTGAGACCGAGATCAGTGTCTCGGAGAACTGCGCCTGCTTTTCCATCATCGACGATGGACGTGACCAGATCACCACGGAGGTGACGGATAATGCCAATCCGATGGCTGAACAATCGGACCTTCAGCTTGTGGATGGGCAGCCCATTTTTGGTGTTCAACTGGCCGACGACCCGACTTCCGGTGAGGTGGCGAGTGTGCTGCTGCCTTCTGGCTCCCTCGAAGACGGGTCTGTTTTCTACCAGCCAACGGCAGGGGAGTTCGTCGTTCCACAAGGCGCAAGCGCCCTGGATATCGATGTTGACCGTGAGAGCCTGCATCGCGTGCGTCTGCAGTTCAACGCTCCAGCAGTGCGTGTCAATCAGCTTGCGCAAAGCGTCTCTGGTGCAAGCCTCAACGCTGATCTACGGCCGCGCATCGTCAACTGGCCCGGGGAAATCACCGAGGAAACAGCGATGATGTTCACGCAAGATGTCGTGGCGCAGAGCGAGGAGACCTGGGAAAACGTCGTTGACCGTGGTGATCATTTCGAGCACACGCGCTCAGGCGTTACCTGGACGAACTGTGACTAGAGCGAATTGAGCCCGGGTTGCCAGTGGTATGCCCGGGCCATTCGCAGAATCATCAGACGGGCGCCGGTCTCCCCTGACGCCGCGGTGATGGCATCGCCGGGGCGGAACACCATCATCTGGCTGGCTTCAAAGCACTGGCCGGCGATGGTCATGGACCCGGCGACCACGTAGATGCCCCGGTCCTCGTGTTGGTCCGGCAGGCGGAAGCGGGTTTTCGGCTGACGCTGGACGTCGGCATAGAAGGCTTCCGAGTAGAGTGTCGCCGGTGCCCGTCCGCCGTAGGCATTACCGAGACGCAGCTGCACGCGCACGGGATTCGTGCTGAGGACGCAATCCGTGCAGGTCTCTTGATGTGGTTTGGAACTCTCTGCTTAGAGCAGTAGAAAACCGGCCAGCGCGCAGGCGGGTACCAGCAAATAGACGGGAAAGCGTGTGGCCATGAGGAGAGTGAACGCGGCCGCCGCGATGACGAACTCCGTGATGCCGGTAATGCCTACCTGGATGACCGGGTCCCAGAGGATGGCGGCGAGCAGGCCGACCACACCGGCGTTGATGCCTGTGACCGCACGACGAATGGTGGTGATGCCACTGATGCGGTCCCAGTAGGGCAGGATGCCTACCAGCAACAGGGTGCCGGGGAGAAAGATGGCGATGATGGCGATGACGCCGCCGAGCACGGGGGCGTGATTGTATGCCTCGGCGCCGAGGTAGCCAGCGAAGCTGAACAGTGGGCCCGGCAGCGCTTGGGCCACGCCGTAGCCGGCGAGGAAACTGCTGCTGTCCACTCCGGCGGGAGCAGCCACCTCCCGCTCCAGGAGCGGCAGTACCACGTGGCCGCCCCCGAATACCAGGGAGCCGGCGCGGTAGACACCATCGATCAGGCTGAGCAGGCCGCCGGGCGCCAGGGTGGCGAGCAGCGGTAAACCGGCGAGGCAGAGGAGGAACAGGCCGAGGCTCGCCCCTGCCACCCGCCGTGACACCTGGACGTTCAGATCCGCAGCCGCATGGTCGGCAGCCTGTGGCATGGGTAGCCCGAATGCCAGCAGCCCGCCCAGCAGCAGGGCGCCAAGCTGGCCCGCGGGGTTTGCCCAGAGAGTGGCGACGACGAAAGCCGAAAGGGTAATCAGCAGCCGCTGCCAGTCCGGTGACAGGGCGCGGCCCATGTTGATCACCGCATGGGCGACCACGGCCACGGCGGCGAGCTTGAGCCCGTGCAACCAGCCTGCGCCGCTGATCGCCTCCGGCCCCACCGCGCCCACGGCCACCGCCGCGCCGATCATGATCACCGCCGACGGCAGGGTGAAGCCCAGCCATGCCCCGAACAAACCCGGCAGGCCGCCCCGCATCAGGCCAATGGCCTGACCCACCTGACTGCTGCTGGGCCCCGGGAGGAACTGGCACAGGGCGACAATCTTGCCGTACTGCCGGTCATCCAGCCAGCCGCGGCGCTGGACCAGCGCCTCTCGGTAGTAGCCCAGGTGGGCCACCGGGCCGCCGAAGGAACGCAGTCCCAGGGAGAGGAACACCAGGAAGACCTCCAGCGCGGGATTGGTCCGGAGGCCCGAGGGGCGCATCTCCACGGTCAGTTCTCCTTCGTTGCGAGGCCCCCGTCTCGGGGAAAGGCGACGAGGTGCTGCGCGTCGATGTGGATGCCGACGTGTTCGTTGATGGCGTGATCGTGGTGGCTGGGGAATAAGGACAGGATCTCCGCGCCACTGTCCAGGCGCAACGTGTAGATGGTCTCGGCCCCGGTGAAGGCCTTCTTGACCACCCGGGCCCGCAGTTCGGATTCCGGCGCCGGTAGCACATCATCCGGCCGCAGCAACACGTCCACCTCGGTGCCCGCCGGCCAGCCGTAGGCGCGGTTGCCCTGGATCACGCCCACCTCGGTGTCGAGCAGGTCATGATCCAGCAGGCGGCCGTGGATGAACCGGCCGTGGCCGATGAAGTCCGCCACGAAGCGGTCCACGGGTTCGTGATACAGGTTGTAAGGGGTGTCCCACTGGACGATCTGACCGTCGCGCATGATGCCGATCTGGTCCGCCATGGCGAAGGCCTCGTTCTGGTCGTGGGTCACCAGGACGGCGGTAACGCCGCGCTCGCGGAAGATTTCGTGGACCTGGTTGGCGAGGCCCTCGCGCAGATCCACGTCCAGGCTGGAAAAGGGTTCGTCCAGCAGCACCAGTTCCGGTTCCGGGGCCAGCGCCCGGGCCAGGGCGACCCGCTGCTGCTGGCCACCGGAGAGTTCATGGGGAAAGCGTTCCTCCATGCCGTCCAGCTGCACCAGTGCCAGCATCTCCCGCGCCCGCTCCTCGCGCTGACTACGGCCGAGCTTGCGCAGCCCGAAGGTGACGTTGTCGGCCACGTTCAGGTGGGGGAAGAGGGCGTGGTCCTGGAACACCATGCCCAGCCGACGCTGCTCCGGTGGCGTAAGCCAGTCCGGGCTGGAGACGACCTGGTCGTTGAGGAGGATTTCGCCGGAAGCCAACGGCTGGAAGCCGGCGACCGCGCGCAGGGTGGTGGTTTTGCCGCAACCGCTGGGGCCCAGCAGACAGACGGTCTGACCGCGTCGTACGCGGAAACTCAGCGCCCGTGCCACCTGTGCGCCCTCGACGTCCAGATCCACCCGGCGCAGTTCCAGGAGGATGTCGTCGTCCGCCGCCGTCTGGTTCATGCGCTGTGTCTCCAAGGGCCTTCCGGGGAGCCGGTGTTATGACATCACCGTGGGGTGAGCATGCTACTGCGCCGGCGCCGCCCCGTCAGCCCCCGGATGCCGGGTTACGCAATCAGGTATTCCAGCAGCGCCTTCTGCGCGTGCAGGCGGTTTTCCGCCTCGTCCCAGACCACCGACTGCGGTCCGTCGATGACCTCGGCATCCACCTCCTCGCCCCGGTGGGCGGGCAGGCAGTGCATGAACAGGGCGTCGTCCGCCGCCGCGGCCATGAGTGCCGCGGTGACGCGATAGGGCGTGAAGGCGCGCTCGCGACGCTTCTGCTCCTCTTCCTGGCCCATGCTGGCCCACACGTCGGTGACCACCAGATCCGCCCCCGCCGTGGCCTCGGCCGGGTCGCGATGAATGGTGATCCGCTCCGGTGCCACGGCGACGATGTCCGGGTCCGGGTCGAATCCCTCCGGGCACCCGACACGCAGCTGGAAATCGAACTGGCGGGCGGCATTGATGTAGGAGTGACACATGTTGTTGCCGTCACCGATCCAGGCAACGGTGCGCCCCTGGATGCTTCCCCGGTGCTCGAGATAGGTCTGGATGTCCGCGAGCAGCTGACACGGATGGTAGCTGTCCGACAGGCCGTTGATCACTGGCACCGCGGAGTAGGCGGCGAACCGCTCCAGCGTGGCGTGATCAAAGGTGCGGATCATGATAGCGTCCACCATGCGCGAGAGCACGCGCGCGGTATCCTCCACCGGTTCGCCGCGACCCAGCTGGGTATCCCTGGGGCTGAGGAAGATGGCGCTGCCGCCCAGCTGGTGCATGCCCGCCTCGAAAGACACCCGCGTACGCGTGGACGACTTCTCGAATACCATGCCCAGGACCTTGCCGCGCAGGGGCTCGTGGAGTTCACCGCGCTGGCGCAGGGTTTTCAGATCCCGGGCACGCTGCAGCAGCCGGTGCAGGGTATCGGGTGTGGCGTCGCGCAGGGTCAGGAAGTGTTGCACGTCCATGGTGTTACCTCGCATCGCGGAGGAAGCCGCGGATCAGACCAGCGACCTGGTCGGTCATCTGCTCGGCCTCGTCATCGGTGAGGATCAACGGTGGCAGGAGCCGAACCACCGACTGCGCGGTGACGTTGATCAGCAGGTGCTCATCCAGGGCCCGGGTGACCACATCACTGCAGGGGCGGTCCAGCTCAATACCCAGCATCAGGCCCCGGCCGCGGATGTCCAGCACTCCGGGTTCATCGGCCAGGCGCTCGCGCAGTCCGGTCTGGATACGCTTGCCGAGGTGCTCTGCCCGCTGGATGAGATCTTCCTCGTCGAGGGTGTTGAGGACCGCCAGGGCGGCACAGGCCGCCAGCTGATTACCACCGAAGGTGGAGCCGTGGCTGCCGGGGCCGAGGATCTCAGCCGCCTCACCGCGCGCCAGGCACGCACCGATGGGAACACCGTTGGCCAGGCCCTTGGCCAGAGTGACCACGTCGCCGCTGACGCCCTCGTGCTGGGAAGCGAGCCAGCGGCCGGTGCGGCCGACACCGGACTGCACTTCGTCGAGCATCAGCAGCCAGCCGTTGCGGTCGCAGCGCTCGCGCAGACCCGCCAAGTAGCCACTGGCGGGGACGCGGATGCCGCCTTCACCCTGGATGGGTTCCACCAGCACGGCGACGATGTCGTCGTAGTCTGCCGCGGCCCGATCCACGGCGGCCAAGTCGTCAAACGGGATCCGCTCGAAGCCCTCAGGCAGCGGGCCGAAGCCCTCCTGGGCCTTGGCGTTGCCGGTGGCTGCCAGGGCTGCCAGGGTGCGACCGTGGAAGGCGTTATCCATGACTAGGATGCGCGGCGTGGTCACCCCGCGACGGTGTCCGTGCAGGCGTGCCAGCTTGATGGCGGCCTCGTTGGCCTCGGCCCCGGAGTTGCAGAAGAACGCCGCGTCCGTTCCGGTGCGTGGGCAAAGGGCGCCGGCGAGTTCTTCCTGCAGGGGTACGCCGTAAAGGTTGGACGTGTGCAGCAACCGGGCGGCCTGCTCCTGCAGCGCCGCCGTCACGCTGGGGTGGGCGTGCCCCAGGCCGCAGACCGCGATCCCGCTCAGGGCGTCGAGGTAGGACTGCCCGTCGGTGTCCTTCAGCCAGGCGCCGTGGCCCTGGCTGAAGGACACCGGCAGGCGTCCGTAGGTGTGCATCAGCGGATGCGCCATGATCACGTACTCGCAAAAACAAAAAGGCAGCGCCGAGGGAACCGCGAAGGCCTGGGGCCGCAAAAAGCGATTCCCGACGGGGGCTGCCGGGGACATTGGATTATAGGAAGGGTGGCGGCACCGGGCAAGTCACGGATCCGCTCGACGTTTTCAGGGAGAAACTCAATGGGTATACTGGATACATGATTTTCGCTAACCCTTTACTGCCGAGAAGGTTAGTAAGTCCTGCCCGCGCGGCTGGCAGAGGCACCCATCAAGACGAGGTACGCAATGGACGAGGTTCAGGAAGCCATCAAGAAGCAGGTGGACAGCCATCCGGTGATTCTGTTCATGAAGGGAACGCCGCAGTTTCCGCAGTGCGGTTTCTCCATGAAGGCATCCCAGGCACTGGCCGGCTGCGAGGCGGAATTCGCCTACGTCAACGTGCTCGAGGACGAGCGCATCCGTCAGGGCATCAAGGACTTCGGCAACTGGCCCACGATCCCGCAGCTCTACATCGGCGGTGAGCTGGTGGGTGGCTGCGACATCATCCTGGAGATGTATGAAAGCGGCGACCTCGAGCAGATGGTGAAGTCCGCCGTCGCGCAACAGAGCGACGACGCCTGATCTCCGGCCAGGAATGACGCGCACGCGCCCCGGCCCGGCCGGGGCGCGTCGTTTCCGGCTGTGCTATACGAAGGTGTTGAAAACCTGCCGACGCGCCCCAATGCGTGATCCGGTAGGGATGGCGGGAGACGGCCATTGAGGGTCTGGCCGCTGGCCGATCCCCGTCACGCAGCTCTCCGGCCATGGCCCCAAGGGCCGTGGCCGTACATCTTGTAACGGAAGGAGGCACAAGAATGGCTTACGAACTCCCGGATCTTCCCTATGCCCACAATGCGCTGGAGCCACACATCGATGCCAAGACCATGGAGATCCACCACGGCAAGCATCACAACACCTATGTGACCAAGCTCAACGGCGCAGTGGAGAACCACCCGGAGCTTGCCTCCAAGCCGGTGGAAGAGCTCATCAAGCGCATCAAGGATCTGCCGGCGGACATTCAGACGCCGGTGCGTAACAACGGCGGTGGTCATGCCAACCACACCATGTTCTGGCAGATGATGAGCCCCAACGGGGGTGGCGGGCCCAGCGGTGAACTGGCCGACGCCATCAACAGCACCTTCGGCAGCCTGGACGCCTTCAAGGAGGAGTTCACCAATGCCGCCGTGGGCCGCTTCGGCTCCGGCTGGGCCTGGCTGGTGGTGGACAAGAGCGGCAAGCTGCGCGTGACCTCCACGCCCAACCAGGACAGCCCGCTCATGGAAGACATCGTCGATGTCCCGGGCACCCCGCTACTGGGCCTGGACGTGTGGGAACACGCCTATTACCTCAACTACCAGAACCGGCGCCCGGACTACATCGCGGCGTTCTGGAACGTGGTGAACTGGGACGACGTGGCCAAGCGCTACGCGGCAGCCAAGTAACCCCCAGCACCGCTGACCCTAAAAAACCCCGCCGCTGGCGGGGTTTTTTGTGAGGCGCCTTACGATACACCGTTCCTTGCGTAGGGCGGACCTTCAGGTCCGCCGTTTCCCGGTACGCAAGCGGCAGGGTGGACGTTCAGGTCCACCTTCTCCCGACATGCAGGCCGAGGTGGTTCGTCGGACGGCAACGGTGGACCTGAAGGTCCACCCTACGGTTCCTGCAGCGACCGCTATTGCAGCTATCGTGGGATGCCGATGTGCCGGTCCCACTGGTTGACGATCTCGCAGAAGAGATCGGCGGTCTTTTCCGCGTCATAGACCGCGGAGTGCGCCTCCTGGCCGTCCCAGCCCAGGCCGGCGCAGCGCACGGCGCGGGCCAGCACGGTCTGGCCGAAGGCCAGCCCCGCCAGGGTGGCCGTGTCGAAACTGCCGAAGGGGTGGAAGGGATTGCGGCGGATGCCGCAGCGCTCGACGGCGGCGTTGAGGAAGTTGAGATCGAAGGTGGCGTTGTGGCCCACCAGGATCGCACGGGTGCAACTGGTATCCCGGACCTCTTGGCGAATGGGTTTGAACACGCGTCCCAGGGCATCCTGCTCGCCGTAGGCGATGCGCAGGGGATGGTCCGGGTCGATGCCGTTGATCTCCAGCGATTTCGGATCGATGTTGGCCCCCTCGAAGGGGCGGACGTGCAGTGAATGGGTGTCGGCGCGGTACAGACGGCCGTCGTCGTCCATGCGCACGATCACCGCTGCGATCTGTAGCAGGGCGTCGGTCTGAGAGTTCAGCCCGCCGGTCTCCACGTCCACCACCACCGGCAGGAAGCTGCGGAAGCGGCGGGCGATGGCGGTCTCCGGGGCGGACGTCGCGGTGTCTTGCTCGGCCATGGTGATCTGCGTTCCGTCAGGTGAGTTGCCAGGCAACGGTCTCGCCGGCAAGGAATGGCACGATGCGTTGGTTACCGAAGCTGCAGTGTTCCGGCAGGGTCCACGGCGACCGCGACAGGGTAATGGTGTCGGTGTTCCGGGGCAGGCTGTAGAAGTCCGGCCCGTGATGGCTCGCGAACGCCTCCAGGCGGTCCAGGCGGCCGGCGGCCTCGAAGATGCCCGCATACAGCTCGATGGCCGCGGGCGCCGTGAAACAGCCGGCACAGCCGCAGGCGTTTTCCTTGTCCTCCTGGGCATGCGGTGCGCTGTCGGTACCCAGAAAGAACTTCGGATTGCCGGATGTGGCGGCTTCCACCAGCGCCTCCTGGTCCTTCTCCCGCTTGAGGATGGGCAGGCAGTAGTAGTGTGGCCGGATCCCGCCCACCAGCATGTGATTGCGGTTGCACAGCAGATGCTGGATGGTGATGGTCGCGCCCACCGTCTCCGGTGCTTCGCGCACGAACTCGGCAGCCACGCTGGTGGTGATGTGCTCGCAGACGATGCGCAGGCGCGGGTGGCGGGCCAGTAGCGGCGCGAGGCGTTCGTCCAGAAAGCGCGCTTCACGGTCGAAGATGTCCACGCTGTCCGTGGTGACCTCGCCGTGGATGAGCAGGGGCAGACCGACTTCGGTCATGGCCGCCAGGGTCTCGTCACAGTGCCGGAGATCGGTGACGCCCGCGTCCGAATTGGTGGTCGCCCCTGCCGGGTAGAGCTTGACGCCGTAGATGATGCCGCTGGCCGCCGCCTTCTCGATCTCCGCCGGCGGGGTATTGTCGGTGAGATACAGCGTCATCAGCGCCTGGAAGTCATTGCCCTCGGGCACGGCTGCTAGGATGCGCTCCCGGTATCCCTGCGCCTGGGCCACGGTGGTCACCGGCGGCTTCAGGTTGGGCATGATGATGGCGCGGCCGAACCGGCGCGCTGAAAATGGCACAACATCGGCCAGCACGTCGCCGTCGCGGACGTGCAGGTGCCAGTCGTCGGGTCGGGTGAGGGTGATCTGGTCCATGGATCGGGTCATAGCGGCGGCGCAATCAGCCGGAGAGTATACTTGCTCCGAGGTGCTGGATGCGACCGTTGCGGGCATGCGCCGATGCCGGAGCATGACAGGGTTGTTCCGATGCAGGCCGGTTGTGGTTGGGGGCGCTGGTTATCGCGACTGACTTCGCTCCTACAAGGGCAGGCCCGCCACTGTAGGAGCGACGTCAGTCGCGATAACCAGCGCTGGAACTCACTCCATCGCCCGCAGTTGCTCCCGATAACGCCGACCGTTGTCCACATAGTGCTCGGCCCCGTGGGCCAGTGCCGCCTTCTGCTCGTCGTTCAACTCCTTGACCACCTTGCCCGGCGAGCCCATGACCACGGAGCCGTCGGGGATCTCCTTGCCTTCGGGAACCAGGGCGTTGGCGCCGATCAGGCAGTTGCGACCGATCTTCGCGCCATTGAGGATCACCGCGTTGATGCCGATCAGGCTGCCGTCACCGATGGTGCAACCGTGCAGCATGACCTTGTGCCCCACGGTGACGTTGCGGCCGATCTCCAGGACGATGCCCGGGTCGGTGTGCAGCACCGAGCCGTCCTGGATGTTGGAGTTGTCGCCGATGATGATGCGGTCCGTGTCGCCGCGGATCACGGCGTTGAACCAGATGCTGACATCGTGGCCGATCTCCACGTCACCGATGACGGTGGCATTGTCGGCAATGAAACACTCGCCGTGGCGGACCGGGCGGCGGCCGTCCAGTTCATAGAGCATGCATGCCTCTCCTGTTGCTAAAGTACGCGCGGACAACAATCCGCAGACAGGGGAACATGATGGCACGGGAAGACTTTCGGCTGCTGCACAAGGAGCGCGTTCGCTGGGGCGAGGCGGACATGCAGGGCGTTGTGTTCAATGCCCATTATCTGACCTATGTGGACGTGGGGGTGACGGAGTACTTCCGTGCCCTGGAGCAGAACCAGGGCCGGCTCGCCGTGGGCGGGGGCGATTTCTTCATGGCCCGTACGGAGCTGGATTTCCATGCCTCGGCGGAGTTCGACGACCTCATCGAGATCGGCGCCCGCATCGCGCGGTTCGGTCGCACCAGCGTGGAGTGGGTCTCGGAGATCCACCGCGGAGATGCCCATCTCATCACCGCCCGCATGATCTATGTCCACGCCGATCTGGAGAGTCGCAGCAGCCAGCCGGTGCCGGAGGCGTTCAAGCACACGGTAGCGGCGTTCGAGCGGGTGCGGCCGGAAGGTGTGTGAACCCCGGGAGCACACCCCCACCGCCTGCCACGCCCCCGTAGGAGATTGCGCATCAACGCTGTTGGTGCGCTGTCGCGCAGCAAACATGGTGCAAGATAGGCGGGCGCACGGAGAGCAGAGGCCAGACGCCGCACTGGTGTGCATGCACCCGCGTAGGAGAGTGGCCCGCACGGCATCGGCGTGGAGTCGTTGAAGGCACGGCACTGGCCGTGACCTCGTATGAGAGAGTGAGCCCTACCGCCGCCGTGTCTCCCCGTACGCCCTTGTGATCATCATGTGAGGAACGGACATGGCAGGCAAGAGGCAGAAGCGGCGGTTGGAGGTGGTGCATCCGGATTGTGCCGGTATCGATGTCGGGGGTCACGAGCATTGGGTGGCGGTGGATCCCGGGCGTTGCGAGGTCTCGGTGCGGTGTTTCAGCGGTTTCACCGACGATCTGCAGGCGCTGGCCGACTGGCTGGAGTCGCTGGGGATCACCCAGGTGGCGATGGAGGCGACGGGGTGTACTGGATTGCGCCCTTTGAGGTGCTTGATGCACGGGGCTTTGAGGTTCTGCTGGTCAACTCCCGGGCCACGCGGCAGGTCTCGGGGCGCAAGTCCGATGTGCTCGACTGTCAGTGGATCTGGCAGTTGATGAGCCACGGTTTGTTGAGCGGTGCCTTTCGCCCGGGTGATGCGGTGTGCACGCTGCGTGCGTTCGTGCGCCAGCGCAGTCGCCGGATCCAGGCCCAGTCGTGGTGTCTGAACCACATGCACAAGGCGCTGGCGCAGATGAACGTGCATCTGGGCCATGTCGTCAGCGACCTCAAGGGCAAGACGGCGATGCGCATCCTGCGGGCGATTGTCGCCGGTGAGCGGGATCCGTGGCAGCTCGCCACGCTACGCGATCGGCGGCTGCGCGCCGACGAGGCGACGGTCGCGCGCAGCCTGCATGGCAACTGGCGCGTCGAGCATCTCTTTGCCCTCGAGCAGGCACTGGCGCACTTTGATTTTCTCGAGCAGCAGATCGGCGCCTGTGATCGGGCGATCCTCTCGGCACTCGAGGCACTGCCCGTGCGTGCCTGTGCCCCGACTGAACTCGCCACCCCCTCGCGCAGCGCCCACCGCAGCGCGGCCGAGCAGCGCCGGCTCCAACAGGCACTCCTCCAGGTCATGGGGGTCGATCTCAGCGCCATCCCATCGCTGGGTGTCGACACCGTGCTGGTGATCGCCGGAGAAATCGGCCCCGACCTCTCGCGCTTTCCCTCCCAGGCGCACTTCTGCTCCTGGCTCGGGCTCGCGCCACCGACCCGGATCTCGGGTGGCAAAGCCCTCAGCGGGCCGGGGACGAAGGTCAACAACATCGCCGCCCAGGCACTCCGCCAAGCCGCCTCGAACGCGCGATCGAGTCGCAGCTTCATCGGCGCCGCCCATCGCGCAAGACTGACACGCATGGACACCGCCAAAGCGATCAAGGCCACCGCTCACCAGCTCGCCCGGCTGATCTACGCCATGCTCACCCGTGGCCAGCCCTACGTCGAGAAAGGCATCGAGGCCTTCGAGGCCACACGCCATGATCGCCAACTGCGGGCACTCCAGCGCAAGGCCCGCAAACTCGGCCTCGATCTGGTGCCAGCAGCATGACTCAATATGAAACCGCCCCTGTCAAAACAACGACCTGGCAGATGTTTGATGAGAGCGACGTCAGTCGCGACCTGCCAGGGTACAGGAACAGGGCCCAGGCTCTTTACGGTGGCTTCGATCCGCGGGCGCCGATCGAGTACTCCGGTCACGGACACGCCGCAAGTACGTCCGTGTAGGCTCGGCTCCAGCCATCCATGGCTGGAGACGGTCCGTGACCGGAGTACCCGATCAGCGCCGGCGGCATTGCAAATCGCCACCGGCCAGGGCTGGCCCGGCTTCCTGCGCCCTGGCAGGTCGCGACTGACGTCGCTCCTACGGGGGGCGTGGCGGGGTTTCCTTAGGCGAACGTGATCACGCCGCGGGCGTTGCGCCCGGCTTCCATGTCGGCGAAGGCCTGGGCTGCCTGGTCGATGGTGTAGCGCTGGGTTACCAGTTCGTCCAGCATCAGATCGCCCTTGGCATAGAGCCCGAACAGGCGCGGAAAGTCGTAACGCGGCCGGGCGGACCCGAACCAGCTGCCGCGGATGCCGCGCTCCTCGGCGGGCAGGGACAGGGTGCGGATGGTGGTCATGTCCTCCCGCGGGGCAACGCCCACCACGATCACTGTGCCGCCCTTGCCGAGGCTGGCGTAGGCTTGCTCGGCCACCTTGCCACGGCCGACGCACTCGAAGGCGTAGTCCGCGCCGCCCCGGGTGAGCTTGCGGATGGTCTTGGCGGCCTTTTCATCGGCGACCACCACATCCGTGGCACCGAACTCCCTGGCCGTAGCCAGTTTCTCTTCGGACATGTCCACGGCGACAATCTGGCGGGCGCCGGCGATGCGGCATCCCTGGATGACGTTGAGACCGACGCCGCCGGCGCCGAACACGACGGCGATGCTGCCGGGCTCCATCTGGGCGGTATTGAACACCGCGCCGACGCCGGTCATCACGGCGCAGCCCACCAGGGCGGCGCGGTCCATGGGCACGTCTTCGGTGACCGGGACGACGTTGTTTACGTGCAGCGTGGCGTACTCGGCCATGACGCCGCAGCCGGAGAAGATGTTCAGTGCGTTGCCGTTGCTGTCATGGGTGCGCACGCTGCCGTCGGGCAGGGTGGTGAGGGCGGAGTTGACCGTCTCGCACAGGACCGGACGGCCGGCGTTGCAGTAGCGGCAGGTGCCGCACATGCTCACGAAGGAGGTGATGACCCGGTCGCCGATCTGGAAGTCCGTGACGCCTTCGCCCACCTGGACGATTTCACCGGCGCCTTCGTGGCCGAGCACCAGGGGTGGGGGAAACGGGATGACGCCGGTGGCCGCCGAGAGGTCGCTGTGGCAGACGCCACAGGCGTGCAGCTTGATCATCACCTCGTTGCGGCGGGGGGCCTCAACCTGGATTTCCTCGACACCGACAGGCTGGTTCCAGTCGCGGCAAACGGCGGCGCGGGCGGTCTGGGTCATGACGCTTCTCTCCTGGGGGTTGAATCATTTTTTTGAAGTGTATCAGCTTGCCGGTGGCCAGTGTACCGGGATGGTTGCACTGGGCGGCCTGAGGTCGGATCATTCTGCCTCGGATTCAAGGGGCCGGTTCGGTTTCTCCGGTCCGGGGCGCGTCGCCGGGTATTCTGGTCACGGACACGCTGTGAATACGTCCGTGTGCGCTCGACGCTGGCCCTCCCTGGCCAGCGACGGTCCGTGACCAGAACACCCGGCGCCGCGCGCGGTATATGGCCGCTCAGTGCCCTCGCTATTGTCATGATCAGTTTTGGAGCGCCCCAATGAGCAACATCAACAAAGTCGTGCTGGCCTACTCCGGCGGCCTGGATACCTCGGTCATCCTCGAATGGCTGAAGGACACCTATAACTGCGAGGTGGTCACCTTTACCGCCGATCTCGGCCAGGGCGAGGAGCTGGAGCCGGCGCGGGAGAAGGCGAAGCAGTTCGGGGTCAAGGAGATCTATATCGACGACCTGCGCGAGGAGTTCGTGCGGGATTTCGTCTTCCCCATGTTCCGCGCCAACGCCATCTACGAGGGCGAGTACCTGCTCGGGACCTCCGTTGCGCGGCCGTTGATCGCCAAGCGGCAGGTGGAGATCGCGCGGGAGACCGGCGCCGATGCGGTCGCCCACGGCGCCACCGGCAAGGGCAATGACCAGGTGCGCTTCGAGCTGGGCTACTACGGGCTGGAGCCCGGCATCAAGGTGATCGCCCCGTGGCGCGAGTGGGATTTGCTCTCCCGGGAGAAGCTACTCGCGTATGCCGAGGAGAAGGGCATTCCCATCGAGGGCAAGCAGGAGGGCGGTTCGCCGTACTCCATGGATGCCAACATGCTGCACATCTCCTACGAGGGCGGCGTGCTGGAGGATCCGTGGACCGAGGCCGAGGAGTCCATGTGGAAGTGGTCTGTGGCGCCGGAGGACGCCCCCGATCAGCCGCAGTACGTGGAGCTGACTTTCGAGCGGGGTGACTGTACTGCCATTGATGGCCAGGCGATGAGCCCGGCCGGGATTCTGTCGAAGCTCAATGAACTGGGGGCCGCCCACGGCATCGGCCGTCTGGACATTGTCGAGAACCGCTACGTGGGCATGAAGTCCCGCGGCTGTTACGAGACTCCCGGTGGCACCATTCTGCTCAAGGCGCACCGTGGCATCGAGTCCATTACCCTGGACCGGGAGGCGGCCCATCTGAAGGATGAGCTCATGCCCCGCTACGCCAAGCTCATCTACAACGGCTACTGGTTCAGCCCGGAGCGCGAGGCGCTGCAGGCGGCCATCGACCAGACTCAACAGACGGTTAACGGCGTGGTGAGGGTGAAGCTCTACAAGGGCGGGGTATCCGTTGTTGGGCGTAAATCCGAGACCAATAGCCTGTTCGATGAGCGCATCGCGACGTTCGAGGATGATGCGGGCGCCTATGATCAGAAGGACGCCGAAGGCTTTATCAAGCTCAATGCCCTGCGATTGAAGCTGCATTCACGTAACCGCCGCTGATCCTTTGTGGCGAAGGATACGTGCCGCGTTGGCCGCGCGGCACGGGCGATTTCGCTGTTACGATTCGGCTTGATGTTGCAGCGCGATTGAGGATACAAACATCCCGGTCCGGGACAATAACGATAAGCGAAAGGGAGTGTTCCATGATTCTCGATGTGTCCGGCGAGCGCTCCCCGAGTCTTAGGGCAGGAGGGGGACCGTCGGGATATGACTGAACCCCGGCAAGTCGGGCAGGGGCATCCCCCGCTCAGCCGACTGGCAGCGGATCCCTCAGCCTCGCCGCCATCGGCGCAGTCCGCCAGCGGTGATCTCACTCGTATCCGCCGTTACCATCAGGTCGGTCATCGCGGTGTGATCGTCTCCATGCTGGTCGCTGTTGCCATGGCGGCGGCATTTGCCGGGTTCGTTCCCTGGCAGTGGATTGCCGCCTGGTTGGGGACGTTCCTGGCCATCGGTGCCATCCGCCTGGTTGTTTTCAGTCACGTTGCCCATCGTGTGCCGGAAGGGCCGTCTCTGCGCTGGTGGGGACATTTGGCGGTGGTCCTGAGCCTGGCTCAGGGGCTTGCGTGGCTTCCTCTGTTGTGGTTTGCCCATGTCGCGGGAGCTGTCTCGGTGACTCTCCTGGTGGGGTTGGTATTCGGGCTCTTTGCCACCGGTATTGTCTCCATCGTGGGCCTGTATCCCCCGGTTTACTGGGCCTATGTTCTGCCTCTTGTGCTTGGTGGGTTCGCCTGGCTTACGGTGATCCCTGATCGGCAACCTGCTGTTGCACTGGCCTTCCTGGTGGCCGCGGGGTTCATGCTGCGCGGGGCCATCGACAGCAGTCGCCAGTTGCGCCGCAGCGTGGCACGCCGCCGGGAGACCAGTGAGCTTGCCCAGCGCCTGGGGCTCGCCAAGCGCCGGTTCCAGTCGACCCTGGCTTCCATCGGCGACGCTGTGATTACCACGGGCCCGGATGCCCGGGTGGAATACATGAACCGCGCCGCTGAGCAGCTGACCGGCTGGACCGCTGAGCAGGCATCCGGGCGGCATCTCACCAGCGTTCTCGCCCTGGTGGATTCGGCCCCGGGGCAGGCGTTGACGGTGCTCATCGAGACCTGCCTGGCCCGCGGCGCCCCCGTGAATCGCGATGAAGATGCCCGTCTGCTGCCGCGGGGTGGTGATGGCGAAGAACGGCTGGTACAGATTGGTATCTCCCCGCTGCAGGATGATCCGGGCGAGGTTCGTGGTTTGGTGGCCGTGATCCGGGATGTGACTGAACTCCGTGGCATGGCGCGGCAGGTACGCCATCAGGGCCTCTACGACACGCTCACGGGGTTGCCGAACCGCCCGGGGTTTCAGGCGGTTCTCCGCGAAGTGCTTGCCGATCATGCGCGCAGCGAGCAACCAGCGGTGATGTGCTGGTTCGATCTGGATCGGTTCAAACTGGTGAACGACGCCTGCGGACATGCTGCCGGTGACGAGATGTTGCGCCAGATCGCGGGGCAGATGCTGGTGCAGTTGCCCGAGGGCGCGACGCTGGCGCGCATGGGAGGCGACGAGTTCGCTCTGCTTTTGCCGGGCTATGATCTGGACCAGGCGACCGCACTGGCCGAAGGGATCCGCGACGAGATCGCCAGATTCCGCTTTCCCTGGGCGGACCGGGTCTTCAACCCGGGTGTCAGCGTCGGTGTGGTGACGGTGTCAGTCCGGGACGGGGTCGGTGCCATTCTCGCGGCCGCGGACACCGCCTGCTACATCGCCAAGGAGCAGGGGAGTAATCGGGTGCACGTGGCCGACCCCGACGATATAACCCTGTCGGATCGTCATGGCCAGGTGGAGTGGGCCGCCAAGGTGCAGAACGCCCTGGACGAGGATCGCTTCCGGTTGCGCTACCAGCGGCTGGAGGCGTTACAGCCGGATCTGCCCACCAAGGTGGAATTCCTGCTCACCATGATCGACGATGACGGCACCCTCGCCGGACCAGCACAGTTCCTCCCCGCGGCGGAGCGCTTCGGTCTCATGCCGGCGCTGGACCGTCATGTGGTACACATGGCGATGAACGTCGTCGTTCAGTGCCCGCGGGAGCTCGCGGGCGTCGAGCAATTTGCCATCAATCTCTCCGGGCAATCCATTAACGATCCGGAGTTTCTGGGTTTCGTTCTGGAGGCCGTGCGGGAGACCGGCGTGGATCCCACGCGGTTGTGCTTCGAGATCACGGAAACAGCGGTGATCAGCAATATGACCCGGGCCCAGGCATTCATTGCCCGTCTGCGCGAGCAGGGCTGTCGTTTTTCCCTGGATGATTTCGGCAGCGGGTTGTCGTCGTTCGGTTATCTGCGGGCGCTGCCAGTGGATTGCCTGAAGATCGACGGCCAGTTCGTTCGAAACCTGGCTACGGATCAGGTGGATCAGAGCATGGTCCGGTGCATCAATCAGGTGGGCCATACCATGGGCATGCTGACGGTGGCTGAGTTCGTGGAGGATGCAGCTGCCCTGGAGCGGGTGCGCGCGCTCGGAGTGGACTATGCCCAGGGGTATGCGGTCCATCATCCCGTGTTGTTATCCTGATCACGGACAACGGGCGAGGCCATGGGTTATGATGCTGCAACCTTGTCCGGGGTAGTGCATGTTTGAAGCCCTGAAATCCCGATTGACCACCCCGCGGCGCGCGAGCCGCAGCCGAAATGATGTACTCGCCGAATGCAGCGATCTGGCACGGCTGGATCGTTTGCGTCGTCATGCGCGTGATCGTGACACCCGGCAACGGGCCGATGCGCGTTATCGGGCGTTGCTGGTGGGAGGTGACGCCAGCCTGCGTCTCGAGGACCGTGTTGCCGCTGTGCAGGTGTGTACCGACGATGCCGTTCTGGCCTACGTCGCCCGCAGTGCCCGTGAAGAGATCGTGCGGCGCGCCGCGCTTGATCGTCTGGACAGTGATCGGGTGCTCATGGAGGTGGCCCTCAACGACCCCATCGCCCGATTGCGGCGCCGGGCGGTGGCCATGATGAATGACCCGGAATTGCTGCAGAATGTGCTGCATCGAGGGCACCCCGACGACCCCCGCATCGCCCGCGACGCGGGGCGGCGACTACGTGAACTGCAGGTCTGAGTGATGGTCCTGTCGGAGCGGGTCATGGCCGCTGGCTGGCGTGTGCTGTTCCGCCTGCCGTCGGTGCGACGGTATTTCGGACGACGGTTCTTCGATTCCATTCCCCACAGCCGGCGCCTGGGCCTTCGCGTGACCGATGTCGGTCGTGGTACATTCAAAGCGCGGATCGGCTATCGTGATGAACTGGTAGGCAACCCCTACCAGGGGCATCTCCACGGCGGCGTAGTGACAACGCTGATCGACCAGACCAGCGGCGCCGCAGCGTTCTTCAGCCTGACTCCACCGGAGTTCGTTGCCACCCTGGACCTGCGTATTGATCACCTGCGCCCGGCGGCGCCGGGGCGGACCGTCCATGCCCGCGCCCAGTGCTATCACCTGACCCGTCACGTGGCCTTCGTGCGCTGTTGCGCCCATGACGGCAACCCGGACGATCCGGTGGCCACCAGCATCAGTGCCTTCATGCGCAACGGCAGCGTGCCCCTGCGCTTCGGCATTCGCCGTCGCCGGAAGATCAATACGTGATCCGCTCGCCAGGCCGTAGGGTGGACCTTCAGGTCCACCGTTGCAGGCTCCGATGAACCACCTTGGCCTGCCTGTCGGGGGAAGGTGGCCCTGAAGGTCCACCCTACGGTGTTTGGCTTCTCTATCTGGAGACGGCGGACCTGAAGGTCCACCCTGCGGTCCTATGGTCCGCCGCCGGGTGCTGCGGCCCCTACATGTTCGGGTAGTTCGGCCCGTCTCCGCCCTGCGGGACCACCCACTTGATGTTCTGGGTGGGGTCCTTGATGTCGCAGGTCTTGCAGTGCACGCAGTTCTGGGCGTTGATTTGCAGGCGCGGGTTGGAGCCGTCGTCGTCGCGGACGATTTCGTACACGCCGGCCGGGCAGTAGCGCTGCTCCGGGGCGTCGTAGTGCTCCAGGTTGATCTGCACCGGGACGCTGTCATCCTTCAGCGTGAGATGGCTGGGCTGATCTTCCTCGTGGTTGGTGTTGGAGATGAACACCGAGCCGAGTTTGTCGAAGGTCAGCTTGCCGTCCGGCTTCGGGTACTGGATGGGCTTGTAGTCGGTCTTCTTGCCGATCTGTTCGTGGTCCGCGTGGTTGTTGAAGGTCCACGGCGCCTTGCCCCGGAAAATGTACGTATCCAGGGCCGAGTAGGCCATGCCGCCCCACAGGCCCCACTTGGCCATGGCCGGGCGGATGTTGCGCACGCGATAGAGCTCGTCCCAGATCCAGGACTTCTTCAGACCGTCCAGGTAGGCGGTAACTTCCTGGCCCGGGCTGTCGTCCTTCTGCAGCGTCTCGAACACGGCTTCCGCGGCCACCATGCCGGACTTCATGGCGTTGTGGGTGCCCTTGATCTTGGGCACATTCAGGAAGCCGGCAGAGTCGCCGATGAGTACGCCACCGGGGAAATGCACCTTGGGCATGGACTGGAAGCCCCCTTCCACCAGGGCACGGGCCCCGTAGGAGACCCGCCGGCCACCCTCCAGGTACTTGCGGAACGCCGGATGGGTCTTCAGCCGCTGCATCTCATCGAAGGGAGAGAGGTAGGGGTTCTTGTAGTCCAGGCCGATGACATAACCGATGGAGACCAGGTTGTCCTCCAGGTGGTACATCCACGCGCCGCCATAGGTCTTACTGTCCACCGGCCAGCCTACCGAGTGCACCACCTTGCCCTGCTCGTGCTGTTCCGCGGGGACTTCCCACAGCTCCTTGATGCCGATGCCGTAGGTCTGCGGATCGGAGTCGCTGTCCAGCTTGAAGTTGGCAATCACTTCCTTGCTGGCGGAGCCGCGGCAGCCTTCGGCGAACAGGGTCTGCTTGGCGTGAAGCTCCACACCGGGTTCATAGTTGGGTCCCCGGGAGCCGTCAGCCTGTATGCCCATGTCGCCGGTGGCGATGCCCTTCACCGAGCCGTCATCGTGGTAGAGGACCTCGGCGGCGGCGAAGCCGGGATAGATCTCGGCACCGGCCTCCTCGGCCTGCTCCGCCAGCCAGCGGCACACGTTGCCGAGACTGACGATGTAGTTGCCGTGGTTGTGCATCTGCGGCGGCGTGGGCAGCTTGTAGGATTTGCTCTCGGTGAGCAGCAGGAAGCTGTCGTCGCCGGCAGGCGTGTTCAGCGGCGCGCCCTTGTCTTTCCAGTCCGGGATCAGCTCGTTCAGCGCCCGGGGCTCGATGACGGCGCCGGAGAGGATATGCGCGCCCACCTCGGAACCCTTTTCCACCACGCACACGGCGAAGTCGTCGTTACCGGCTTCCTGGGCGAGCTGACGCAGCCGGATCGCCGCCGCAAGCCCGGAGGGCCCGGCGCCGACGATCAGGACGTCGAATTCCATGCTTTCGCGTTCCACGGCTTCGTTCTCAGCCATTGATTGTTCCTCCTGCTAGCGCGGCGCAGGCCGCCCGGCGGACGGCCTGACAGGTCCGTGCCCCTGCGGGGCCGTATTATTCGACGGTGAACGCCTGGATACCGGTAATTGACCGGCCCATGATGAGAGCGTGAACGTCGTGGGTGCCCTCATAGGTGTTCACCGCTTCCAGGTTCATGACGTGACGGATCACATGGTACTCGTCAGCGATGCCATTGCCACCGTGCATGTCGCGCGCGGTGCGGGCGATATCCAGTGCCTTGCCGCAATTGTTGCGCTTCATCAGGGAGATCATCTCGGGCGCCCAGTTGCCGGCGTCCATCAGCCGACCTAGCTGCAGCGAACCCTGCAGGCCCAGGGTGATCTCCGTCTGCATGTCGGCCAGCTTTTTCTGGATCAACTGCGTGGCGGCCAGCGGCCGGTTGAACTGCTTGCGCTCCAGGGTATATTTCCGCGCCTGATGGAAGCAGAACTCGGCGGCGCCCATGGAACCCCAGCTGATGCCGTAGCGTGCCTTGTTCAGGCAACCGAACGGCCCCTTGAGCCCCTGGACGTTGGGCAGCAAGTTCTCTTCCGGCACGAACACCTCGTCCATGACGATCTGCCCGGTGATGGAGGCCCGCAGGGAGAACTTGCCTTCCAGCTTGGGTGCGGACAGCCCCGTCATGCCCTTTTCCAGGATGAAACCGCGCACGGTGCCGTCGAGCTTGGCCCAGACCACGAAGACGTCGGCGATGGGCGAGTTGGTGATCCAGGTCTTGGAGCCGGACACCTTGTAGCCGCCGTCCACCTTCTTGGCGTGGGTCTTCATGCCACCCGGGTCGGAACCGGCATCGGGCTCCGTCAGGCCGAAGCAGCCCACCCACTCGCCGCTGGCGAGCTTCGGCAGGTATTTCTGGCGTTGTTCGTCGCTGCCGTAGCTGTAGATGGGATGCATCACCAGCGACGACTGCACGCTCATGGCGGAGCGGTAGCCGGAGTCGACGCGCTCCACTTCGCGGGCGATGAGGCCATAACTCACATGGTTTACGCCGGCACCGCCGAACTCTTCCGGGATGGTGGGGCCAAGGAAGCCCAGCTCACCCATCTCGGTCATGATCTCGCGGTGGAAGTGCTCGTGGCGGTTGGCCTCGAGCACACGCGTGAATAGCTGTTCCTGGCAGTAGTCGTGGGCCGAGTCGCGCACCATGCGCTCTTCGTCGCTAAGCTGGCCGTCCAGCAACAGGGGGTCGTGCCACTGCATACGGGTCGTCATGGTCTGCTCCTCCGTCAGGGATATTCCAGCGGGCCGGACTGATCATTCACGTGAACGTCAGCAGTCCGTTACCCGTCCATACGTTCCACAACGGCGGCAACCCCCTGTCCCACACCGATGCACATGGTCACCAGGGCATACCGGCCCCGGATAGCCTCCAGCTGGCGCACTGCCGTGAGCAACAGGCGCGCGCCGGAGCAGCCCAGCGGATGCCCGATGGCGATGGCGCCGCCATTCGGGTTCAGCCGCGGGTCGTCGTCGGCGAGGCCCAGCAGCTGGGTGCAGCCCAGAACCTGAGCGGCAAAGGCCTCGTTGAGTTCAATGACGTCGAGATCGTCCAGGCCGATGCCGGCGCGCTCCAGTGCCTTGCGCGAGGCCGGGACCGGGCCGAGCCCCATGGTGCGTGGTTCCACGCCGGCGACCGCGCCGGAGAGGATGCGTGCCCGGGGTGCGAGACCGGCCTTGTCGCCGGCGGCGCGGGTACCGATGAGCATTGCCGCCGCGCCGTCGTTGATGCCCGAGGCGTTGCCGGCGGTGGTCACTCCGCCCTCGAACAGGCTGGGTAGTTTGGCCAGCTTGTCCGCGGTGCTCTCCGGGCGCGGATGCTCATCCTCACTCACGGTGATCGGCGGTTTCTTGCGCCCCTGGGGCACCTCCACCGGTAGCAGTTCGGTGTCGTAGAAGCCGGCATCCTTCGCCTGCGCGTACTTCGCCTGGGACCAGGCGGCGAAGGCGTCGGCGCGCTCCCGGCTGATGCCCAGATCGGCGGCTACGTTGTCCGCCGTCTCCGGCATGGTGTCGCCGCCGTACTGCTCCAGCACCTTCGGGTTCGGGAAGCGGGCGCCGATGGTGGAGTCGAACACGCGGATGTCGCGGCTATACGCGCTCTCGGCCTTGGCCATGACGAAGGGCGCCCGGCTCATGCTCTCCGAGCCGCCGGCAATGAACAGCTGGCCCTCGCCGGCGTGGGCAGCACGGGCTGCGTCGATGGAGGCGGCCAGGCCTGAGCCGCACAGCCGGTTCACGGTCTGCCCGGCCACGTCCACCGGCAGGCCGGCCAGCAGGCCGGCGTGGCGTGCCAGGTTGCGTGCGTCCTCACCCGCCTGGTTGGTACAGCCGGCGACCACGTCCTCGACCATGCCGGCGTCCAGGCTGTTGCGCCCTACCACATGGCGGATGCAGTGAGCCATCAGGTCGTCGGGCCGTACCTTCGCGAGGGCGCCGGCATGGCGGCCGATGGGTGTGCGAATTCCGTCGTAGACGTAGGCGTCGAGCATTATTCAGTCTCCTGGCCGGTTCCCGTCGTCAGGCAGTGCCGTCGGCATGATGACTCATCGCCGGGCCACGCGTGCCCATCAAACACTCGCGACGCCGACTCTTTCCTCAACTCCACAGTCTCCCATATTCGCCGGGTTGCGTACTCAACCGGTGTATCGCCGATCGCATGGGACTGTAGCGGAGCATCTGTCTTGCCGTTTCGCTAAGCGAAATAGCGTTCCAAAAACTTGACCAAGAGAATAGTTCGTGCCAGATTTCAATGCAAATCCGGCGCGCCGAAAGATGCCTCCCGCTAGAATGGTGGCCAGCGCCTTTGGGAATGCCCACCTCCGTTTTCGACGATTGCTTGAGAGGATGTACCCATGATCAGAGACCAGGAGACGTTGAACACGCTCCTCGACACGGTCAGCCGTTTCGTGCGCGAACGCCTGGTGCCCAGGGAACAGGAGGTGGCGGAGAACGACCGCATCCCTGACGAGATCGTCCAGGAGATGAAGGAACTGGGTCTGTTCGGCCTGTCGATCCCTGAAGAGTACGGCGGCCTGGGCCTGACCATGGAAGAGGAGGCGTTGGTGGCCCTCGAACTGGGTCAGACCTCGCCGGCCTTCCGCTCCATCATGGGCACCAACAACGGCATCGGCTCCCAGGGCATCATCATGGACGGCACCGACGAGCAGAAGGAGCGCTATCTGCCGCGCATGGCCACCGGCGAGATTATCGGCTCCTTCGCGCTCACGGAACCCGATGTGGGTTCCGATGCCGGTTCGGTGAAGACTACAGCCATCCGTGACGGCGACCACTATGTCATCAACGGCACCAAGCGGTACATCACCAACGCCCCCTACGCCAGCGTGTTCACGCTGATGGCGCGCACGGATCCGTCGCAGAAGGGTCCGGGCGGGGTGTCCGCGTTCCTGGTGGACGCCGACACCCCGGGGATCACCCTGGGCAAACCGGACAAAAAGATGGGGCAGAGCGGCTCCCACACCTGCGATGTGATCTTCGAGGACGCCCGGGTGCCCGCCGAGGCCATCATTGGTGGTGAGGAAGGCAAGGGCTTCAAGACCGCCATGAAAGTGCTTGATCGTGGACGGCTGCACATCTCCGCGGTCTGCACCGGTGTCGCCGAGCGTCTGATCGACGAAGCCCTGCGCTTCGCCACCGAGCGCAAGCAGTTCGGCAAGCATCTCTCCGAGCATCAGCTGATCCAGGCGATGCTGGCCGACAGCAAGGCCGAGGCCTTCGCCGGTCGCTCCATGGTTCTTGAGGCCGCGCGGAAAAAAGATGCCGGCGAGCGTGTGAGCACCGAGGCCTCCTGCTGCAAGCTCTTCTGCGCGGAAATGGTGGGGCGGGTCGCTGATCGCGCCGTGCAGATCCACGGCGGTGCCGGCTACATTTCCGAATACCCGGTGGAGCGCTTCTACCGGGACGTGCGGCTGTTCCGGCTCTACGAGGGTACCAGTCAGATCCAGCAGATCGTTATTGCGCGCAACATGGCGAAAGAGCTCACGGGCTAAGAGGGCACCATGACCGAGGCACAGATGCCGGACGAACAGGTTCGGGGCCGTTGGGCCAGTGACATCGTTACGGAGCTGCCGCGGCGGATCAGCCATGCCCCCCTGGCCTGGGCTGAACGCACCCCGTCGGCGACTGCCGTTGTTGACGGTGACGTGGTCTGGACCTATGCGGATCTCGCCCAGGCCGTCGATGAGATGCGTGAGCGCCTGAGGACGACAGGCGTGCGGCCCGGGGATCGGATCATGGTCCTGAACGAGAACTGCCGGGCCCTGGTGGCGACCATCCTTGCCGCCAGCGAGATGGACGTCTGGTGCGCCGTGGTCAGTGCGCGCCTGTCCGCCGCCGAGATCGAGATCATTGCCGGAAGCTGTCAGCCCCGGCTGATGGTGTTCACCACCGGCGGCTCGCCGGATGCGGCTGGTCCTCTGGCAGACGGCTACGGCGCTGAACGTATGGACTCCCCGCGCCTGGGCGAGATCGCCCTCGGGCCGGTGCAGGAGCAGGTGCAGCCGGAGCCGGTTCACCACGACGGCGCCGAACAGGTGGCCACGCTGATCTATACCTCGGGGACCACCGGGGCGCCCAAGGGCGTGATGCTGACCCACCGCAACATGCTGTTTGTCGCCGCCATCTCCGGTGGTCTGCGTGATCTGCAGTCGTCGGACCGGGTCTACGGTGTACTCCCCATATCGCATGTGTTCGGGTTGTCCAGCATGTTTCTGGGCACCCTGTTCGCCGGTGCCACTCTGCAGCTCAGTGCCCGTTTTGATCCTGCGGCGCTGGCGAAGGCGCTTGGCAATGACGATCTTACGGTGTTGCAGGGCGTCCCGGCCATGTTCCAGCGGCTGCTGGAGTACCTGAACACCAACGCGCTGTCGCTGCAGGCCCCGAAGCTGCGTTACATGTCCGTCGGCGGTGCGCCATTGGACCCGGCGGTGAAGCAGCGCATCGAGCAGGCCTTTGGCCTCAAGCTCCACAATGGCTACGGGCTGACCGAGTCGTCGCCGACCATCTCGCAGACACGCCTCACCGATCCCCTGGACAACACCTCATGCGGTCCGGTGCTGCCGCTGCTGTCCTACCGGCTGCAGGGGTACGACGGCATGCCCGTTGGCGAAGGCGAAGTGGGCGAGCTGTGGGTGCGCGGGCCGACGGTGATGAAGGGGTACTACCGACGCCCGGATGCCACCGCCGAGGTCATCGATGAAAACGGCTGGCTGAACACCGGTGACATGGCGCGCATCGACGAGTGCGGCAATCTGCACATCGTTGGTCGCACCAAGGAGCTCATCATCCGCTCCGGCTTCAATGTCTACCCGCCGGATGTGGAGGCGGTGCTCACTGCCCACCCGGAGGTGACCCTGTCGGCGGTGGTGGGTCGGCCGGTGGAAGGCAACGAGGAAGTTGTGGCCTACGTCCAGCTTGCGCCGGGCAGCACCACCACTGCGGAAGATCTTCGTGCCTTCGCCGCCGAGCGTCTGGCGCCTTACAAGCGGCCGTCGGAAGTGGTGTTGATGGAGGCGTTGCCGGCAACGCCCACGGGCAAGATTCTCAAGGGCAAACTCAACGACATGATTGCGGCTGGCACGGTCTGAGCAGGCTGGCGTTTTACCGGGAGAAGCGACTGTGACAGATGATCACGGGCACGAAACGGCGGAAGGTTTCCATGGCCTGGTCGGGCACCGGCTGACGCGCTGGGAGCAGGATTTCGCGGAACTGCAACTGGACGTCCAGCCCAGGCACCTGAACCGCGGTGGCGTCCTGCACGGCGGCGTCCTCTCCACCCTGATCGATGCCGTATGTGGCTTTGCCGGCTGCTACACCGACGATCCCAACGAGAAACGCGGCTGTATCACCCTGTCGCTGACGGTGAGCTTCACCGGTCAGGTGAACGGCGGCATCATTCGCGCCGTCGGCCGCCGGCGGGCCGGCGGGCGGCGCATTTACACCGCCACCGGCGAAGTCTATGACGAACAGGGCGAGCTGATCGCCCTGGGCGAGGGCACGTTCCGCCTGCGTTCCCGCCCGGCCGACTCCGGCGACGACTAAGACGGATTGGCCGCTCGTTCAGTATTCGGGTGACAGATCCGTCATCTTCGGGCATGCTGCTCTGCAGTCTAGGACGTGCGATGCCGCTATGCCTTTTGTCGAAATGCCATCCGTCCGGTTGCATTATCGCGGTGAGGTCCGCGGCGGTACGCCCGTGGTGTTCCTGCACGGCAACCTCGGTTGCGGCGACTGGATCGACCTGGTCGCCCGGCGTCTCGGCGATGCGCTGGACCTGATTGCACCCGACTGGCGGGGTTGCGGCGAGTCCGACAAGCCGCTTCCGGACCAGGATTTCGCCAACTACTCCATGGCCGTCCACGCCGACGACATGCTTGGCCTGCTGAATGGCCTGGGCATCGATCATTGCCACCTGTTGACCCACTCCACGGGCGATCTGATCGCGACCCACATGTTGTTGCAGGCCCCGGAGCGCTTTGGCCGCATCCTGAGCATCTCGCCGGTTGGCCCCATGGGGCTGGCGTTCACGGAAGCGCAGCTGCAGGGTTTCCGGATCATGCGCGACACCCCCGATGTCGCCCGGGCAGGGCTCGCTTCGGCGGTGCCGACCCTGTTCACCGCTGGAAGCCCCGCGCCCGGTCATGCCCCCACCTTCGCCGACTCCGCGACCTCCGAGCAGCGCGCTCTGTTCGAACACCTGCTGGCCCGCACACGGTTGCTCAGTGACGGCATCTGGGTGGGCACCCCCTATCACCTGAACCGGACCTGGCGTGATGGCGGGTTGCGGCGGCGCCAGCCGGACCTCGCCCACCCGCGCCGTATCCTGTGGGGCAGCGAGGACGCCTGGATTCCCCGCGCCGACGTGGAAGAAATGGCTGAGCGTATGCCACGGTGCGAGCTGGAGGTGGTCGAGGGCATCGGCCACTCCCTGAATGTGGAAGCACCGGACCGCTGTGCCCGGGTCGTGGAAGAGTTCCTGATAACAAACTGATCGAGGAGAGGATCATGCGCGAACTGAACCGAAAATCCCGTTATCCCGCGCTCGCCGCCATTCTTGCCGCGTCGGGCCTGCTGGTCGCCTGCCAGACCGCGCCGGGTCCCGAGCGCAGCTTCGAGGTCACCGACATGGAGACACCCCGGGTTGAGCCCGGGGAGGCGACCGAGAGCTTCTGGAAGGAGCGGGTGGTGTATCCCTTCCCGGTGGAGTACGCCACCGTGGCGGACGACCGGGGAATGGAATACGAGTTCGCCTACATGGACGAGTACCGGGGTGACGAGCCGGGCAACGCGCCGGTGCTGGTGCTGGTCCACGGCAAGGGGGCCAGTGCCGGCGGCTTCTCGTTGCTGATGCGTGACGCCCTGGAAGCCGGCATGCGGGTCATCGCCTTCGACCTGCCACATTACGGCAAGTCCATCCACGGCAATCTGGACCCGGAGACGTATACGCGGACCCTGCAGGACACCCGCGAAGCCGGTCGTGAGCTGCTCACGGAGCACCTTGGCGTGGATTCTGCCGTGTTCATGGGCCATTCCATGGGCGGTCAGTGGGCGGCGGGCTACGCTCTGGAATGGCCGGGCGACGTGGACAAGCTGATCCTGAAGGCCCCCGCCGGGCTGGAGGAGTATCCCCGCAACCTCAGTCTGCCCGGTGGTGAACTGCCGTGGATGGACCCGGCGTACAAGCGCGACTTCCAGCAGTGGCAATCCGTCTGGGAACCTCTCGGCCGGCTGGAGCAGGAGCGGGCGCAGACCGAGCAGCAGATCCGTGATTTCTACTACTTCCAGGAGCGTGATCCGGAGACCGGTGAGACGCGCCGTGCGGATGTCGGGTTCTTTCTGCAGGACAGCGATGATGCCCGGTTTCTTACCGAAACCCGGGTGGGCATGATCGACGGCCCCGAGGACGAGTACGAGGCCTGGATCATCGCCTTCGTGCGGGACATCTACACCATGGGCATCGAGGTCAATCGGGAAGCCGATGACAGTCTGGTGAAGCGGCTCAGTGAACTCGACATGCCGGTCTTCCTCGCACTGGGCGAGCAGGATCCGCTGATACCCACGACTGCTGCCAGCGGCAATGAGGATATGCGCTGGGACGTCGTGCGCCCGGCCCATGAGCGTCTGTCCGAGCAGGGTCCGGAACCGGTGGTGAAGTTCTATGACGAGGCCGCCCACTTCATTCACGTGGACATGCCCGAGGCCTTCAACGACGACGTGATCCGCTTCGTCTACGGTAACCGGATCAGCGGCACCGAAGACCCGGCCAACTATCGGGAACCGGCGGTTCAGCTCCCGGACGACGTGGAGGCGTTTCTCGAGCGTGACCGGGACGCCGTGCTTAGCGGTGACATGGATGCCATCATGGCCCTCTACCATCCGGATTATCTGGATCAGGGACGTGACCGTTCCGACCAGCGCCAGATGCTGTCCCAGGTGGTACCGGCCCTGAGCCGGTACGAGGTCCATCTCACCGGGTTCGAGCGCGATGGTGACGAAGCTGTCATCGAGGGCGTGGTGCGTACGAACTTCGGCAGCCAGGCGCTTCCCGATGGCGCCAGAATTATCCGGGAAGACGGCGACTGGTTGTGGTACGGCAACCAGCGGTGAAGCCCATGTGCCGGTGCCTACTGCGGGTGCCGGCTGTTCTGCCACGGAATGCCCCGGGGGGCTGAATGAGCACGACCATGGAACAGGAAACCATCAACGGTCTGGTCGTCGAGCGCGCCGGTGATTCCGGGCCGGCGATTCTGTTCGTCCACGGCTCCAGCGGCGGTTCGTGGTACTGGCACGGGTTCATGAGCTACTTCGCCGAACGGGGTTTCCGGAGTTATGCGGTGAACCTCCGTGGGCATGGTCCGAATCCGCCGCTGCCGGATCTCGGCAAGCTCTCCCTGCGGGATTACGTGGAGGACGTGCGCGGCGTGGTGGATGCCCTGGGGGAGGTGATCCTGGTCGGTCACTCCATGGGCGGCGCCATCGCCCAGGTGATCGCCCAGGACATGCCTCTGAAGGCGGCGGTGTTCGCCTCGTCGGCGCCGGTGGCCGGCGTCAAGTTCCAGAACCCGCCCATGAATCTCTGGTTCGCGTTGCACGGCATCAAGTCCATCCCGGCCATGCTGCGCAAGAAGTCCATCAAACCCGGCTACCGGGTGGCGGCGTCGTCCCTGTTCAACTGTTTCGAGAAGGAGCAACGCCGGGAGCTGTGGCAGAAGCTGCAGCCGGAGTCCGCGACGGTGGCGGTGGAGGTGCTTCGCGGCACCGTCGACGCCGACCTGAGTCAGGTGCGCTTCCCCATGCTCTGCATGGTGGGAACGGAAGACCGCACCACCATCCCTGCCATGGTGAAGGAGATCGCCGAGTATCACGGCGCGGCCTACCAGGAGCTGCCGGAGCACGGCCACATGTTCATGATCGAGCCGGGCTGGGAGGCGTGCGCGCAGGTGCTGGAGCGCTGGCTGGCGGAGCAGGTGACCGGCGGTACGTCCGCCGTCGACGCCGGAAGTCAGGGAGCGCCCTGACCGCACCGTCGAGCGGGCACGGAAAAACCAACGAATCCTAGCCCGTAGGGTGCATCTTGATGCACCATTTAAGGTGCTTCGATCAGCCAGAAAGGTGCATCAAGATGCACCCGACGGCGGGCGTGACCGGTCCTGTCGGCTAACGGAAGCCCCCGACGGTGCATCAAGATCCACCCTACGCATAGGCCGCGCGGCGGTTGCTCCACCACGCCAGGCTCACCGCCGGGATGAGCAGCGCGGCGCTGATCAGCGACAGTTCCAGGTTGGTGAGTGGCACTGGCCCGCCGCCAGGCACGGCGATGAGCATGCCGCCGATCACGAGCATCCCTCGGATGGGCCACTGCAGGATCGCATAGCGCCCGAGATCACCCACGAACAACAGGTAGCCCTGCATGGCGCTGGCGATGACCAGCACGCCGAACAGCGCCTGGGTGAGTACCAGCGCAATTTCCTGGAGTGAGCCCTGGAGGATCAGCGCCGGGTTGAGCACGAACAGGAACGGGATGAAGTAGATCACGCTGCCGAGCCGCATGGCCTGCAGGCCGGTCTGCATGGCGTTGGAGCCGGCGATGGTGGCTGCGGCGAAGGCGCCCAGCGCCACCGGTGGCGTAATGAAGCTCAGCATGCCCCAGTAGAGGATGAAAAGGTGCACCGCCATGGGGTTCATGCCGCCGCCCTGGATCAGCGCCGGCGCCAGCGCCACCGCCAGGAAGATGTAGGCCGCCGTGACCGTCATGCCGATGCCCATGATGAAACTGGTCAGCGCGCCCATGAGCAACAGCACCAGGATGTTGCCGCCCGCAATGTAGATCAGGTCGTTGGCGATGGTGCCGGACAGCCCGGTCATGGACAGCGCGCCGATCAGCAGGCCGATGCCGGCGAGAATGGCGATGAGCTCGGCGAACAGCTTGGCCGCCGAGGAGAAGAAGTTGAGCACCTCCTGCCAGCCCCAGCGCTGGTAGGGGAGCACCTGATTGATGAAAATCAGCAATGCTGTGGCGTAGAAGGGAGCGATGGCCTCACGCCGGAGGAAAAACAGCATCCAGATCAGCAGCACGAACACGAAAATGAAGTACCAGCCCTCCTTGAGGGTGCGTTTCAGCGACGGCAATTCCGAGCGCGGCAGGCCCCTGAGGTTGTTACGGGCGGCGTAGGCGTCGATCTGGATGAACAGCCCCAGGAAGTACAGTACCGAGGGCACCACCGCCGCCAGCGCAATGTGGCCGTAGGGCACGTTCAGGAAGGTGGCCATGATGAATGCGGTGGCGCCCATGACCGGCGGCATCAACACGCCGCCGGTGGAGGCGCACGCCTCGACACCGCCGGCGTAGGAGCGACTGAACCCGACCCGGCGCATGGCCGGGATCGACAGGACCCCGGTGGTCATCACGTTGGTGATGACGCTGCCGCTCATGGAGCCCATGAGGCCGCTGGAGAAGATGGCGACCTTGGCCGGGCCGCCGCGCACGTGCCCCAGCAGGCCGAAGGCCAGGTTAATGAAGAACTTGCCGCCGCCGGTGTGTTGCAGGGCGACGCCGAAAAGCAGAAAGCCGATCACCAGGTTGGCGAACGCCTGCAGCGGGATGCCCATGACGCTCTCGCGGCTCATGGCGTGGTAGATTGCGGTTTCCGACGCGCTTGCGGGGAATCCCTGGATGGGGCCGGGCATGACATCGGCGACCAGCGGGTAAAGGCTGGCCGCGGCGGCGATCAGGGCGATGGTCAGGCCGCCGGCGCGGCGCGTCGCTTCCAGGATCACGATCCAGAACAGGAACGACATGAAAATGGCGTGATCCGGCGCGCCGTATTCCCAGCCCCGGTCGAGAATCTGTTCGGCGTTGTAGACGAAATAGCCGCACACACCCAAAGCAAACAGGAACAGTGCCACGTCGTACCAGGGCACACGCGCGCGGCTCGCCCCGGGCCACATGGGCCAGAGGATGTACACCAGCGGCAGCATCAGCGTGACCACGGTGTAGAAGAACTGGGGCTCGACCCGTGTGATTACGGTGAAAAAGCCGAGGTTGAGCAGGTAATCCAGTGCGGTGAGCGTGAGGATCAGCGCTGCGAGTCGCGGCACCCAGGCCCAGAACCCCTGCAGTGTGCGAATGCCGGAGATCTGCTCTGGATCGGGTGGACGGGTTTCCACTGACGGAGTGCTCATTGCGGGGACGCCCCGTGCTCTCTATTCCAGGGTGCAACGCTTTACCATTGCGGGCACCCGCCGGTGCCCGCAATGTGCCACATTGGGCTCAGACCGTGCTCAGCGGAAGATCGGGTCCATGCCGATGTCTTCCAGCGCGGCTGCGCGGGCCTCCATCCAGCCCTCCCTGAATGCGTCCTCGTCCCGCGGCGGATCCTCGGACACGTAATCGCCCCAGGCGATGCGGATGGTGCGGTGACGCTGCACCAACATGTCCTGATGTTCCTGCATTTCGTCGGTCCAGTGACCGGTATCCTTGTAATACTCCACGGCTGCCTCGTGGAACGGGATCACCCACTGCATGTTCTGGTTGTCCAGGGACCAGCCGGCCAGGCCCGGGGCTGCATCCTTGTACTGGTCATTGTCCTCGATCAACACCCGTAGCAGATTGCGGACCATGTCCTCGTCAGCGTCGCGGTTGGCCACCAGGATGGGGTAGGGGTAGCTGGCTCCGATCCAGGGGTTGTCGTCATCGTGGCCGCCAGCGGCAACCGTCACCCGATGCGGCTGGAAGTAGGGCGCCACTTCCTGGAAACGCCCCCATGCATCGCTGTCGTCGGGATCCAGGTGCGGCCAGGTGATGCCACGCGGACTGGCGGCGAGCTGCTGTGCCGGCGGTGCCACGGTCATGGTGAAGGCGGCGTCCGCCTGGTTGCCGATGATGCCCTCGAAGGAGCGGCCGTAGCCGGGGAACTCCACCCGTTCCACGTCATCCCAGGACAGCCCGCCGAAGGCGAGGAACGCCTCGGTACCGATATTCAGGGCATCGTCACCCCGAATGTAGGCGATGCGCTTGCCTTCCAGGTCCGCCGGAGTCTCTACGTTGATGTCGCCGGCCACCGCCAGGCCGAGGCCAAAGTTGGCCTGGGATGTGGCGATGACGCGAATGTCCTGCGGCCCCCAGTCGGGCCCCGAAAACATGAAGACCCCTTCGGCGCCGTAGTAGCTGGCGATCCCGCAGGAGCAAAGCGGCACGCGGCCGGTTTTCAGGGGCGTCATGCGAGCAACGTCGTTCTCGCCGGGGAGAATGCGCACGGATGAGCCGTAGTTGTTCTGCAGGTGATTGCCCAGGGCGGCCATCTGCGTGTAGCCGGCGGAGCCGGTGCCGTAGGCGGTCATGGCAATGCTGCGGGGCAGGTTGATGTCATCGGCGCTGGCAGTGGCGTTCCATGCCAGGGTGAGGCCGAGTGCGCTCGCGGCAAGTGGTTTGATGCTTGTCTTCATGGTTTGCTCCTCCTCGTTTCGGTGTTGTCGTTCTTATGCGCTTTATCGGAACTGTATTCCGAACAGCGGAATCATGCCAGCGTTACGGACCGTTCGCGTCCGAGAGTCGCTCGCTGGGTGCAGGGTTCGGCCCACGACACCAGGTTCCGTTACCGTGTGCCAGTGTGGTATTGAGGATGCCTGGTTCCGGACCTCTGGGATTGCTCGAGATTGTGCCTTGGTACTGATGAGCACCGAACCAGGACAACAGCTGACAACGACAAAGGGGTAGCGAAGTGAAAGCGTTTTTCGAGCCGATGCAGGACGGGCACATTCCGCGCAGCTATCTCTCCCGCGGGCAGATGCGCACGCCCCTGGAGATCCCCGAGCGCACTGGGTACATCCTCAAGGGGCTGGAAGCCGTCGGTGTCCCGGTGGAGCGCCCGGTGGATCACGGCATGCGCGGCATTAACCGCATCCATGACCTGGGCTATCTGCGCTTTCTCGAGGACGCCCATCGGCGCTGGACCGCCGGGCCGGATGACTGGGGCGACGAGGTGATGTCCAATGTCTTCGTGCGCTCGCCGAATCCCCTGCGCGGCATTCTGGCCGAGTCCGCCCGCTACCAGGCCGACGGCAGTTGCCCCATCGGCGAGAAGACCTGGGAGGCTGCGTACTGGTCAGCTCAGACGGCACTCTCTGCCGCCGACGAACTGCTACAGGGGGCGCCGTCTGCGTACGCTGTCTGCCGCCCGCCGGGGCACCATGCCCGCCGGGATGCCGCTGGCGGCTTCTGTTATCTCAACAACGCCGCCATTGCCGCAGCGGCGTTACAGCAGGAGTTTCCCCGCATTGCCATTCTGGACCCGGATATGCACCACGGGCAGGGCATCCAGGAGATCTTCTACCACCGGGATGATGTGCTCTACATCTCCATCCACGGCGATTCCACCAACTTCTACCCCGTGGTCACGGGCCACGAGGACGAGCGCGGCGAAGGCGCCGGTTACGGCTACAACATCAATCTGCCCATTCCCCATGGCTCACCGGAGTCGGCATTCTTCGAGCGGCTGGAGACGGCAATGCACGCAGTGAAGGTGTTCGAGCCGGATGCGCTGATTGTCACCCTGGGTTTTGATATCTACGAAGCGGACCCGCAGGCCAAGGTGGCGGTGTCCCACCAGGGATTCCATCGCCTGGGCCAGGCGGTGGCCGGTGCCGGCGTGCCGCTGCTGGTGGTGCAGGAGGGCGGCTATCACCTGGAGAGTCTCACCGAGAACACCAGGCAGTTCTTCTCCGGCGTGCAAGGGTGATTCGGCGACGCAGGCAACGCGCGGTCCCGGCCCCGCGTCGCCTGCGGCGACCACCTGTTGATCTGGATCAATGGGTCATAACTCGAAATAGATAGTCTGGGGGCACACTTCAGGGAGTTCGGTTCCGGGTTCCGGGCCGGCGGAGCGTGCTGCCCCATGCGACTGACACGACATACCGATTACGCCTTCCGCGCCCTGATCTATCTCGGGTTGCTGGAAAAAGATCAGCTCGCCACCATTGGCAACATTGCCACCGACTACGGCATCTCCAGAAATCATCTCATGAAGGTGATCCAGAAACTCGTCCAGAGTGGTTATGTGCACTCGGTGCGGGGAAAGTTCGGTGGTGTCTGTCTCGGGGTGGCGCCGCGGGATGTACGCCTGGGGGCTGTCGCCCGGGTGACCGAGTCACAGGAGCGCATGCTGGACTGCCGTGACGACAGCTGTCCACTGTCCTCCGACTGTCCACTGCAGGATGCCATGGACGAGGCCATGGACGCCTTCTTTAAGGCGCTGGACCGGTACACCCTGGAGGACATGCTGACGCAGCCGGAGCGCCTGGCGGCGCTGGTTGGCATGGATGGCCGAGGTTTGCCCGCCCGGGTCCGCCGGCATGTGGCTGGGCACTGACGGGGCTGCGGAACGGCGGTGGGGCGTTGCCTGCTATCGTCTTCGCCAGGCGTTCCATACCGGCGGCAGCAGCCGTAGCCCGACAATCGCCGCGAACCCGCCCATGTAGATCACCGGCAGGGCGTAGTCCGCGCGGGTAATGATCCACAAGTGCAGCAGGCCGGCTGCGACTGCCACGTAGCCAAGTCGGTGCAGCCAGTGCCACAGGCTGGATCCCCAGTGCTGGCTCAGGCCCCGCCCGGAAGTCAGCGACAGTGGAATCAGCAGCACCAGGCTGATAAGACCCACCTGAAGGTAACGCAGGTCGGCCATCTCCATGGCGATGAACTCCCACTGCCAGACCATATCCAGCCCGGCCCAGGACACCGCATGCAGCGTCAGGTAGACAAAGGAGGCGATACCCAGGAGCGGGTGCAGCGTGAGTAGCTTCGGTGCACGGAAAACGTGGGCGAGGGTGCCCAGGATCAGCGTCAGCAACAGCAGGCCCAACCCGAACCGCCCGAGGAAATGCACTACGGCTTCCGCCGGATGAAAGCCCAGCTCGCCGGCCTGCCAGGCCCAGTGCAGCCATGCCAGCGGTGCTGCACAGGCAATGCCGGCGAGAAGTTTCAGCAGCAGGGCGACGCGAGCCCAGCCCGAGCCCCGTCGGGTGGCGGTTTCGGTATCAGCCATGGTTGCTCCGGTGCGTGTCGCCGTCAGCGATGCTCGCTGAGATCCATGCTTTCGTAGAGGTGGGCCACGTGCTCACCGTAGCCGTTGAATTTCTCCGTGCGCCGGCGACCGTCCTCGCCGATGCGGCGCTCCGTGGCCTGATGCCAGCGGGGGTGGCGGACCTCCGGATTGACGGTGGCGTAGAAACCGTACTCGTTGGGCCGTTCTGCCTCCCAGGTGGACACGGGCCGCTCTTCCTGCAAGTGGATGCGAACGATGGACTTGATACTCTTGTAGCCGTACTTCCAGGGCACCACCAGGCGTATGGGAGCGCCGTTCTGGTTGGGAAGCACGTCGCCGTACAGGCCCACGGCTAGGATGGTCAGCGGGTGCATGGCTTCATCCATGCGCAGGCCTTCCTTGTAGGGCCAGTCCAGAATGTCGCGGCGTTGTGCCGGCATCTGCTCGGGATCATGCAGCGTCTCGAAAACCACGTACTTGGCCCGCGAGGTGGGGTCATGGCGCTTGAGCAGCTCGGCCAGCGGAAAACCGACCCAGGGGATCACCATGGACCAGGCCTCGACACAGCGCAGTCGATAAATGCGTTCTTCGAAGGTCTGATGCTTGAGAACGTCTTCCAGTCCAAAGGTCCCTGATTTTTCCACTTCGCCGCTGATCTCCAGCGACCAGGGATCCGTCTGGAGCTTGTGTGCGTTCTTGTGGGGATCGTCCTTGCCGGTCCCGAATTCGAAGAAATTGTTGTAGGTCTTGATTGCCTCCTTCGGGGTTTTGTCGCCGTAGGTGGTGAACTCGGTGGCTTTCGCATCCCCGAGGCGACCGGTCCATGACCAGGCGCTGGTGCTCCAGAGCGCTGGTGCCGCCGCCAGCGCCAGGCCACTGGCTGACTGACGCAGAAATTCACGGCGGCGTTCGAAGAGCTGCCGGGGCGTGATTTCGGAAGGCGGCGGCTTGGGGTAGCGAAATGCTCGCATGACGTGCTCCGGTCCGGGGTTTCCAGTCCATGATCATGGAAATGCGTCGTGATGCCAAGCAGTGAAAGGCCAGTTAAAGCATCAAAAAATATGCATTTTTTCTCTGGAAGGAGAGCCCGTAACAAGCAGCGAAATTACTTTTTTACAGTCCGCGTCCCCGGCGGTATGTTTGGACTCAATCCAGACCGGTTTCGAAAGTGATCGCCATCAGGCAACAAGAGAAAAGGAGGGCACCACCAATGCGCTCGATAAGACATACAGGGTTCCTGGCCAGCGCGCTGGTCCTCGCGGGTACAACCACACTGGGCATGGCTGGGCAGGCCATCGCTGACGATGGCTACGGCGAGTACCGGGACAGGTTCGAACCGCTTCCGGCGTTGCCGCCCATCCCGGCGGACAACTCGCTGACCAAGGAGAAGATCGAGCTCGGCAAGATGCTGTTCTTCGAACCGCGAATCTCCTCCAGCGGCGTGATCAGCTGCGCCACCTGCCATAACCCGGCTCTCGGCTGGGCAGACCGGATACCGCAGTCCGTGGGCCACGAGGGGCAGGTGGGTGACCGCAACACGCCGACGGTTCTGAACTCCGGCTTCCTGGATTCGCAGTTCTGGGACGGCCGCGAGCCGGATCTGGAAGGTCAGGCGCTCGGTCCCATCGAGGCGGACGTGGAGATGGCCATGGATCTGGACGAAGCGCTGGAGCGTCTGGACGGTTTCGACGAGTATCATGAAACCTTCGGGAATGCCTTCCCGGATGATGATGATCCCATCAACGCCGATAACGTCGCGCACGCCCTCGCCAGCTTCCAGCGGACCCTGAACACGCCGAACTCACCCTTCGATCGCTACCTGCGTGGTGACATGCAGGCCATGACGGACCAGCAGAAGCGGGGCATGGCCGCGTTCGTGGACAATGGCTGCATCGCCTGCCACCGGGGTCCGGCGCTCACCGATGGTGGCTTCCACCGCTTCGAGTTGCCGGAAGGGCCGACGGACGAGGGGCGCTTCATCGTCACGGGAGAGGAGCGGGACAAGTTCCGCTTCCGCACACCGGGCCTGCGTAACGTGGCTGTGACCTACCCGTACTTCCACAACGGCCAGGTGGACAACCTCCACGATGCTACCCAGCTCATGGCCGAGCAGATGCTTGGCAGCGAACTGGATGACGACACCGTGGATGACATCGTCGCGTTCATGCACGCCCTCACCGGCGAAATGCCCGACGTCAGCTTCCCGGCCCTGCCGTGATCTCCGACACCGTCCCGGTCGCCTCCTTGCGGGGCGGCCGGGACGGGCTGGATGCCTCACCACGTACCCGCCAACCCCGCAAGTGATTGATGGCAGTCGCCTCCTCGCAGGACCGATCCACGCCACGCGACCGAAGAAGGTCCTCCGGCACGCTCTCCCAACTCCTGGCGTTCCTGGGCTCCATGAACCTTGCCATTACCTTGCTGGTGGCGGTGGCCATTGCCTCGGTGATCGGTTCGGTGTTGCAGCAGGATCAGGCCTGGGCCACCTATCAGCAGAAGTTCGGTCCGTTCTGGTTCGAGGTGTACCGGTCCCTGGGGCTCTACGATGTCTACTCGGCGCCGTGGTTCATTGCCATGCTGCTATTTCTGGTGATGTCCACGTCGGCCTGCATCTACCGTCACTCGCCCACGGTCTGGAAGGAGTCCACGCGTTTCCGTGAACGGCAGCGGGATGTCGGACTGCGGGCGCACAGGAACCATCGCGAATGGACCACCGACGACTCCCTGCACGATGCACGGGCGGTTGCTCACCAGGTGCTGGCGAAGCATCGGTTTCGGATCCGTGCCAGTGACGAGGGTGAGCGCGTGGTGCTTGCCGGCATGCGTGGCCGCGCCAACCGCCTGGGGTATGTATTCAGCCACCTCGCCATCGTGGTGATCTGCGTTGGCGGGCTCATGGACGCCAACATGGGCCTGAAATGGCAGGAATGGACGGGACAGTTGCGCATCGAGACGCGCGATGACGTCCCCCTGGGCGAGCTCCACCAGGACAGTCGCCTGCCGCCGCGAAGTACCGCCTTTCGCGGCAACATCAGCCTTCCGGAGGGGGAGGCGGGTCGCGCTGTCTATCTGGATGTCCGCGACGGCTACCTGGCGCAGGAACTGCCCTTTGCCATTGAAGTGGCGGACTTCCGCATCGAATACTGGGACAACGGCGAGCCGCGCGCCTACGAGAGCGATCTCATCATCCATGATCCTGATCTGGATGAACCGCTGCATCGCACGGTGGCGGTGAATGACCCCCTGCATCACCGCGGTCACGCCATCTACCAGTCAAGCTACAGCGATGGCGGCACACGCATGGACCTGCGGCTGTGGCCGCTGCAGTCCACTGCCCGCGAGCCGGTCGACGGAGAAGCCCGCGTCCACGGCCAGCTTCCGGTCAACCTCGGTGAGCGCAGTTATACTCTGGAGATGGAGGACTTCTCCCGTTACAACCAGGGTCCGGATGCGCAGAGCGAAGGTGAAAGCGCCGATTACGGCCCCACCTACACCTACAGGCTGCGCAGTCACACTGGAGAAGCGCGGCAGTACCGGTCTTTCATGGAACCCGCTCAGGTGGACGGCCGCTGGTATTTTCTCACCGGCATGCGCAGCGCCCCGGAGCAGGATTACCGGTATCTGCACATTCCGGCAGACCGCCAGCGGGGACTCGACCGCTTCATGGCCCTGCTGGATACACTGCGCGACGACCAGGTCCTCAAGGCCGCCTCGGGGCGTGCCGTGGACAGTTTCTTCCGAAATACACGGTTCAGCGAGACATCGCTGGCGCCCTGGCTGGCTGGAGCCGGGCAGCAAATGGCCCGCGACCTGCTGCAGGGCGGCCTGCCGGCGGTGGAGCAGCGCATCGAGCAACTCCTGGCCCGGACGGGCATGGGGGGCGACGCCGAAGAAGTGATCCGGGGGTTCATGCGTGACGCTTTCCACGCCACCCTGGCGGAGGCCTACGCGCACACCCTGCGGGCGGAAGGCCAGGAGTTGACCAGCCCGGCGGAGCTGGATGACTGGGACGAGGCGTTCTTCAGCGACGCCATGGAGGTGCTCATGGTGCTTCCCGCCTATGGCGCTCCGGTTTTCCCGGAGCTGCGCCGGTTCGATCACCGCCAGGCCACGGGGCTGCAGATCACCCGCGCGCCCGGAGAGGGCGTTGTCTATGCTGGTTCGCTGCTGCTGGTTATCGGTCTGGTGCTGATGTTCTATGTCCGTCACCGACGGGTGTGGGTGCGGCTGGCCCGTGCCCCGCAGGGTGGTACGCAATGGCTTGTTGCCGGGCTGGATCAGCGTCGATCCCGCGCCTTCGAGCAGGAGTTCGCGTCCCTTGCCCGCTCCCTGGAGCAGCGCTCCACCGACTCCTCCGGTCACCACTGATCGTCCGACAACGGTCGCCTGGGTTGTCCCCGGCGTTGTCTCCGGGCTGTCGTTCGGCGCAACGGGACAACCCGGGGGCGTTTCCGGAAAACGTTGAAATAACGAAAAAAACTTGCCCACTTTCCGTGTCGCGCCCGCACAAGGGCGCGTCGCACACAAGCGCCTGCGACCTCGCCAACGGGCATAGCATCCTCAGTCAGTGACGGACAGGTTCTGCGCCGTCACCACACGCGCAGCGGCGGACAAAACGAGTCACGGCGAGGATTTCGGCAATGGCGAACAGCAGCAACTTGAATTATCAGGCCACGGTGGATCAGAGCGACCGCAAAGTCCCCGTCAATCTCCGCCAGACCGGGGATCCGGGCATCGAGCTACTGATCTCCAATCGCGTACGCAAGTCCGCTTACTGGCACCTGTCCTGTGAGGCCGGCTGCTGGCGGGCCACCGTGTACAACCGGATGTACCATCCGCGCGGTTACGTGCGCCCCGAGGACGGCGGAGCCATGGTGGAGTACCGCGCCCTGGTGAACGACGTTACCTTGTGGAACGTGGCCGTGGAGCGGCCCATTCGGGTCAAGGGACCGGACGCCGAGGCGTTCTGCAACTTCGTCTGCACCCGCGATATCACCCGCGTGCCGCCCATGAAAGGGCGGTACGTCATCCTCTGCAACGAGCAGGGCAAGGTGCTGAACGATCCGGTGATGCTGCGGCTGTCCGAGGATGAGTTCTGGTTCACCATCAGCGATTCCGACCTGATGCTCTGGTTCCAGGGCGTGAATGTCATGGCGAAGTACGATGTCACCATCGAGGAAATCGATGTGTGCCCACTGCAGATCCAGGGGCCCAAGTCCGAGGCGCTGCTGGCCGATCTGGTGGGGGAGGAAGTAAAGGAGGTCCCTTACTACGGTCTCATGCACACGGAAATCGCCGGCGTGGAGTGTCTGATCTCCCAGACCGGTTTCACCGGCGAGAAAGGCTATGAGGTCTACGCCTACGACTCCACCCTGAACGCGGAGAAGGTCTGGAACCGGATCCGGGAAGTGGGCGAGGCGCACAATCTCATGGTCATCGCCCCGGCGCACCACCGCCGCATTGCCGCCGGCATTCTCTCCTACGGGCAGGATCTGGACCACGAGACCAATCCGTTCCAGTGCTATCTCGGGCACATGGTGCCCAAGTCCAAGGACGCGGACTACATCGGCAAGCAGGTGCTGGAGGAAACCCGGGAACTGGTGAACGCCGGCCGCGCCCCGTTCACCCATACCCTGGTGGGGCTGAAGGTCGGCGGCAAGCCCATTGAGGATTACGCCCCGGACTTCTGGCTGATCAGCGACGAGAGCAGCGACGAGCCCATCGGCTGGATCACTTCGCCGTGGTACTCGCCGGAGCTGGAGACCAACATTGCCATGGCCTATGTGCCGGTAGAGAAATCGGCCCTGGGCACGCGCCTGCAGGCGTGGCTGCCGGAGGAGTACCTGAACTACCCCGGGCATCCGGAGCATGCCGAAGTCGTGCAGATGCCGTTCCGGCCGTCGGTGAACATGAGTTCACGGGAGCGGGCCCGGTCCGAAGGCCGGGATTACGCCTACTGACATCTGCTTTGCTCAGCGTTTCCCTTGGTTTCCCGGCGGTGCCCCTGGGTGTCGCCGGGATTTTTCGTTGTCCGGTAAAATATGTGCAATAATTGTACAAATATTGTCATTGCTGCTGGAGAACGAGCGCCATGAAGGAAGGGCTGGAGCGACTCACCACGGCTGCCGGAGATCGGCTGACAGTGCTCTACGATGGGGGCTGTCCGGTCTGCCGGCGGGAGATCAATCACTACCGGCGGCTGGACAGTGCCGGACGGCTGTACTGGCAGGATGTCGCCCATCAGCCCCAGGTGCTCAACGGCACGGGCATTACGCCGAAGCAGGCACTGGCGTATTTCCGCGTGGTGGAGCCCGATGGCCAGGTAGTGGGCGGTGCCCACGCCTTCGTCCGGCTGTGGCAGCGGTTGCCCGGGTATCGCTGGCTGGGAGGCATCTGCCGGTATTCCGGGCTGGTCTGGCCCATGGAGGTTGTCTACCGACTGGTCGCGGCCTGGCGTTTTCGCCGTCGCGCCGGCTGCGCGACGTGTGCCTAAGATACGGTTTGCGGGCAGGCGCTCAGATCCAGCGCCGGACCGAACGCCGGTATTCCCGGAAGGCATCACCGAAGTGCTGTTCCAGCGCGTGTTCCTCGGGACGGATCTGGAAGTGCTGAATCAGCGCCATGAACACCGGAATCAGGAACACGCCGACCAGATTGCCGAGGTAGAGTGCCCAGGCGGCCAGCAACAAGGCGTCGGCCAGGTAGATGGGGTTGCGACTCCAGCGGAACACGCCGTTGTCCACCAGCGATGAACTCTGCTCCGGACGCATGGGGTTAATGGTGGTGCGGTGGCGTCGCAATGCCCAGGCGGCAAGGCCCATGATCGACAGTGCCGCCACGGTCACGGTCAGCGCCAGCCAGCCGGCGCCGGGCACGGTGAGGGTGGCCTGCGGTAGCAGCCGTGCCACCAGCCACATGGCCAAGCCGACAAGCAGAAGAACCACGGGCGGGGGGAGAAAGCGGTGCACTGGGAAACTTCCTGAACGGTTAATGGTGTAAGGATGCTGGCAATATCGCGGCTGCCATGAGTGCGATCACGGCCAGGAGCACTCGTCCGATGGTGGTCCATTGCTGCAACTGGCGTTCCCGTGTTGTGATCCGTACAAGCTGACGGTTGGTCCGTTCCAGGACCGCCGGCCAGGGTATCTCCGGCATGTTCCAATGCCACCGTACCGGGGCATGGCGTCGATACCAATGATAACCCGTTATCGCCCCTGTGGCGGCAAGTAGAACCGGCCAGGTGGCCCCCCAGATACTGCCGCCGGTGAGCGCCGTCGCTGCGGCAGGGATATCGTGAAAAAGCAGCCATGGTAGCGTCGCCGCAAGGGCCGTGAGCGTTGCCGCGGGGAGCAACCGCGCCTGGGCCTCAAGGCGCGGGAGGCATAGCGCCGCGGGGCGTGCGCACCACAGCAGCCGGAGCATGAGCAACGTGGTCGCCATGGTGCTTAGATAGAGCAGTGCGCTAATCCAGGCGCCAAGCGGGAGTGCCACCAGGGCCTCACCAACTGCCGCCTTGGCCAGTGCTCCGCTGGTTACCGGGGCGCCCGCCAGGGCCAGCGCCGGCGGCCACAGAAGTAACCACCCCGCAGTTCCGCCGTGGTTGTCCGGCTCCTTGTTCAGATCTGCACCCAGGAACAGGGCACCCTTGTTCAGGCCGTGGTGCACCACGAACACTGCCAGCGCCGTCCACGCGGCCGGCGCCGCGTCTGCCGATAGCTGCGTCGTTCCCGCCAGCATGGTCACCAGGCCCATCTGGCTGACACTGGACCAGGCCAGAATGGTCTTGGCGTCGTTGTGCCACACGCCCCGGAGTACCCCATAGAACGCAGCGACAAGGCCAATGACCAGCAGCGCCAGCCCCAGGTCGGGATGGAGGTCCGCCATCGGTTCCGTCACCCGCCACCAGCCCAGCAGTCCGGCCTTGATCATGACCCCGCTGAGCACGGCGCTGGCTGCTGCCGGTGCCACCGGGTGAGCCCTGGGCAGCCAGGCATGCAGCCCGAGAACACCGAGTTTGGTGGCAAAGCCGATGCCGAGCAGCGCCAGCGCCGGCCATGGCGCGTCGCCGACGTCCGTGAATCGCGGCGTTGTCCCGGGCTCGATGGTGGTCATGACCGTGGCCACGCCCGTGAACATGGCGGCTTCGCCCACCATCATCATTGCCAGATAGAGACGCCCCGCGCCGAGGGCGCTCGGCGATCGCCGGTGGATGATCAATCCGTAGGAGGCAAAGGTCATCACCGCCATGGCCGTATAGAAGGCGAACAGGTCCTGCGCCAGGATCAGGGTCAGGCTGCCGGCCAGGGACAGGAACCAGGGCACGGCGAACGACCCTTGACGCGCCGGCGCATGCCGGCCTGTTACTGCATACCAGCCGGCGATGGCCCAGACGACTGCGGCGGCCAGCAGGAAGACCTCGCCGGTGGCATCGAGAGCGAAGGTCATGTGGTAGGTTCCTGCGGCCAGCCCGAGCCGGGCCCCGTCCGTTGGCAGCAGTATCAGTGCCAGGGCGGGCAGTGGCGCCAGGGGAAGTAGTACCGTCCCGGCACGACGGGGCAGCACCGTGAACAGGAGGAGTGCCAGCCAGGGTGCCAGCAAGGCAGTGAGCAGGGGCAACGACCCCTGAAATACCGTCAACCCGCTCATGGCACGCTGACTCCGCCGACGTTCAGCAGCGCGGCAAGCTGCGGTGCCGCCAGCCCCAGAAGCACGGCGCTGACCGCCAGGGCAACGGCACTCCAGGGCAGCAGGCGTGGCAATGCTGGTCCACCCTTGTTTGGGTTCGCCGCGGGATCGGCGGCAACGTCGAAGATGCGGAACAGGTAGCCGGCGGTGAGCAGGGTGCCGCCAACCATGACGCCGGCCCACCACCAGGCGCCATCCTGCAGCGCCGCCTGCAGCAGCCACAGCTTGCCGCTGAAGCCGCTGCTGGGTGGTAGGCCGATGAGTGAGGCAGATGCCAGCGCCATGGCGAGCCAGACCAGCATCAGGCCGCGCTGACTCCCTCCAAGCGCCGGTATCCGATCATGCCCGTGGAACTGGATAATGCAGCCAGCCGCCAGGAACAGGGCCGCCTTGGCCAGGCTGTGGGCCACGATCAGCACCAGGGCACCCTGCCAGGCGAGCTCAGGCGCCGCGCCTGCCGCCAGCGGAAACAGCAGCAGGCCGAAGCCGAGTTGCGAGACCGTGGAATAGGCGATCAGCAGTTTCAGATGGCGTTGTGCCAATGCCTGGAGACCGCCCCAGATGATGGCCAATGCCCCCAGCAGGCCCAGAGCCTGCCCGGGCCACGCGTGCAGGTAGACGGAGAACGGTCCGAACCACAGGCGCACCAGCAGGTAATAGCTGGCTGTAACCACCACGGCGGAGAGAATCGCACTCACCGCCGCCGGGGCACGCCCGTGGGCCTTGGGTAGCCAGAAGTGCAGCGGGAAGGCGCCGGCTTTCAGCAGCAGGCCCACCGTAGCGAGAGTGACGGCGACACCGGTGGCATGGTCGAGCACCAGCATGTCCGCCAGCAGGTGCAGATCCAGCACGCCGTAGCGGCCGTACAGGAGTGCCACCCCGAACAGGTACAGGGATGAGCCCAGCAGCATGGCCAGGAGATAGCGCCAGGCGGCACCCAGGGCCTGGCCGCCGGTCAGGGCGATCAGCGCTACGGCGGCAAGGGTGAGCAGTTCCAGGGCCACGTACAGGTTGAACAGGTCTGCTGACAGGAACAGCACGTTCAACCCCGCCCAGAGGAATAGCCACAGAGACCAGAAGTGCCCGTCTCGCGGCATCTGCACGGCATGGTGGATGCTTCCGGCAGTGCCGACGATCGCTGTCAGCAGCAACATGGCTGCGGCAAGGCCGTCCACCGTCCAGGTGATGCCCACGGGCGCGCCCCAGCCGCCGAGGTCGTGGTGCACGACGCCGTGGCTGGCAACAGCCACAGCCAGCGCCGCGCCGGCGCCGATCAGGGCAGCCCCGCTGGTGATGGCAAGTACAGGCCCCAGCGCCGTGCGGCAGAATGCCCCTATGGCGGCGGCCACCGGCACACAGGCGAGGAGGACGGCTGCCCACTCAACCAGGGTCATTCGTCCTCCTCCCGTCGCCCTCTGGACACATCACTGCCGCCGGCGGCCAGGCGTATGACGATGGCCAGCGCCACCGCAGTGGTGCTGACCGTCACCACCAGGCCGGTGAGCACGATGGCGTGGGGCACCGGGTCCAGGGGATCACTCATGCGGGCGATGGTGACGAACAGCAGAAAGACGGCCGAGCTGAGGACGTTCAACGCCAGCAGCTTGCGCAGCATGCCCTCACTGGCGAAAAGCCCATGGCAGCCGATGAGGAACAGGCCGCTGGCAAGCAGCAGGTAGGGCATCATGGGTGCGTGTACTCCTGCCAGCGCGCTGGCGGCTGCCCGTTGAGATAGGCGGCAAACAGCAGCATGGCAATGGACAGCGCCGCAGTGACCTCCAGCAGCAGGATGACACCGGCGGCCGCGGCCTCCGGATATTCGAAGAACCGCTGACCGATCAGGGCCATACCCACGGCCGCCAGCAGCATGGTAATGACGCCCAGGCTGAGCAGCCATCGCCACGCACCGTTGTCCTCGCCGGTGAGCCACGGCCGCGCGCCGGCGAGGATCACCAGGATGCCCCCGGCACCCAGGACTGCTCCCGCCTGGAAGGCGCCTCCGGGGGCGTGGGTGCCGCGCCAGAGCAGATAGGCCGTGGCGAGGACGAACATCGGCCAGAGCATTCGCCCCAGCGCCGGCAGGGCAGGTGAGGGCACAGCCGGCACCAGGGGTTCCGGGGTCGGCCCGAAGGACCAGATGGCGACCACCGCCAGCAGTAGCACGCCGATCTCCAGCAGGGTGTCGAAGGCGCGGAAATTGAGCAGTACGCCGGTGACCGGATTGTCCACGCCGGCTCGGGGCATGTGTTCTGAAACCGCTTCACCGAGCCCGGGCGCGGGCAGTTGCCATGCGGCGGCGCCGAGCGCCACCAGGATCGTTCCGGCCAGGGTGAGCACCGCGATGCTTGACGGCCAGCGGTGTCTGGCCCCGGGCTTTTCCGGCGGTGCCGAGGCCAGGCGCCCCAGTGCAGAGAGCAGTAGGGCACCGGTGACCCCCGCGCCGATGGCGGCCTCGGCCAGGGCGATGTCGGGGGCGTCCAGCCGCACCCATGCCAGCGCCATCAGCAGCCCGAAAACGATGAAACTGATCACCGCACGGAACAGGTCCGCCGCGTGGGTGGCCTGCCAGGCAAGCCACAACAGGGCGCCCGCCAGCAGTAGATCGTAGGCGTTACTCGCCATCTGCGCCATCACAGCCCCCAGGGCCTGAGGCCGCGGGCCAGGGCGGTCCGGGCGATCAGGCCGGCACCGGTGGCCGAAGCAATCAGCATGAGCACCCAGATCAGCAGCAGTTTCAATGCCACCGTCATGCTGCCCGAGTGGATGCCCAGCCCGAGACAGATCAGACCGAGGCCCACGTTGTCGCCCTTGGCCAGGGCGTGCAGGCGGGTGTAGACATCCGGGAAACGCAGCAGTCCCAGGGTGCCGGAGAGCAGGAACGGCACACCGGCGATCACCAGCGCCGTGCCAAACCAGGCAGCGAGTGTCATCTGTCGTCCTCCTCGCCATCGCTGTCGTCATTGGCGGGTGCTGCCAGAGCGGACCAGGCGCGGCTGACGAAGGTCACCACGGCCAGCGCGGAGAGCAGAGCGAACACCAGTGCCACGTCCAGCAGAGCGGGCGACGGCATGGTCACCGCCAGGATCAGGATGATCGCCACCGCGGAGGTGGCGAACATCTCTGCGGCAAGCATGCGGTCCGCCGATTCCGGTCCGCGCAGAATGCGTACAAGGCCGATGACGATGTTCAGCAGCAGGATGACGACGATGATGCCGTGGATGTCACTGATCATGATGCAAGGGCTGTTTCAGGAGGGTGGCGGTCAGGGTTTCCAGACGTTCCAGCCCGGCCAGCGTGCGCGTGGTATCACCGATGGTGTGCACGGTCATTGCCTGGTCGGTGATGCGCACGCACAGCGTCCCGGGCATGAGGTTGATGAGGTTCGCCAGGAAGACGCGACTGCCGTTGTCCGGCAGTCGCCACGGGTAATCAAGCAGCGCCGGTGTAAGCGGTCGTCGCGGATGCAGCGCACGACGGGCGACATCCAGGGCGCTGCGCAGGGAGAAGAGCGCGAATACCGGCACGAAGGCAATGGCTCCAGCGACACTGATTCGCCATGGGTGATGACTCGGGAACGGGCTGATGACTGCGGCGGCCGCGACGGCCGCGATGCCCCAGGTCCAGGCATCGCCGTCTCCCCCGGTGATCAGCCACCAGAGCCCGGCGTAGAGGAGCAGTCGCCCCGGGAGATCCCGCGGGTGGGTGCGGCCGATGATGTCGTGGATGAACGCGGGAATGCGGGTCACGCTGGTCTGCTACTCCCCGGGCCTACCAGTTGAGCCATTTGCGGCATTCGTCCAGGGCATACTGATAGATGGCGTCGTAGCGGCAGTGGCGCAGCTGCCACACCCGCTCGTTGCCTTCACACCCCATGATCAGCCTGACGCTTTGCGGGCGGTCCACGGGGCCGTGCAGGGCCGGGAAGGCGAAGAACGGCTTGTGGTAGAGACGTCCCTCGGCACGGAAAACACAGAAGTGCTGATCGTCCCGCACCACCCGCAGACAATAGCCGCGCTCCAGCCGCTCCAGGGCGGCGGCGTAGCCCTCCTCATTGAGCGTGTCGCGCACGGCGGCCAGAGCCGGACCGACGCTGTCGCGCAGGCAGGCCTCCAACTGATCCAGCGCCCGTTGCCGGGAGCGGTGCGCCTTGCGCGCGTCACGCACGCGTTCGCGGCGGCGGAGCAGGCGTAGCAGCCAGCGCCGCAGGCCGCTGTTGGCGGGGCGGTTGCCGGAATGCTTAGAGGGTGTCATCGGCATCTCCCGTGCGCTCGCGCTTATCCTTGGCGTACTGCATCAACCGCTCTAGGCCGGGCTCGGGCATGGGCGTGATCTCCTCGCTTTGCCAGGAATCCGCCCGGAAGGCGTTCCACAGGCCCCAGGCCATGACCACCAGCACCAGCGACAGCGGCAACGCCGCCGTGAGCGTTGCCGTCTGCAGTGCCTGCAGACCGCCGGCCAACAGCAGAACCCCGGCCACGGTGCCGGTGAGCACGCTCCAGAACAGTTTCTGCAGCAGCGGCGGGTTGGGGTCGCCACCGGAGGCGAGAATGTTCATCACCAGGGCCCCCGAGTCCGCCGAGGTGACAAAGTAGCCGACGATCACTGCCGTTGCCAGGGGCACCGTGATCATGGCGACGGGCAGGTCCTGCAGCATGGCGAACAGGGCCTGGGGCGCGCTGGCCTGCACGATGGCGCCCAGCTCGCCGCTGGTGATCTCCTGGTACAGACCCGTGGCCCCGAACACCGAGAGCCAGACGAAAGTGAAGCCGGTGGGCACCAGCAGCGTGCCCAGGATGAACTCGCCCACCGTGCGGCCGCGCGAGACCCGGGCGATGAACATGCCCACGAACGGGCACCAGGAGATCCACCAGGCCCAGTAGAACAGTGTCCAGTCGCGTTGCCAGTCGCCGCCGCGGAAGACGTCGGTGCGGAAGGAGAGCTCCAGCAGGCCCTGGGCGTAGTTGCCCAGGCTCTGGAGCAGCGTCATGAGCACGAACACCGTTGGCCCGGCTGCCAGCACGAACAGCAGCAGCGCGGCGCCGAGGAACAGATTGGCGCGGGAGATGATGCGGATACCGTTGTTCAGCCCGCTGAGCACCGAGATGGTGGCGATACCCATGATGGCGATGATCAGTATGATCTGGTTCACGGTGGAGACCTCGATCAGTCCCACCTGCTCAAGCCCCGAGTTCACCTGCATGACCCCCAGGCCCAGAGAGGTGGCCACGCCGAGCACGGTGCCCACCACGGCCAGGACGTCAATGACGTCGCCGGCGAGGCCGTTGATGCGGTGACCGATCAGCGGATACAGGGCGGCGCGCAGCGACAGCGGCAGGCCGTGCCGGTAGGAGAAGAAGGCCAGTGACAGGGCCACGATGATGTAGATGGCCCAGGGATGCAGCCCCCAGTGGAAGAAGGTCAGCCGCATGGCCTCGTTGGCTGTCTCAGGTGTGGCAGCCTCGCCGCGGGGCGGCTGCAGGTAGTGCAGCACCGGCTCGGCGACGCTGTAGAACAGCAGGCCGATGCCCATGCCGGCAGAGAACAGCATGGCGAACCACGAGAGGTAAGTGTACTCCGGCCGCGAGTCGGGTGGCCCCAGGCGCAGATTGCGGAAACGCGGGTGCAGTAGCAGCGCAAGCACGTACAGCAGCAGGAATGCGACCACCCCCGTATAGACCCAGCCGAAGTGCATGACCAGGAACGCCTGGGTGGCCTCCATGGCAGCGCCCAACGTGCTGGTCCAGACCGCGCCGGTAATCACCAGCGCCAGAACGATTGCCGCGGACGGCAGAAAAACCCGTGGATTCATTGAGCTGGCTGATCCCTTGAGCGCGGCTTCACGGCGTTGATGGATGCTAACACGCGCCATAGCGGCGTTGGGGCGTGTCTGCCTCCTCGGGGGTATATCTGCCGGGGCTCCCTTGATCCATATCAAGAAAGGCCGGCACCGGGCCGCGGATAATAGCGCCGACCTGCCATGACTAGCGACCAGTGGATGGAATCCAATGGAACGAACAATCACCTATAACGAAAACGTGGTGCGCCAGTTCAGCATCATGACGATCGTCTGGGGCGTCGTCGGGATGGGCGTGGGGGTGCTGATCGCGGCGCAGCTTATCTGGCCGGCGCTCAACTTCGACGTTCCCTGGCTGAGCTACGGCCGGCTGCGGCCGCTTCACACCAACGCCGTGATCTTTGCCTTCGGGGGGTCCGCGCTGTTTGCCACCTCCTACTGGGTGGTCCAGCGGACCTGCCAGACACCGCTGTTCGCGCCGAAACTGGCGAGTTTCACGTTCTGGGGTTGGCAGACGGTGATCGTGCTCGCAGCCATCACGCTGCCGCTGGGCATTACCCAGAGCAAGGAGTACGCCGAGCTGGAGTGGCCCATCGCGTTGCTCATTGCGGTGGTCTGGGTCTCGTACGCTGTGGTGTTCTTCGGCACCATCGTCAAGCGCAAGGTCAAGCACATCTACGTGGCCAACTGGTTCTACGGTGCCTTCATCCTGGCCGTGGCCATGCTGCACATCGTCAACAACCTGGCCATCCCGGTATCGCTGACCAAGTCCTACCCGGTGTATGCCGGTGCCGTGGATGCCATGGTCCAGTGGTGGTACGGCCATAACGCGGTGGGCTTTTTCCTTACCGCCGGCTTCCTCGGCATGATGTACTACTTCGTGCCCAAGCAGGCCAACCGGCCCATCTACTCCTACCGGCTGTCCATCGTCCACTTCTGGGCGCTGATCTCCATTTACATGTGGGCCGGGCCGCACCACCTGCACTACACAGCACTGCCGGAGTGGGCGCAGTCCCTGGGCATGGTGTTCTCGCTGGTGCTTCTGGCGCCGAGCTGGGGGGGCATGATCAACGGCATCATGACGCTCTCCGGGGCCTGGTACAAACTGCGCACCGACCCGATTCTCAAGTTCCTGATCGTGAGCCTGTCCTTCTACGGCATGGCCACGTTCGAGGGGCCGATGATGTCCATCAAGACGGTCAACGCCCTGTCCCACTACACCGACTGGACCATTGGCCACGTCCATGCGGGCGCGCTGGGCTGGGTGGCATTCATTACTTTCGGTGCCATGTACTTCCTGATCCCCAGGCTCTACGGCCGCGAGACCATGCACAGCGTCAAGGCCATCGAGTTGCATTTCTGGATCGCCACCCTGGGTGTTGTGCTGTACATCGCTGCCATGTGGATCGCCGGGGTGATGCAGGGGTTGATGTGGCGTGCCGTCAACGAGGACGGCACGCTCACCTACACCTTCATGGAGTCCCTGGTGGCGACTTACCCCTACTATCTGGTGCGGCTGCTGGGCGGCGTGCTGTTCTTCGCCGGCATGCTGATCATGGCCTGGAACGTGTGGATGACCACGCGTCCGGCAAGGGAAGCCGCAACGGTCCGCACGGCGACGCAGGAGGCCTGAAACCATGAGCAAGGGTCATGAGGTAGTCGAGAAGAACGTCGGCGTGATGGCGGTGCTGATCATCGCCGTGCTCAGCGTCGCCGGGCTGGTGCAGATCGTGCCGCTGTTCTTCGCCGCTGAGACCACGCAGCCCATCGAGGGGGTGGAGCCCTACGAGCCGCTGGAGTTCGCCGGCCGTGATATCTACGTCCGCGAGGGCTGCTACGGTTGCCACTCGCAGATGATCCGGCCCTTCCGGGCGGAGACGGAGCGCTACGGGCACTACTCCGTGGCCGGCGAGTTCGTCTATGACCGCCCCTTCCAGTGGGGTTCCAAGCGCACCGGACCGGATCTGGCGCGGGTCGGCGGGCTCTACAGCGACCTGTGGCACGAGATCCACCTGCTCAATCCGCGGGACGTGGTGCCGGAGTCCAACATGCCGGCCTATCCGTGGCTGGCAGAGCGCACGCTGGACGGCGAGCAGATTGCCCGGCGCATGCGTGCCCAGCAGCGCTGGCTCGGGGTGCCTTACACCGACGAGCAGATCGAGAATGCCGTCGACGAAGTCGACGGCAAGACCGAAATGGAAGCCATCATCGCCTACCTCCAGGGGTTGGGCACGGCCATCGAGCACAGGCGCTGACGGGAGGCTGCATGGATATCAATACCGTTCGTGGCCTGTTGACGCTGATCCTGCTGATCCTGTTCATCGGGATCGTGTTCTGGGCGTTTAGCAGCCGGCGCAAGAAGGATTTCGAAGAGGCCGCCCGGCTGCCGCTGGAGGACGAGGAACCGGCAGAGAACAGCGACGCCGCGGCAAGGCAAGAGCACAAGCGCGAGGGCAGGGACCATGAGTAGTTTCTGGAACTGGTACATCGGCATCATTGCCGTCGCCAACATTCTGGCCTGTGTCTGGCTGATTCGCTGGACGGCGAAGAAGCGCCCGGACGAAAAGGCGGCGCACGAGACCACCGGTCACGAATGGGACGGGCTCACGGAGCTGAATAATCCCATGCCGCGCTGGTGGCTGTGGTTGTTCTACGCCACCATCGTTTTCGGCCTGATCTACCTGGTGCTGTATCCCAGTTTCGGTAGCTACCAGGGCCTGCTGGGCTGGTCACAGTACAGCGAGTGGGAACAGGAAGTGGCGGAAACCGAGGAACGGGTTGCACCCTTGTTCCAGGAATACGCCGAGATTCCCATACCGGAGCTGGCGGGGCATTCCGACGCCATGCAGACCGGCAGGCGCCTGTTCGACAACAACTGCGCCGTCTGCCACGGCGTGGACGGCGGCGGGCGTCCCGGTTTTCCGAATATCGCCAACAATGTGTGGAACTGGGGCGGCGAGCCCGAGCAGATCTACAAGTCCATTCTCGATGGCCGCCGCGGAGTCATGCCGGGTCTGGGCGGCGCGCTTGGTGATGAGGGCGTGGAGAAGGTGGCGGCATACACCTTCAGCCTCAGTGGCCGCGATGCCCCCGAGGAGCTGGTGAGCGCCGGCGAGGAGCTCTACCAGCAGCGTTGTGCCGCCTGCCATCAGGCGGATGGCAGCGGCAACCCGGCCATGGGCGCACCCAACCTCACCGATGACAACTGGATCTACGGCGGTAGTCTGGAGGCCATCAAGACCTCCATTCGCGAAGGGCGCCAGGGCGTCATGCCGGCGCAGAAGGATCTGCTCGGAGAGGATCGCGTGCACGTGCTCGCGGCGTATGTCTACAGCCTGTCCATGGACGAGCGTGACGCCGAGGTCAACGGCGAGGAAACCGCCGATGCCGGTGGCGATGAATAAGGAGCGCTGGCTGCAGTGCCTGGGTAGCACGCTGTGGCCGTCGTTCCTGGCGGCGGCGGTGGCCTCGGTGGTGTTCTTTGCCAGTATTGATCCCGAGACCCTGCGTATGCAGACGCTCCCCGGCTGGGAGGTGAGCCGCATGGCCGGCTACACCATCGGGTTCTTCATGTTCTGGGCGGTGGCGCTGTTTTCCAGCAGCCTGACCTATCTGTTGAGCGGAGGCGGCAACCGACGCCATGAGTAAGCGGGAGGACAAAGTGGAGTTCGACGTGGGCATGTATGCCGCCCGCGAGAAGATCCACCCGCGCGAGGTCGACGGCACTTTCCAGCGATTGCGCCACCTGGCCGTGATTGTGCTGCTCGGCATCTACTACGGGCTGCCCTGGATCACCTGGGACGCTCGTCAGGCGGTGCTGTTCGACCTCCCGGCCCGGCAATTCCACATTTTCGCGCTGACATTCTGGCCCCAGGATTTTGTCTACCTGGCACTGCTGCTGATCCTTGCCGCATTGTCGCTGTTCTTCTTCACCGCCCTGGCAGGGCGCATGTGGTGCGGCTATGCCTGCCCCCAGACGGTGTGGACCGAGGCGTTCATGTGGATGGAACGCTGGACCGAGGGCAAGCGCCAGCAGCGTCTGAAGCTGGACAACTCCCCTTGGGCGGGCAGAAAGCTGCTGCGCCGGGGCAGCAAGCACGTCCTGTGGGTGGTGTTTGCGCTCTACACCGGGTTCACCTTCGTGGGTTATTTCACGCCGATACGCGAGTTGTCCGTGAGCGTGGCGACCTTCGGTCTCGGCCCCTGGGAGACGTTCTGGCTTCTCTTCTACGCCTTCGCCACCTGGGGCAACGCCGGATTCCTGCGGGAGCAGGTGTGCATTTACATGTGCCCCTACGCGCGCTTCCAGAGTGCCATGTTCGACCCCAACTCGCTGATCATCTCCTACGACGCCCAGCGGGGAGAGCCCCGGGGTGGGCGCTCGCGCAATATCGATCACCGGGCCCAGGGGCTGGGTGACTGCATTGACTGCAACCTCTGCGTGCAGGCCTGTCCCACGGGGATCGACATCCGCGACGGGCTGCAGTATGAGTGTATTGCCTGTGCCGCCTGTATCGATGCCTGCGACAGCGTCATGGACAAGATGAACTACCCCCGCGGGCTGATACGCTACACCACCGATAACGCCATGGAGGGCAAGCCGTCGCATATCCTGCGGCCGCGCATTGTCATCTATGCCGTGTTGCTGCTGGCGTTGATGGCCGGGACTGCGTACAGCCTCACCCAGCGCACACCGCTGTCCATGGAGGTGCTGGCGGACCGGAACGTGCTCTACCGGGACGTGGACTTCGAGACAGTAGAGAATATCTACACGGTTCGCATTCTCAACAAGGACCAACAGGCGCGGGACTACGTGCTCAGTGTGGATGGCCTGCCCGGCGCCGAGGTGGTGACGCGGCCGGAACACATCCGCGTCGACGCCGGTTCCACCGGTCAGGTGACCGCCAGCGTCCGCGTGCCGCGGGATGAGGCCCGCGGTGCCGGGCATTCAATCGAACTGCGGCTCCAGGCCACCGACGACGAAACAATCCAGCAGACCAATACCGCCCGTTTCCACGGGCCGAGGGAGGAGTAGACATGGCCAGGGATACCGATGTCGCGCCGTGGTATCGCCAGTTCTGGTTCTGGTTCGTGTTCGCCCCGCCCCTGGCGTCCATCGCGCTGGGTCTCAGCCTGCTGGCTACCGCCGTCATTCACGGTGACAGCCTGGTCGCAGACAACTACGAAGAAGTCGGTCGGGCGATTCACAAGAACCACGCCCGGGAAGACGAGGCCGCGGCACTGGAGATCGACGGCAGCCTGGTGCTGGATCGCGAGCAGGGGACGATTACCGTGCGGCTGGATGGCCGTTCGGAACTCCCCGAACGGCTGCTTCTTGAACTGTCACACCCCACCCATGCCGAGCGGGATGTGACAGTGGAGCTCCAGCGCGACGCCAGTGGGCTTTACCGCGCCGATGCCGAGCGCCGCGTGGACGGGCGCCACTACGTTCGCCTGCAGCCGGAAGACCGCTCCTGGCTGCTGGCCACCGAGATCGACGCCGGGGAGCGTGAGCTTGCACTGACGCCCCGCCGTGGGGGCTGACGGTGGTCGACGTTCGGCACTGCTTCCACTGCGGTGAGCCGGTACCGGAGGATGTGGATCTCTCCGTCACAGTGGACGGTGAGCTGCAGCCTGTTTGCTGCACTGGCTGCCACGCTGTCGCCTCCACCATTCTCGGCTCCGGGCTGGATGCCTTCTACCGCTTTCGCCCGTCGCCCACCGGGCAGCCGGAGGATCTGACCGCTGCCGATGCCGGTCGGTATGCCAGTTTCGACCAGGAACGGGTGCAACAGGATTTTGTTTACTGTGCGCCGGACGGCAGTCGTGAGGCGTCGCTGCTGGTGGAGGGGCTCTACTGTGCCGCCTGCGGTTGGCTCATCGAGCGCAGCATGGGCGATGCAGAAGGCGTCGAGGAGGTGCGGGTTAATCCCGCCACCGGGCGAGCGTTGCTGCGATGGCATCCCGACCGGGTGAGCCTCAGTGGTCTCATGGCGCACATGGGCCGGCTCGGCTATAGGCCCCATCCGGTGCTGGCGGACGCCACCGACACCCAGGCGGAGAAAGAGCGCAAGTCCGCGTTGCGGCGGTTGATCGTCGCCGGGCTGGGCATGATGCAGGCGATGATGTTTGCCGTTGCCCTTTACTCCGGCCAGTTCCACGGCATGGAGAGCGTTTACGAGGACTTCCTACGTACCGTGAGCATGCTGGTGGCCACGCCGGTGGTGCTCTATGCCGGGTTGCCCATCTTCATCGGCGCCATCCGCGATCTGCGCAACGGCCGGCCGGGCATGGACGTGCCCGTGGCGCTGGCCATCGGTGGCGCCTACTCCGCCAGCGTCTGGATCACCTTTGCCGGCGGCCCCGAGGTCTACTTCGACTCGGTTAGCATGTTCACGTTCTTCCTGCTCATCGCCCGCTACGTCGAGATGAACGCGCGCCATCGCGCCAATGCGACCACTGATGCGCTCGGTCGGCTTGTCCCGAGCACGGCACTGCGTATCGGGGGCGAGGGCGAAGAGGAAATCCCGGTTCGGGATGTGCTGGTCGGTGATGCCTTGTTGGTGCGCCCGGGCGCCAGCATCCCCGCCGACGGGCGCATCACCGAGGGCCATACCAGTGTCGACGAGTCCATGCTCACCGGCGAGTCGGACCCGCAGCCGCGGGGCCCCGGCGAGACGGTGGTGGGCGGCAGCGTCAACCTGGGCAGCAGTTTCCGGATGGCGGTGGAGCGGGTCGGGCAGGACACCACGGTGTCCCACATCGGCCGGCTACTGCGCCGCGCTCAGGCCCAGCGTCCGGGGCTGGCCCGCCTCGCGGATACCGCCGGTCGCTGGTTCGTGACCGTGGTGCTGATCGCTGCGGCCAGCGTGTTCGCCATCTGGTGGCAGGTGGATCCCACCCGGGCCTTCCCGGTCACCCTGGCCATGCTGGTGGCAACCTGCCCCTGTGCGCTTTCCCTGGCCACACCCACCGCCCTGGCTGCCGGCACCAACCGCATGGCCGCCCAGGGATTGCTGGTCACCAGGGCCGATGCCCTGGAGACGCTCTCCCGGGTGGATACGGTGGTTCTGGACAAGACCGGAACCCTCACCGAGGGCCGGCTGACCCTGGTTGAGACACGGGCAAACCAGCGGCTGTCGGCGGATGAGGCTGTGGAACTTGCAGCGGCGCTGGAGCGACACTCCGAGCACCCGATTGCCCGCGCCTTTCCCGTGCCGCGCCGATACCAGGCGGAGGCCACCAGTGTTACCCGCGGTGGGGGAGTCGAGGGTCACGTGGCCGGTCAGCCACTGCGCGTCGGGCGGCCTGGTTGGGTGGCCGAGCTGGCTGGAGAGCAGGCAAACGAGGCAGACGAGCAGGGGGCCTGGATTGCACTGGGTAACAAGCAGGGCATTCTTGCCCGGTTCCGCCTCGCCGACCGGCTGCGGGACGACGCCGCCGAGGCGGTCGCGGCGCTGCAGGCCCGGGGTGTCCATGTCGAGATCGCCAGCGGCGATTCCCCGGGGGCGGTGGCGCAGGTTGCCGAAGCACTCGGCGTAGACCGCTGGCGTCCCCGCATGAGCCCGGAGGACAAGCTGGAGCGACTGCGTGAACTGCAACAGCAGGGCATGACTGTGTTAATGGTTGGTGACGGCATCAACGACGCCCCGGTACTGGCCGGCGCCAATGTCTCGGCGGCCATGAACGAGGGCAGCGCCCTGGCGCAGACCAGCGCCAGCATGATCCTGCTGGGCGGGCGCCTCGCGCGTTTAGTCGCGGGGCTTGGAACGGCCCGCGGCACACTGCGCACCATTCGCCAGAACATGATTCTGTCGGCGTCCTACAACGCATCCATGCTGCCGCTGGCGGCCCTGGGATTCATCCCGCCCTGGCTGGCGGCCATGGGCATGACCGCCAGTTCCCTGGTCGTGGTTCTGAATTCCCGCCGTCTGGCAACAGTACGCTCGCGGCGTCGTGGTGAGGTGTCGGGGGGCCGTCAGTTGGCGGCAGCGCAGTCGGCGTGAGCCGCACGAAGGCTCGCCATCAGCTGCCGTTCATGTAGCGGGCACGGATCTCCTCCAGGGTGCCGTCCTGTCGCATTTCATCCATTGCCGAACGCATGCGCTGGAGCAGTTCCGGATTCATGTCCTGATGGCAGGCGAGTCCCATACCACCCTCGTCCAGCAGCAGGAGTTCGGCGTAGTCGTCGACGGAGATGCCGAGATCCCGCATGGTCCAGTTGACCACCAGCACGTTGTAAGCGATCGCGTCGAAGCGGCCGCCGTCCAGCATGCGCAGCATGGTCTCGGGTTCGGCGAGGCGCACATAGCGCACGGGGGCACCGGCTTCCTGCAGGAGTTCCTCGGCGATGTCATTGCGGACCACCCCGATCTCCATGCCCGCGAGGTCGCCCACGTCGCCGAAGTCGTGGTCGGCCTGGTCGGCGGGGCCGATGACGGCATTACGGGCTTGGACATAGGGGCCGATGAAGCTGAACTGATCCCGCCGCGAGTCGGTGATGGTGGTCGCACCGAGGCAGGCCGTCGGATCTTCCTGGGCGACGCGGTACCCGCGAGCCCAGGGTACGACGCGGATGTCGTTGACGTTGATGTCTGCATCCAGCCGGTCCCAGAGTGCGCCGAGGACATCGATGGTGATCCCCGACGGCGTCCCGTCGTCCTCCGTGAAGTTGTAGGGCGCGTACTCCTCGGTCAGCCACAGGATGTCTTCCGGTGCGGTGGCATCGCTCTGCGCCACGGACCAGGAGGCTGCCCACAGCAGGGCGCCAGCCAACGCCCGCGCCGCTCCCCGGCGCACCCTCGTTGTTGCTGTGACCATGATGCACCTCCTTCCCGGACCGGATTCTCAGCCCTGCTTGAGTACCACCAGTGTCAGGTCATCGTACAACGTCTGGGTGTCGATGTGGCTGCGGACGTCGTCCACCACCGCCTGCTTGATGGCGTCCGCCGACTGGCGGTGATGGGTGCGGATGCAGTCCATCAGCCGCGCCTCGCCGTAAAGCCGGTGCCGTGGGTCTGCCGCCTCGGTGATGCCGTCGGTGTAGAGGACCACCACGTCGTCTGCCTGCAGCGTGAGCTCTGTCTCCGCCATGAACTCTGCCACGTCTTCCACAAGGCCAATGGGGAAGCCGAGCGTGTCGGTGTCGATGCGCTCCATCCCGCCGTCGGCGCGCACCACGATCACCGATTCGTGCTGACCCGTAATGCGCAGATGGCCGCGGGCGCCGCTTTCGCCGGCGTCGCGGATCGGCCGATAGTCGGCCAGGGCCAGGGTCAGGTTCTTGCCGGAGCCCATGCGTTCGACGTTGTTGTAGATGGTTTCATTGAGCACCGACATCACCCGCTTCATGTCCTGTTCGCCGTGGGCCACCAGGGTACGGACGGCGCTCTGGATCATGAGCATGACCACGCCACTCTCGAGTCCGTGGCCGGTGACGTCGCCGATGGCGATACGCACGCCGTCGGCGTGGCGCAGGATGTCGTAGTAGTCGCCGCCGACCTCGTCCGCCGGTTCCATGAAGGCGGCGATCTGCAGGCCCTGGATGGCGGCGAGTTCGTCATTGGAGGGCAGCACGATGTGCTGTATCCGTCGGGACACATCCAGTTCCGCGCCCATGCGGGCGTTCTCGTGCTGGACCTGGTCACGCTGTTCCAGAACGCGCTGAAAGGCGCCCATGAGCCCCTGGAGACGGTGCGTGACTTGGCCGAGTTCATCGTTGTCGTGAAGCCGCAAGCGCGGCGCCTGCCATTGCCCGGGATTGGCAGGGTCGATGCGCCCGATGGCGCCGTGTAGCTTCAGCAGCGGCCGGGTGATCATGAAATAGAAGATAGTCACTACCAGCACCGCGATACCAAGCGCCCGGGCGAGACCCACCAGTACCACCACGATGCCGCGATCGAGGAAACCGGCGGCGATCTCGGTTTCATCCAGTCGGACGATCAGCTCGCCCACCTGTTGATCGCGCTCCGGGACCACCCCCGCTCGGACCAGGTCGATCCGGTATTCGATGATATCGCTGAACAGGTAGTGTACGAGCGGCCCGGGTTCCGGCGCCTGCGCGCGCTCGCGCTCGGCAATGGTGGTGCCGAAATTGTCCCGCAGGGTGATGGCGTGGAAGCGCCGGTCGGCGAAAAGGCCGTCGGCCACCTCGGCGCCGAGGGTTTCGTTGAGCTGGTAAGCAGCCGTGGTCGCAGGGCCGCGAACCAGTTCCAGTGTGCTGTGTGTCTGCTCGGGGACCTGCTGACGGATCGAGCGCCACTCGGTTGCCAGTTCGATCAACCCGCCGAGAAGCCCGAACAGGAGCACCACTACCAAGGTCACCGCCGCCTGGCGGAAGGTCAGGCTGCCGGTACGGGCGGCGGTGGTGCTCACGGTGTCCGGCCTCTATTCAATATGCAGCTCCAGGGAGGGCATCAGCCGCTTGAGGTTGTTCAGGGATTTGCCCTGCCAGGGCACTGCGCTGGAACCGCGGATGACCAGATGGCAGCCTTCGTGATCCCGGGCCCTGATGACGAACTTGGACAAGGCAGCAATGCCGGAACTGTTGAGGAATTCCAGTTGCCGCAGGTCCAGCGTCAGGGTTCGGCACTGCTGCATGGCCTGGATCAGCAAATCCATCACCGGTGCGTACTCGGAGAGCCCTCCCAGCCGAAGCGTGCCGCTGATGGCGACGCATTCATCGCTGTCATGGAATTCCACGGAGTAGCCTTCTCCGGACAACGTACTCATCAAAAGGTGCTCCGTCAGATCTCTATGGTGACCTGGGTGGTTACACGGCAACCACCGCTGGGGAGGGTTTCGAAGCGCCAGGCCAATTCTGCGCCGTAATCGTTGATCATGGTCAGGTAGCCGAGCCCTGACGTGTTTTCGCTGGTGGCGCTTTTCTCCAGCGTCTCCATGTAAAGGGTGTCTGGATCGGATTCCGTGACGCGCTGGATAAAGACCTGGAATCGCTCTGCCGTGGCGTTATCGGTACCGTTGGTCTCCTGCAGAGTGATGCGTTCTTTGTCCAGGTTGAGATGCAGAGTAATGGGTTCCGGCAGCGACTGATCATGGAACTTCATGGCGTTTTCCAGGAGTTCGTTGGCGATGAATGCCACCGCGCCCTGGATTTCCGCACGCCGGTTCTGCGTTGCCGGAGTATTCTCGTCGAGAGGGAAGAACGTGGTGACGTAGTCGCCGAGAAAGTCCGCGGACAGGCCATTGTTGCGCCAGCGCTGCCGTAGCGGCACGGAGCTGGGCCAGAACGCCAGATTCAGCGACTCGGTGTCCTTGTCATGCCGCGGCTCGCGGATATCCCCGTACTCTTGCATTAGTCACCCCCGCGCGGGATGAGCGCTTCGGAGGTCGCATGGCGGCTGAGGCTCAGCCGTCGTGTACGACCCGGTTACGCCCTTGTTGTTTGGCCAGGTAGAGGCGTCGATCGGCCTCGGCGAACAGCAGGCTTTCGTTGTCGTGATCCGGCACCACTGCCGCGATCCCCACGCTAAGCGTCACCACGCCGTAAGGTGATTCTTCGTGCGCCAGGCCGAGCCGGTGCACCGTTTTCTGGATGGACTGGCCCACCAGCGTCGCGCCGTCCATGCCGGTGGCCGGCAGCAACACGACAAATTCCTCGCCACCGTATCGGGCGGCCAGGTCCGAATCACGGCTGGCATGTTGCTTCAGCACCTGCGCGGCGCGTTTGAGGCAGCCGTCGCCCGCCTGATGCCCGTAGTGGTCGTTGTAGAACTTGAAGTAGTCGATGTCACACACCAGCATCGCCAGAGGCTCGCCGTGGCGTCGGGCGCGCGCCCACTCCCGTGCCAGGGTCTCGTCGAGCATGCGGCGATTGGCGAGATCCGTGAGGGCGTCGGTGCGCGCCGTGACTGCGGATTCCTCGTAGCGGCTGAGCCAGTGATCTTCCACGGTATCGGAGTGCTCGGTGATGGTCTTCACCAGCAGCTCCAGATCCTGGCTCTTGCGTGAGATGGCCTCCACCAGTTCGCGCAGTTTCTTTTCGGTACAGCGGCGCTCGCGCAGCTCAGTCTGTAGCTGGCGATTGGCCAGACCCAGCTGTTCCTCGATGGCGTCGCCGTGCTCGATGGCGGTGGAGAGGGCAATCTCCAGGTCGTCCCGTTCCTGGCGCAGCTCGGCGACCACGCGCCGGAGATCGTCCGGGGACAGGTCACCATCACCTTGTTGCAACTGGGTATGGCTCATCGTCGGGTGCCTTCCGTGTGTGACCGGCAGGCGCTTCCGGGCGCCGAACGATCGCCGCCTGCCGAGCAGTGGCCTGGCCTGGCTGCGTACATGCAATCATTGTATGGCGCCAACGTACCGGAACCTGGTGGCGCTGACAACGATCGATCATCCGGGGTGGGCGTGTAAGCGGCTGCTTGTCTGGTAAACTGTAGGTCCTGGCGCGCGTGTAGCCCCATCCTTACGAAACGAGGGCGTCATGAACATCATTTTCGTGTCCATCCCCATCAGCCTTCTTCTTCTGGGAATCGGCGTTGCCGTTTTCTTCTGGGCCGTGCGCAGCGGTCAGTTCGATGATCTCGACACGCCGGCGTATTCCATACTCATGGATGACCAAGACAAACCCCGCAAGCGTTCTGACAAGTCATCCGACGGCCCCGGTCAGGGCGCAGAGCGTGACGGCGATACCTGAACCGGTCCACGGGTCACAGCGACGGCGATCTCGTTGAGGCGGAAAGGGGCCAACGTCGAAATTCTGCGGCGGCCTGCCACTGATTGATCCTGATCAATAACGCTGCCCCTGCGGGTTGCCAGACTGGTCGGCCAGAATGGTGCTCATGGCGGAGGAGCAGTGATGGATCAGGATTTGGAGGAACGCAGGCGGAGCCTCGAGCAGCGCAGGGACGAGCTGTCGGAGCGGCTGCAACGCATCAAGATGGACTACGGCCGGGGCCTGGAACGTGACTTGGAGGAGCAGGCCCTCCAGCTCGAGAACGCCGAAGTGCTGCACGAGATCTCCAGAGTCACTGCTGAGGAGCTGGCAACCATCGAGGCGGCGATCCGGCGGATCGAAGAGGCCATGGGCCGGCAGAAGCCGGTCCGGAGATCATAGGGGTATTATAGCTCCGGACGTGCCCGCGACGAGCCGCTGGCGTCGCGGCCACGTTCACCCGACGCAAGTCCGGCGGATTCCTCCACCTCGTCCGGGGAGAGCTGATCAACGTCACCCCAGGGCGGTGGGCCTTGCGGTCGCCATTCCATGACGTGCTCGGTCAGGTCGGCCCCGCCAAAGGCGATGGCGCCGGAACTGATGTCAGGGACTTTCGGTGGGTGTGTGACCAGCAATAGTGCGGTGGCCATGCTCAGCAGCACGAGGCCGAATCGCGGATCTGTCCCGGCGGTTTCGTTCGCGTACACAGCACCACCTCTCCCGTTAACCAGTCCCCATAGCATACACCCGCAGTCCTTCGATCGTGTACCCCGGTTGTGGCCCCCGGCGTTATGAGCAACACGCCCCTCTCCCTGGAGGTCAGGCAGATCGCAGGCAGTGATTGTACAAAAAAGTTTGCAAGAGTTGTTCATTGGCGCATGCTGGACCGATATAGGGGCGAGGGTCCAGCGTATGAACGCTTATGAATGCCGATTGACAGAGGCCGGCATCGAACTGGTCCGCACGCTGACCGGCTTCAGCATCGAAGAGTCTTATATCGGCCGCGTTTTCGGTGCCAACGAGGCGATGGCGCGTCAGGATGCTGCTACCTCCATTGCCGTCATGGTGCGCGAAGCGCTGACGGAACAGCGACTTCCGGATGTCCGTCTGCGTACGGCGCTCATGGACCCGGCTTACATATCGTGTCTGCTCCCGGGGAATCAGGCGGACGTCGGCTGACCTGCATCAAACCCGGTTGTCTTGAGTGGCCTGGCCGCGGCAGTTGCGGGCAAGGATCGCGATACCGTGCGGCCGGGTATTGCAGGCACGATTGTGCGTCTACGGCTGAGCGTCGGGCAGGATGGTATCGGGAGAGAAGGCGTAGCAGAGTTGCTGGGCTTCACCGCGCCTCAGTTGCTGGCCAGTTACCCGGCAGATCCCGGTGGCACCCTGGTAATCATCACGGTGGTTGCAGTCCTCGCATACACCGAATGTCGGTTCGCCGCACTGCGTGTCCACCTGGGCGGTGATCCGGCGCATGGCGTCCTCCAGAGCCTGGCGCTGGCCGGCGGGCAGGGTGTCGATGGCCCGTACCAATGCCTCGGCCGGGTCCTCGGCGAGTACCCGTTCTCCCTCGGTGGTAATGCGGAGTTCCGCGCGCCGGCCATCCTCGGCGCTGCGCTGGCGCTGCAGATAGCCCCGTTGCACCAGGGACTTGACCGTCTGTGAGGCGGTGCCCCGCGTCGTTCCATGGAAGCTTGCAAACGCTGACGGTGTGCGCGACATGGTGTTGGCCCGGGCGAAGAAGCGCAGGGCCGCCCATTGGGCAGCGGAGAGGGACGGCGCCCGGTGACTGCCGGCGGCGACGTTGGCCGCGTGCATGATCAGATCCGCTGCAAGTTCGGAAGTCGGCTTACTCATGGTCCTATGATAGCGAAACACTACCGATTTGAAATCACCCGATCCCTCTGATAATTTCGATACGAAATCAATACGCCGAGGTCCAGGTCAATGAACGAACACGGACTCTCCGCGGCAACCACCGACCACCAGGTCGTCCTGCCGTTCGATAACTCCTATGCGCGGCTGCCGGAGCGGTTCTTCGCACGCTGTAACCCGGCCGCCCCGGCGGCTCCGGCAACGGTGCAGTTCAATCGGGCCCTGGCGACGGAACTGGGCCTGCCGGAGCTGGGGCGCGGCCAGGTGGCAGAGGTTTTCAGCGGGCGGCAGGTGCCGCACGACGCCGAGCCCATCGCGCTGGCGTATGCCGGTCACCAGTTCGGTCATCTGGTTCCACAGCTAGGGGATGGTCGTGCTGTGCTGCTGGGGGAAGTGGTCGGCCGTGACGGGGTTCGGCGCGACGTGCAGTTGAAGGGCGCCGGGGCGACGCCGTTCTCCCGCGCTGGCGACGGTCGTTGCCCCCTGGGCCCCGCAATGCGCGAATACCTGGTCAGTGAGGCCATGTACGCCATGGGCGTGCCCACCAGCCGCTCCCTGGCGTTGGTCACCACCGGCGAGCGGGTGCTGCGTGAGACGCATCTGCCCGGTGCGGTGCTCACACGCGTCGCCCGGGGGCATGTGCGCGTGGGCACCTTCGAGTATTTCGCCGTGCGTGGTGATGTGGAAGCGCTGCGCGTTCTGGCGGATTACGTGATACAGCGGCACGGGCTGGCGCAGGGATACGACGAGAACCCCTACCTGGAGCTTCTGCGGGAGGTGGTTCGCCGCCAGGCGGACCTCATCGCCCGGTGGATGAACCTGGGGTTCGTCCACGGTGTGATGAATACCGACAACACCACCCTGGTCGGCGAAACTCTGGACTACGGCCCCTGCGCGTTCCTGGACCACTACGATCCCGGTGCCCGCTTCAGTTTCGTCGACCAGGGCGGCCGGTACCGGTACGAGAACCAGCCGGCAGTGGCCCACTGGAACCTGATGCGCCTGGCGGAGACACTGCTCCCGCTCATCGATACCGACCAGGACGCGGCCATCGAGCAGGCACAGGACGCAGTGGGTTCATTCAAGGCGCTCTACGAACGCAATCGCCTGCAGGGCATGCGCCGCAAGCTGGGCCTGTTCCGGGAGGACCAGGAGGATGCCGCGCTGGTGGAGGAGCTGCTGGCACTCCTGGAGCGTCAGCAGGTGGACTTTACCCGGTTCTTCCGGCGCCTGGGCGACATCGCCGGGGAGCCCAACGCGGATGCTTCGGTGCGCGCACTGTTTACGGATCCGGGTGACTGGGAGCCGTGGTCGCAGCGATGGCGTGCCCGCCTGCAGCGCGACGACGGGCACAGCATGGAGCGCATGGGCGCCATGCACCGGGTCAATCCGGCCGTGATTCCGCGCAACCATAGCGTCAATGCGGCCATTCGGGCCGCGGAACAGCACGGCGATCTGCAGCCGTTCCAGCAGCTTCTGGCCCGAGTGACCCAGCCATTCGCCAACCATCCGGACGATGCGGACGGAGCGCGTCCGCCCGAGCCGAAAGAGCGGGTTCTGCGGACGTTCTGTGGGACTTGATCGCCGTTTACCTGCTTGAGACAGAGGCAATGGACCATGACACACGCTAGTCAAGCGATGCCGGCCGCGTTGCCCGGGGCCCCGAACGAGGCGGATATGGCCGATCTGATCGAAGACATGCGCGCGGAGCGGGACCGGATCATCCGGTTGCTCGACCTGCAGCTGGCCTCCCGCCCCGGGGCGTCGGAATGGCGGGACGGGCTGCATGAGCTCGAGCGTATCGTCGAGCTGCAGCTTGCCCGAGAGGATGATCTCCTGCTGGCCGAGCGGTGCGGGCGCGTCGACCAGCGGCCGGCCGCTGATCCCTGCGTCCGGGTGGCCCGGCTCCGCGGCACCCTGCCCACGCTATTCAACGAGGCGCGGGCCGCGCATCCGGACACGGCGTTCATGGGGTACCTGCGTCTTTCGGCAACGCTGCGCCGGTGGGCCGGATGCCTGGAACGCGGGATTTAGGGAAGCGCTGATCTAATGCCTTCTCAGCGCCCAAAACTGGTTGCCGAAGACGGATATCGGCCGGAACCGAGGCCATTTCGGCCTGATTTCACCTATCGAGGCGGTCTTCCCGCCTCGATTTCCGCCCTCAGGACGGAGTCCTCCCTTGGAGCGCCGGCATTCGTCGCTGCGCGAGCACCAGATTCGCAAGACCGAACAGCGCAAAGAGCTGCGCTTCGTTCTTGGCAATGCCGCGATAGCGCACCTTGCGATGCCCGAAGAGGTTCTTGACCACATGGAAAGCATGCTCGCCACGCGCCCGTACTTTCGCCTTGGCCTGCTCAGTGGCGTCCCGCAGCCGGTCGAGACTGCTGGTGGTGAGTGCTCGGCGCTGACCGCGCTTCATGGCAATGTGCCAGTCAACCTCAGTGCCCACGGTCTCGGCGCGCTTGTCCGCGCCCTGGTAGCCCGAGTCGCCGAAGACATCGGCTTCATCACCGTGGAGCAGGTGATGCGTCTGGGTGACGTCGGCCACGTTGGCCGCCGTGCTCTTCAACGAGTGAACGAGACCAGTGTGGGCATCGCTGCCCACATGCGCCTTCATGCCAAAGTAGTACTGGTTGCCCTTCTTGGTCTGGTGCATCTCCGGATCCCGGGCGCTGTCCCGGTTCTTCGTCGATGGCGGCGCGGCAATCAGCGTGGCATCAACAATGGTGCCCTCGCGCAGCATCAGGCCCTGTTCGGCAAGGTGCGCGTTGATGGCTTCGAAGATGGTGCGGGTGAGCCCGTGGCGCTCCAACAGACGCCGGAACTTGAGCAGCGTGGTCGCATCCGGGGCGTCCTCTCGGGCCAGGTCGATACCAACAAACTGCCGGATCGCCTGGCTGTCGTAGATGGCGTCCTCGATGCCTTCGTCCGAGAGCCCGAAGCACTGCTGCGCGATGTACATCCGCAGCATCCGCTCCAGGCCAATCGGCGGTCGACCGCGCTTGCCGCCCTTCGGGTAGAAGGCTTCGAGCTCGGCAACCAGCGCCGCCCACGGTACGACGGCGTCGATGCCGTTGAGGAATCGCTCCCGGCGGGTGACCTTCTTCTTCCCGGCGTACTCAAGATCAGAGAAGCTTCGCTGCATCGGTCTCGGACTCGCTGCTGTGCACCAGGGCTTAGTATCTCAACTCAGGCCTGCACGCGGAACGGCAGCAGGCGAATAAATCAGCGTTTCCTTAGGTTTTATTCGCTGATGGCGTGTTCTTCCAGCACGGACCGCTCGATGACGGCCAGCGTCTCCTCATGGGTGGCATCCAGGTCCACTGGCGGAGCGACCCCCGCCTTGTAGGCCTCCAGCCAGCGCGCAGCACACAGGCACCACCGGTCACCGGGTTGCAGCCCCGGGAACGCCGCCCCCGGGAAGGCCCGGGTGAGATCGTTGCCGCGGTTTTTCGAGAACTCCAGGAACTCTGCCGTGACCCGGGCGCAGACCGTGTGCATGCCGGCATCCTCATGGCCGGTGTTGCAACAGCCGTCGCGGAAAAACCCGGTCATGGGGGATGTCCCGCAAACTTGCAATGGTTTCCCCCGGATGTTGGTTGCGGCGAACTTCTTCATCAGGATCTCCAAAGGGTTGCGACCGGGATCAGGTCGTCCCGGTGAATCAGAACAGGGTGCCCTGACGGTGGTCCCGGGGAGTCCGGCGCCGACCGCCGGAGGAGCGTCGACGGCTGCCGTGGGCCTGCTGGATGGCATCGGCCTCCCGGTTGGCCGCCGGGTCGCGCCGGATGGCCCGGAACCGCTCCCGGGCGTGGCGGGCGGCCTGCTTGTGGTCCACCACGCGGTCCGGGTAATCGTGGCCGATCCGGCAACCCGTCGCGCGTTGCAGCGGGGTGGGCATGCACCAGGGCTCGTGGATCCAGCGATCCGGCACCTGGGCCAGTTCCGGCAGCCAGTGCCGGATGAAGGCGCCGGCCGGATCCTGTTCCTGGCTCTGCTTGACAGGATTGTAGATGCGCAAGGTGTTGATGCCCGTGGTTCCCGACTGCATCTGCATCTGGCAGTAGTGGATGCCCGCCTCGTAGTCCGTGAACTGCCGGGCAAGAAAGGGTGCGGTGCGCTTCCAGTCCAGCCACAGATGGTAGCTGGCAAACGACACCACCATGGCACGCATGCGGAAATTCAGCCATCCCCGGGCATTCAGCTGCCGCATGCAGGCATCCACCAGGGGGAAGCCGGTTGCACCGCGACACCAGGCTGCGAACAGGGCTGCATCGAACTCGCTCTCGCGCAGTCCATCGCAGGCGCGCTGCATGTTCTGATGCTCGAAGCGTGGTTCCGATTCCAGTTTCTGCATGAAGTGGCAGTGCCAGTGCAGCCGTTCCTCGAACCGCTTCAGCGAGCGCAGCCACTGGCCGCGCGCCGGTGTGCGCGCCTGCTCCTTCAGCGCTGCGCGGCGTGTCCGGGTGGCATGGACCACCTCACGGAGGCTGAGTGTTCCGTGCGCCAGGTGCGGGCTCAACCTGGAGCTGGCCAGCCACGCCGATCCCGGGCTGGAGATCCCGGCGGAATAGTCTTCCGCGCGGCGTCCCAGGAAGCCGTCGAGCACGGCCTGCGCCATGCGCCGCCCGCCCGGCTGTACCAGTACTCCGCAGGCCTCCGTGGCAAGCTCGGGAGTCGGCCATTCGGGAATGGACCCTGCATCCAGGCGGGGTAGCGGTGTAATCGCCTGCGGGGCAGGGCAGCGCGCCGCGCCCATCAGAGTCTCCCACTGACGCACCCATCCATCCCGGGACCGCAGTGCCCGAACGACGCCGTGCTGGCGGTATTCAACCCAGGGGATGCCGGCTGCGCGCAGGTAGGCACGAACCCGTTGGTCACGGGCGTACGTCCAGCCGTTCCCCGTTTCCTGGTGGGAGTGCACGGACGAGATCGTGTAGCGCTGCCGCAGGGCATCAAGGACTGCGCAGATGTCGCCATGGCGGACCACGAGTGGCTGCCCGAGGGAGGCCAGCGCAGCGCGCAGGTCGTCGAGGCCCATGCGCACGAACTGCCATTGCCGACCGGACGCGTCGGCTTGACGCCACAGGTCCGGTTCCACCACATACAGCGGCAGCACTGGCCCGCGCCGGGCTGCTTCGGTGAGCGGCGCATGATCCTGGATGCGCAGGTCACGCTTGAACCAGACCAGTTGAACCCGGGTGACCACGGCGTCTCCAATTGAATGGTAGTCATAAAAACGTAGATGTATTGTATCGCTACGGTAAAATAAACTGAGCCTCCATGCACTGACCAACCCGGAGCCCCCATGACTGAACTCACCCGAGAGCCCGGCCGGTCCGAGCAATGGGCCCCGTCACGCCGGGCCGCGCTGGCGCAGCTGGAAGCGTTCCTGCCCCGTGCGGGTCAGCATTACAAGCGAGAACGCAACGCCGATCCCGGGCCGAGGTGCCGGGATGGCGTCTCCCAGCTGTCCCCGTGGCTTCGCCATCGCCTGTTACTGGAGTCCGAGGTGGTGGAGGCGGTACTCGATCGACATGGGTTTCGTGCAGCCGAGAAGTTCCTTCAAGAGGTGTGCTGGCGTACCTACTGGAAGGGCTGGCTTGAGCGCCGCCCGGATATCTGGGCGCGTTACCGGCACCAGGTGCACGAGGAGCGGGCGCGGCTCGACCGAGAGCCAGACCTGGCCGAGCGCTACACGCAGGCCGTGAGCGCCCGTACGGGAATCGACTGCATGGATGCGTGGGCGCGGGAACTGGTGACCCTGGGGTATCTGCATAATCATGCCCGCATGTGGTTCGCAAGCATCTGGGTGTTCACTCTCCGGCTCCCGTGGGCTCTGGGGGCGGATTTCTTCCTTCGCCATCTGCTGGACGGTGACCCGGCGTCCAACACCCTGTCCTGGCGATGGGTTGCAGGGCTCCAGACCCCGGGGAAGACCTATCTTGCCCGGGCCGATAATATCCGGCGGCATACGTCCGGGCGATTCCATCCCGCAGAGGAGCAACTGGCTGCCCATGCCGAGCCCGTGGGGACAGCGGATCTGCCCGAGGACCGCGGCGTGCCGGCGTCGCACGAGATGCCTGCGGATCCGGCGGCGATCCTGTTGCACGACGACGACCTGAGGTTGCCCGAGCCGATCACTGGCCATCTGCAGACACAGGGGCTGGCTGCGCTTACTGTGGCAGATGCACGCTCGCCCGGGGCGGTGAATGAGCAGGTGCAGCGTTTCGCCGAAGTTGCGTGTCGGGATGGGCTGGAACGGGCTGCCGACCAGCTGCGCGAGCCGGATCCAATGCTCTTGCACGGAAGTTCGGGAGTTGATGCCGTCGTGCGATGGGCTCGCGGCACGGGAGCGGGCGCCGTCGTCACCCCCTGGCCGCCCTGCGGACCGGTGAGCGAGCTGCTCGACCAGGCGGACCCCGTGCTGGCCGCAGCGGGGATCCGGCTCCATCGCTTGCAGCGCCACTGGGATCGGGCTTGCTGGCCTCACGCGACCAGGGGGTTTTTCGCCTTCTGGAAACCGGTTTCTCACCGGCTGCGAGCGGGCGAGTTGTCTTCAGGGGAATAGAGTCCATGTCGGCGGGTGTCGGTCAACTGTCGGCGAGGCCGTGGGACCGGTAGACCCGTACGCCGGCCAGCAGCCCTCCCGCGCCGACGATCAACATTACGGCGGGCGCCATGTACGAGCCGCGCGCCTCGTCCGCCATTGTCTCGATCTCGGCGAGTTCCTGGCGTCGTTCGGCGGTATCCTCGTCCTGACCGTTGGCCATCTCGGCCGAGTGCGTGACGGCCTCCCGCGCCTCTTCGACTTCGGCTGCAACCGCGGCGTTGTGCTGATATGTGGCGATCAGCAGCATGACCGCCAGCGCCAGCAGGAGCACGCCACTGCCCATGAGCAGGTAGCTGAGTGTTGTCTTGAGTGTGGACGTCATCGGCTTCCTCGGGTTGGTTGTCGCAAAACAAAGTGGGGAAGGTGGTTGCGCAGGTTGATCCGGCGGTCCGCCCGCTCCGCATCGTGGCGCTCCGGCAATCGTACTTGCAAGCCGATCGCTCCGCCCCTCCCGAGCCCGCGACGCTTCCCTGCCATTGCTTGCCCACGTATTCTGCGGACACGTACAACCGACACGCGGGGAGACCATGGTCGCTTTCCAGAAGATCCTGATCGCCAACCGCGGCGAGATCGCCATCCGGGTGATGCGCGCGGCCAACGAGCTGGGCAAGCGTACGGTGGCCATCTACGCCCAGGAGGACAAGCTCGGCCTGCACCGCTTCAAGGCGGACGAGGCCTACCAGGTCGGTGAGGGCATGGGCCCGGTGGAGGCGTATCTCTCCATCGACGAGGTGATCCGTGTGGCGAAGATGGCCGGTGCCGATGCCGTCCATCCCGGTTACGGGTTGCTGTCGGAGAACCCCGAGCTGGTGGATGCCTGTGAAGCGGCCGGCATCACCTTCATCGGGCCACGCGCGGACACCATGCGTGCCCTGGGGGACAAGGCCAGTGCCCGCCGGGTGGCCATTGAAGCCGGTGTGCCCGTGATTCCCGCCTCCGAGGTGCTGGGCGATGACGTCGCCGAAGCGCGCCGCTGGGCCGACGAGATCGGCTATCCCATGATGCTCAAGGCCTCCTGGGGCGGGGGCGGGCGTGGCATGCGCCCCATCCGCGAGTCCGATGAACTGGAGGCCAAGGTCCTGGAGGGGCGGCGGGAGGCCGAAGCCGCCTTCGGCAGTGGCGAGGGGTATCTCGAGAAGATGATCGAGCGCGCCCGCCACGTGGAGGTCCAGGTCCTTGGAGACAACCACGGCGGCCTCTACCACCTGTTCGAGCGGGACTGCACCGTGCAGCGCCGCAACCAGAAGGTGGTGGAGCGCGCCCCGGCGCCCTATCTCACCGAGGCCCAGCGCGTGGAGGTCTGCGATCTGGGGCTCAAGGTGGCGCGCCACGTGGGCTACCAGAACGCGGGCACCGTCGAGTTCCTCATGGACATGGATACCGGCGCGTTCTACTTCATCGAGGTGAACCCGCGCATCCAGGTGGAACACACCGTGACCGAGGAGGTAACGGGCGTCGATCTGGTCAAGGCGCAGATCCGCATCGCCGAGGGCGAGCACCTGGCCGCGGCCACCGGCAAGGCGGACCAGGGGGCGATCCAGCTCCGTGGCCACGCCATGCAGTGCCGCGTGACCACAGAGGATCCCCAGAACAACTTCATCCCCGACTACGGCCGTCTCACCGCCTACCGCTCCGCCACCGGCATGGGCATCCGGCTGGACGGCGGCACCGCCTACGCCGGGGGCATCATCACCCGCTATTACGATTCGCTGCTGGTGAAGGTCACCGCCTGGGCGCCGACGCCGGAAGAGGCCATCGCGCGCATGGACCGCGCCCTGCGGGAGTTCCGGATCCGCGGGGTGTCCACCAACATCCCGTTCGTGGAGAACCTGCTCAAACACCCCACGTTCCTGGACAATACCTACACCACGCGTTTCATCGACACCAAGCCGGAGCTGTTCAGCTTCCACAAGCGCCGGGACCGGGCCACGCGGCTGCTCACCTACCTGGCGGATATCACCGTGAACGGCCACCCGGAGACCCTGGGGCGTCCGCACCCGGCGGCGGGCCTGCCCGTCCCGGTGCCTCCCGCGTCCACGGCGGAACCAGCCCCCGGCACCCGCAACCTGCTGGAGGAAAAAGGCCCCCAGGCGGTGGCGGACTGGCTGGCCGGCCGCAAGGAGCTGCTGCTCACCGACACCACCATGCGCGATGGCCACCAGTCACTGCTGGCCACCCGCATGCGCACCCTGGACATGGCGCGGGTCGCGCCGGCGTACGCGGCCAACCTGCCGCAGCTCTTCAGCGTGGAGTGCTGGGGCGGGGCCACCTTCGATGTCGCCTACCGGTTCCTTCAGGAGTGCCCCTGGCAACGCCTGCGGCTGATCCGCGAAGCCATGCCGAACATCATGACCCAGATGCTGCTGCGCGGCTCCAACGGCGTGGGCTACACCAACTACCCGGACAACGTCGTGCGCGCCTTTGTGCACCAGGCGGCCGACACTGGCGTGGACGTCTTCCGCGTGTTCGACAGCCTCAACTGGGTGGAGAACATGCGCGTGTCCATGGATGCCGTGCTGGAGTCGGGCAAGGTGTGCGAGGGCACCCTGTGCTACACCGGTGACATCCTCGACCCCGGCCGGCCCAAGTACGATCTCAAGTACTACGTGGAACTGGGCAAGGCGCTCCGTGATGCCGGCGCCCACATCCTCGGCGTCAAGGACATGGCCGGCCTGCTGAAACCCGCCGCCGCGCGGGTGCTGTTCCGGGCGCTCAAGGAGGAGGTGGGGCTGCCCATCCACTTCCACACCCACGACACCGGCGGCATCGCCGGCGCCACCATACTGGCGGCGGCCGATGCCGGGGTGGACGCGGCGGACGTGGCCATGGACGCTTTCTCCGGCAACACTTCCCAGCCCGCCTTCGGCTCCATCGTCGAGGCCCTTCGCCACACGGAGCGGGACACCGGCCTGGACGTGGGCGCCGTGCGCGCCATCTCCAACTACTGGGAACGGGTGCGGGCCCATTACGCTGCCTTCGAGACCGGTCAGCAGGCGCCGTCTTCGGAGGTGTACCTGCACGAGATGCCCGGCGGGCAGTTCACCAATCTCAAGGCGCAGGCGCGTTCCCTGGGGCTCGAGGAGCGCTGGCACGAAGTGGCCCAGGCCTATGCCGACGCCAACCAGATGTTCGGCGACATCGTGAAGGTGACGCCGTCCTCGAAGGTGGTGGGCGACATGGCGCTGATGATGGTCAGCCAGGGGCTCACCCGCGAGCAGATCGAGGATCCGGCGGTGGAGGTGAGTTTCCCGGACTCGGTCATCGACATGCTGCGCGGCAACCTCGGGCACCCGCCCGACGGCTGGCCGGAAGGCATCCAGAAGAAGGTGCTCAAGGGCGAGCAGCCCCTGCAGGAGCGCCCCGGGAAGTATCTGGAACCGGTGGACCTGGAAGCCGCCCGTCAGCAGGTCAGCAATGAACTGGACGGCGCCACCATCGACGACGAGGACCTCAACGGCTACCTCATGTACCCGAAGGTGTTCACCGAGTACATGCGCCGGCGCGAGCGCTACGGGCCCGTCCGCACTCTGCCCACGCGCAACTTCTTCTACGGCATGGAGCCGGGCGAGGAGATCAGCGTCGAGATCGACGCGGGCAAGACCCTGGAGATCCGGCTGATGACCGTGAGCGAGCCGGGCGACGACGGTGACGTGCGCGTGTTCTTCGAGCTCAACGGCCAGCCTCGTACGGTACGGGTTGCAGACAATCACGCCAAGGCGAACGTCGTCCAGGCCCCCAAGGCGGAGCAGGGCAATCGCGCCCACGTGGGCGCGCCCACACCCGGCGTGGTGGTGGCCGTTGCCGCGGTGCCGGGTCAGGCGGTCAAGGCCGGGGAGCTGCTGCTCACCATCGAGGCCATGAAGATGGAGATGGGCGTGCACGCGGAACGCGAGGGGGTGGTCAAGGCCGTCCACGTCCAGCCCGGCAGCCAGATCGAGGCGAAGGACCTGCTGGTGGAGTTCGAGGCCTAGCAGGGCCGGCGTCAGACGAGCCACTGCCCCGACCGACGGCAACGCCGCTGCGACACCGTCAGCGGTCAGACGGGCTGGGTGGTCGCCGCTTTCAAGACCTGATTGGTCCGGTGAATCCGGTAGATGGTGATCATGTTCGTGATCAGCACCAGCGCTTCTGCCAGTGCACCACCCACCGCACCGATCAGGATATGACTGGCCATCCAGGCCATCGCCGCCAGGCCGAGGAACAGGCGCATGGGGATGCCTCGCAGCATGAACATCCCCACGGTCCCCAACACCATGGCAACCAAGGCGGGGAGATCCGCCCAGCCCTGCCAGGTCAGTGCGGCCGCCACCGCACTGGCGGCGAGCATGCCCATCATGATCCTAGTGTTGCGGGGATAGCGCCGCGCGAGCTCGATGCGAGCGATGACCAGAACCGTGAGCGCCGCCGCAGTCCAGCTCTGGAAGAACAGAAACTGCAGTGCGAAAGCCATGTTCGCCGAGATGAGCAGCAGCATCAGTCGCTCGTCGCCCTTGTTGGCGAAGGACACGATGCATAGCGCCAGTGCCACCAGCCCGAAGAGTTGTCCGGCAAGTGCGGCGGGGTCTCCCAGCATCGACTGGCCCTGTTTGCTCGCTGCAAGTAACAAAAAAGGGCCTACGGGAATCCCGTAAGCCCTTGATTTTTCTGGTAGGCGCGAGTGGACTCGAACCACCGACCCCCACCATGTCAACGCATGTCTGGCCGTTGAACACTGTCACCCACACCGTGAGTAACTCTTTTCAATCAAGGGCTTTTCAGCGCCGGAATATTCGACATGCAGTCGCGTGATTCGGCGTGATGCAGGGCCAGTGTCCCGATATTCGCTGCTCCTCGCAAGGCCCTGACAATACGCGCCCCACGACATTGGTTGTTGCCGGGCCGTGCGGCATGCTTCGTGGAAATTCAGAGGAGTGGAACGCGATGCACAAGCTACTTACACCAAGAGAGGTGGCCGACGAACTGCGGGTCAGCGAGCGCATGGTGCGCAGCATGATGTCGCGCCGAGAACTTGCCCACGTATGGATTGGCGGCAAGAGACATGTGCTCCGGGAAGACCTTGATGCCTATATCGAGAGTCAGCGCGTGGGGGTGATAGAGCGCGCGGGAAACGCGGACACCGAATTCGCTCCGAGCGCGAAAGAACGGCTTCGCGCGAGGCTTCACGGCGCGAATGAATAACCGGGGATTCCTCTTCACGACGCACTGGCTATCGTCTTGTGGCCTATGGTTTGAGGCGGAACGGATCCGGTTCCCACACTCGCTGCGCGCAACGGTGGCAGACTGGGACGGCAATTGGCCAACTCTGAGGTCTGTCCCACCCCTGACTACCAGCAGATTTCCAGACCGAAGGGCTATTCATCCTTTCGGTCCACGACTATGAATGGAGAGTCCCGCAAAGGACCCTGATCGGTCATTGCCCCGGTAACGATCAGGGCCCGCTCTTGGCCGCAGATTGCAATCGAGGCTCGCCACCCAGCCGTGAGGACGCGGCATACGAGCGGCTGCCGCCGAGGGAGAAGCCGAGGAGTTCAGCCTCTGTCTGGTCCATCTCTAGCACGACGGGCTTGCGCTCTGGGTCTTACTGGACCATCGTTCAAGGACACCCCAAAAGAACCAAGGGGGTGCAAGAGGTGAGAATCTTGGTGGTCGTCTCATGATGGGTGCTGTTGGAGATGCGGGTGGCAGGTGAAGCAGGTGCGTGCCATCACCGATATCTACCACGTTGAAGTGGAAATGTGATGTGTAGCCGTTTTGTCAGGGTCTGAGCGTGGCGCGTTAAGACCGAAAAACAAATAACAAGAGGCAAGCCATGCGTTCTACTTTCCTCGGAATTCTGCTGCTTATATTTTCAATGCCGGCGACCACTGACAACCTTGGTCGTCATGCCGGGGGGTACTTTGGGGGTGGTGGGCTTATATGGTCGTACGTTGACGAATCTGTTGAAGGAAGTGCGGAAGGTTTAGGCGGCCAACTTCGTGGCGGATACCGCTTTAACCCCTTCTTCGGCTTTGAAACTCGGTTTAGCGCGGGAGGTTCCGGAACACTTGAAGGGATAGAGGTTCAGCTAAACCGGGCCCTACAGTTCCTGGCAACGTTGTCAATCCCCGCATCCGAGCGTCTTCGTTTCGGCGGATACGCTGGGCTTTCGGCGGGCGAACTAGAATTTAGCTCCTCTGGCTTCACTGGCAGAGAGGCAGACACAGGTGTGTCTTTCGGCTCATTTTTCGAATACGGCGACCCAGATGGCTGGGCGTTCTACGGAGATCTTGGGATACTACAATGGGGCAGCGTTCAAGGGACAGGATACATGGTTGCTGGCCTATCTGTTGGAGCTCTATACCGCTTTTAACTGTTCAAGAGTTAAGAGGATGGCGTCGGATCACAATCAACAAAAAATGGCAGAAAGTCATGGGCGCGATTATTGCCTTAACCATGAGCGTGGCTACCCTACCTCGCGGACATATCGCGCTGCTGATATCGGGTTTTATGCGTGGGCGGCTGACGAGAGACCCATGCTCGATGCGCCCGAAGACTAGGGTCGGTCCACGTCGTCTTGAACCCGTGAGTCAGCCACGCATTGCTCAGTCGCTACACACCTGACGCGAAAGTACGCCACCACCTCGCTATCGCCTGGCAGGCGGGGAGCTCTTAGTCTGGTATCGACTCCAACTGGAAGACGCTTGCCAAAGAGACCTTGCCCTCGTGGTGAGGCTGTATGTCAGGCGCAGGCGCAATTGGAGAGACGGAGTCTCATGGCGACAAGGGAAACGTGTGCTCGTAACGTAGCGCCTGATTGGCCCCAAATAATGGAGTCCGACACAAAATGTCGCAGCTCAAGGTAACCTCTGAGCGTCACAGTGATGAGCCAGTATACGATGATCGTCTCTCGTGGAAACGCCGAGGGACTCGACGCACTCATCCAACCTCTTACGGCTGAAAATTGCAGTATTTTGAAAGACCGTGAAGTGGCTAACGAACATAATCTCGACCCTAACACGTGTCTGGCATCCGCGGAGCAACAGCCCCCTGAGGCCGCGGGCATCATGGAGTTCATGATAGACAAGATCGAGGAGTTCGAGACATAACCGGCAACATACCCTACAGAGTAAGAGAACTCACGCGTCGCAGACGCCCACAATCCCCAACGATCGAGAGCGGAACAATGACTAAAGAAGACAAAGCAAACCGAGCGCTGAAGTTACTGGAGGACTTCAACCGCAAGGAACGCTATCACCTGCTTCGCGATGCGGTGTCAGGCGAAGCCTTCCGGCTCACGTCCAAGTTTCGGAAGAGGCTCAACACCGCACTCAGCAATCATTTTACCGACGGGCAGCAAGCGATCCAGATCCCAGACCGTGACGACGTCTTTGTTGCAATGGACTACCACCTGGACTGGATCGCCGCGGCGCTCATCCTGACGGAAAAAGGCGATGATCAGAAAGTGGGCGAGTTGAAGACACCGCAATCCAAGGAACAAACCGAACCTTTTAGGCACCGCCTTTCCGAGCAACGCGAAAGCGAGGACAAACGGCGCACGGCTGTCATTACGGGCAATCAAGAGGATACGGACCTGCTGATCGCATTCGTGGAGCGCGAAACCGGCGTCTTGTGCCTGATTCTCGTCGAGGCAAAAGTGGAGTCGGGCTGGGACGGCGCCCAGATACGGAGCAAGGGCCGCCGACTGTGGGACATTTTCGGTAACGCGGGAGACGCCTTCGACTTTGTCCGGCCCCAACTTGTGCTTGCCGGCCCCGGGGCGCAGAATCAGGAGCCTCGGTTTCAGCAGCTTGAGGACTGCCCGGCCTTTTTCTTTCAACCGGCAACCATCAAGCCGGGTGACACCAAGGTCGATCAGAAGTGCCCATCGCGTCTCTGTCGAATGAACCTTGTCGCTCATCATGCGCTCTACCAGCCTTCCCGCGTAGGTAAGAAAGACAAAGAGGGGAAATGGTACGTGAAAAGGTCGTTCACCCCAGAGACTGACCCGCCGAGCGACGGGGAATAGGCAGTCTCGATGGTCCAGGTACGCAACTACCGACTGTCCAAGTCCCGTTTCATCGCCGGCCTGCAATGCACGCTCCGGCTTTGGAACAGCATCCATCGCCCAAAGCTGGCGTCAAAGCCCGATGAGCGACAGCAAGCGATCTTTGATACCGGCCATGCGATCGGGGAATTGGCGAGAGAGCGTTATCCAGGCGGTGCGCTGATCGAAGCCGATCATCGCCAGACAGATACCGCACTCGTGCAGACTGACTCGCTCATGCGCAAGCACGAGCTGCCGGCGCTGTTTGAACCAGCGATCCAGCACAACAACGTCCTCACCCGGGTGGATGTGCTCGCCAGAGCGGGAGAGCAGTGGGACCTCGTTGAGGTGAAGGCATCCACGCGGGCCAAAGAGGTCTTTCAATTCGACGTTGCCGTGCAGTACTGGATCCTCAAGGGCGCGGGCATTCCGGTGCGTACCGCCGGCCTGCTCCTGCTCAACCGCGACTACGTTTACCCGGGCGGTGCCTACGATCTGGGTGAGTTGTTCCAATTTGAGGACCTGACTGAGTTCTGCCAGAACGAATTCGACGCCGTGGAGAGATGGATCGACCATTTCCACCACATCGCAAGCAGCTCCACTGCCCCAGACGTAGACATTGGACCCCACTGCCACACGCCCTACACCTGTCCTTTTTGGGCCCACTGCAGCCAAGGCAAGCGAACACCCGATAACCCGATTGATCTTCTGCCTAATCTTCGAGACGGATTGCGGGAGGCGCTGCTCGAGCGAGGCGTCGAATCCATTGAGGCGATACCGGACGATGTTCGGTTGTCGGAGATCCAGGAGCGTGTTCGACAAGCCACCGTCGAGGGTAAGCCCTGGCTCAGCCCCAAACTCCTTGCGGCACTGGAGAACGTGGAGTGGCCGCTGCATTTCCTCGACTTCGAAGCGGCCATGGTTGCGCTCCCCATGTACACAGGCATGCGGCCGTTTGATGCATTGCCGTTTCAGTTCTCATGCCACACCCAGAGAGCACCAGGCGAGGCGCCAATCCATCAGGAATTCCTAGCCACTGCCCCATCAGCGGACCCTCGCCAAGAACTCGCCGAGCACCTCATCCAAACGCTTGGACAGAACGGCTCGATCGTCGTCTATTCGGGTTACGAGGGCCGAACCATTCGGGAACTGGCAAAGGCTCTCTCCCAACTCGCGCCGACGCTACTCTCACTACAACCGCGAATCGTTGATCTGTTAGCGATACTGCGACGGCACTACTACCACCCAGGGTTCCGAGGCTCGTACTCCATTAAGCAGGTGCTGCCAACGCTGGTTCCGGAGATGTCCTACGCCGGGATGGCGATCGCAGATGGCGAGGCTGCGGGCCGGGGCTGGTTACAAATGCTCGCAAGCAAGGATCCGACCGAGCGTGATCGCCTGGAATCCTCGCTGCGCGCCTACTGCCAACAGGACAGCCTCGCCATGTTCCACCTGCGAGAAGCACTCTTGCGCGAAGCGACCGCATGACGATCCAACGACCCGTAAAACCGTTCCTGAACTGTTCTGTTGCCAGCACGGCCAATCGATGCGCCGGCAATCGCTGCAACCAGGATGCCTACCTCATCCAGGACGCCGTCTTTCAGGGAGAACATGAGCAACAGTTCGTTTTGGAGAATCCAACCGATGCGTTGTTCGCGGTGAGTGACGGAGTTCGCACGGCACCCTGTGCCGCTCGAGCAAGCCACAAACTGCTGACCTTACTCGCAAGCATCCATCGACTAGAGCCCTCGAAACACCCCGGCCGCAAGCTCCGGGCACTGCATGAGCAATTCATTGACGGAATCAACGCGCAGAAGCGTTGCTACGGCATGTCAGCGACGCTGATCGCCGCCGAGGTCACGTGCGGCGTCATGACCCTCTACCATGTAGGTGACTCGCGGGGGTGGCTCATCCGTGATGGGGAAATCCAACGGCTCACTACGGATCATACGATTCTTGCTCGAATGATAGAGGAGCATGAGATTCTGCCGGAGGAGGCCGAGGGTTTGGCCACCCTATACGATGGTCTTGATCGCTGCTTCGTTGCCGACTCCAGTGAGGAAAAGCCCCAGCACGACCTGACCACGCTGGAATTGAGGGACGGCGATGAGGTGGTCCTCACGTCGGATGGGGTCGAGGCGATACCAGATAGCTGGATATCAGCCGGCACAAGTTGTCAGTCGAGCCGCCGGGCGCAGCAACTGATCACAAAGGCCATCGAGACAGGGAGTGACGACAACATCACAGTGATCGCGATTCAATACCGTGAGTCACCTGTTCCGTGACCCAATAAAACTTGGCAGTGGGTCGCCTTCTGAGAATACCGGCGGCAGCCGACAAGACCTGTCCGCGTAATCCGTGAAGCAGTTGCCAAAAGGCCGAATCCGGGGAGGCGTATTCACCGCCACTGATGTGCGCGAGGTAAGGCCCTGCCGAAGCGGACGCCCCTTTATCGCAGGCGAGGGTCCGCTCTGGGGCGCGTCGAGACGTTGAGTCCGCGGGCTCCCATCAAGAGGAGTCTATATGGGCGAACATGAGCGGGAACGTCCAGTGTGGGATATGGCAATGGATGTGTCCGAGGACTGGCAACGGACCCAAAGGTTCTTGAGCAATCCTCATTAAATACGTGAAATACGTGGCCAGCGCATGTCTCGGGACGGACACGGCGGCTCCGATCATCGGTTTTGAAAGCTCAAGCGGAAGGGCTTATTCGTTTACGGAGCGCGCGGTTCCCTGCGCGGAGCGATGCAGTCGCCGTTGTGGCCGGGAGAAATTCCATCAGGATTCATGGCTGATATTATGCCAGCCCGAAGTACGGCGTCTCAGCCGGCAGTCCGTAAGCGCCAGCGAATCGGCACCTATTCCCTGGTCTGAGTACTGGTCACACTGGTTCCATCCCGTTGACCACTGGAGGAAATCGGTATGACCAGCGCCGAGCTGCATCATTACTGGCGACAGACGCTGGATGCGTGGACGGCCTCCGGGTTGTCCGGCGCGGCGTTCTGCAAGCAACACTCACTCACCTACCACCAGTTTGTCTACTGGCGGCGAAAGCTCCGTGGCCCGGGCGAGTCGCCTTCGCGGGCCGGCTTTGCCAGGGTGGCGCCGGTGGCACACGATGACGCCGCGGATGGGCTGACCGTCTCGTTGCCCGGCGGTGTGTCGATCACCGGCCTGCACGCGGGCAACATCGAGTTGCTGGGCGCGGTGCTGAGGCAGTTGTGATGCGCAACCGGTCTCTGCGCCCGTCCCGGCAGTTGCCGGAGATTTACCTGTACCGGGCCCCGGTGGATTTCCGCAAACAGGCCCATGGTCTCGCGCTGATCGTCGAGCAGGAGCTCGGGCACAGCCCCTTCACCGGGGCGCTGTACGCCTTCACCAACCGCCAGCGCAACAAGATCAAGTGTCTGATGTGGGAAGACAACGGCTTCGTGCTCTACTACAAGGCCCTGGCCGAGGAGCGGTTCAAGTGGCCGGCCCCGGGCGATGAGTTGATGAGCCTGAGCGGGGAGCAGATCAACTGGCTGCTCGACGGCTACGACATCACGCTGCTGCGGGGGCACAAAAAGCTGCATTACGAGGCGCTTGGGTAGGCGTTTTTGCGTGCGCCAGGGCGCTGTTTTTGGTATGATTTCGTAATGAAATCAACGCCCGATAACGCCCCTCCGGCTCCCGATCTCAGCGGCCTCTCCGCCGCTGAGATGATGGCCGTTATCGGTGACCTTCAGCAACAACTGGCCTCGAAAGAGCAGGCCATCCGGCAACGCGATACGCGCATTGATCTGCTCGAAGAACTGCTGCGCCTGAAGACCCTCCAGAAGTTCGCCGCCAGTAGCGAGAAGCATCAAAACCAGATCACGCTGTTCGACGAGGCGGAGGTGGAAGCCGAGATCGATGCCTTGCGCGAGGCACTCCCGGACGACGCTGAACCCGACCCGGATGAGACGCCGCGCACCTCGGGCAAGCGGCGTGAGCGGGGCTTCTCGGACACGCTGGCGCGCAGGCGCGTTGAGCTCACGCTCAGCGACGAGGAGAAAGCCGGTGCCAGCAAGACCTTCTTCACCAAGGTCAAGGAGGAGCTTGAGTTCATCCCCGCTCAGTTGAGCGTGCTGGAGTACTGGCAGGAGAAGGCCGTGTTCGAGCACGACGACGGGGAGGAGTCCCTAGTGGCGGCGCCCCGGCCGGTCCACCCGCTGGGCAAATGCATTGCCACCACCGCGCTGCTCGCCTACATCATCACCTCGAAGTACGCCGACGGTCTGCCGCTGTACCGACTGGAGAACATGCTGGCGCGGCTCGGGCATTCGGTCAGTCGCACCAGCATGGCGCACTGGATCATCCGCCTGGATGCGGTGTTCAGCCCGCTGATCAACCTCATGCGCGAGGCGCAGAACACCAGCGACTACCTCCAGGCCGATGAGACCCGCATGCAGGTCCTCAAGGAGGACGGCAAGGTCGCCCAGTCCGACAAATGGATCTGGGTGACCCGGGGTGGGCCACCTGGCCGGCCAACGGTGCTGTTCGCGTACGACCCCTCACGTGCGGGGAGCGTGCCCGTGCGCCTGCTCGATGACTTCAGCGGCATCCTGCAGGCCGATGGCTACTCCGGCTACGGCCAGGTGTGTCGGGACAACGCCATCACCCGGATCGGGTGCTGGGATCATGCCCGTCGCAAGTTTGTCGAGGCCTCCAAGGCGGCGCCGCCCAAGAAGAAGGGCAAAGGCAAACGCCAGAGCGCCAAGGCGGATGTGGCGCTGGGGGCGATCCAAGAGCTCTACGCCATTGAGCGCCGAATCAAGGATCTCGGCGATGATGAGCGCTATCGCATCCGCCAGGCCGAGAGCCTGCCCCGGCTCCAGGCGTTGAAAACCTGGCTGGAAGACAACGCCGGCAAGGTCGTGAAGGGCTCACTGACCCGCAAGGCGATGGACTACACCCTGAACCAGTGGGACACCCTGGTGGGCTACTGCGAGCGTGGGGATCTACAGATCAGTAACGCCCTGGCCGAGAACGCCATCCGCCCGTTCGCGCTCGGTCGCAAGGCATGGCTGTTCGCCGATACCACCCAGGGCGCACGCGCCAGCGCGAGCTGCTACTCACTAATCGAGACCGCCAAGGCCAATGGCCTGGACCCCTCGGCCTACATCCACCATGTGCTCACGCACATCGGCGAGGCGGACACCGTCGAGAAGCTCGAAGCGCTACTGCCCTGGAATACGGGCCTGGAGCCGGCTCCGAAAAAGAGCTGACGACCGCCTGCGGGGCAAGTGGGTCGATTTACGGGCGCTTACGGCAGTCCCGGACAACGTCCCAGAATCACTCGGAGGCCATATTGAGCAAGTCCCTCGCGAACCGGGTTCAGCGCGTCAAACCCTCACCCACCCTCGCCGTGACGGCCAGGGCCGCGGAAATGCGCGCGGCCGGTCACGACATCATCGGCCTGGGCGCCGGGGAGCCTGATTTCGACACGCCGGAGCATATCAAAGAGGCTGCCATCGAGGCGATTCGCGCCGGCAAGACCAAGTATACGCCCGTGGACGGTACGCCCGAGCTCAAACAGGCGATCCAGCAGAAATTCGCCAACCAGAACGGGCTGGACTACGAACTGAACCAGATCCTGGTCTCTGCCGGCGCCAAGCACAGCATCTACAACGTGATGCAGGCGGTGCTGAACCCGGACGACGAGGTGGTGATCCCGATCCCTTACTGGGTGTCGTACCCGGACATGGCTCTGCTGGCGGACGCCGTTCCGGAAAGAATTCAGGCTACCAAGGAACAGCGTTTCAAGATTACACCGGAGCAACTGGCAGCCACACTCACTAGTAAGACCCGGCTGGTGATCCTGAACAGCCCCTCCAACCCCACCGGCGTGGCCTACACCCGGGTGGAACTGGAGGCGCTGGGTAAAGTTCTCGAGGACTACCCGCGTGTACTCGTGCTCACGGACGACATTTACGAGCACATCCTCTGGGCGGACGAGCCGTTCACCAACATCGTCAACGCCTGTCCGTCGCTGAAGGACCGCACCATCGTCATCAACGGCGTCTCCAAGGGCTACTCCATGACCGGTTGGCGCATCGGCTACGCAGCCGGTCCGGCGGACGTCATCGGCGCCATGAAGAAGATCCAGTCCCAGAGCACGTCGAACCCCTGCTCCATCGCCCAGGCCGCCTCGGTGGCCGCGCTCACGGGCGACCAGGGCTGCATCGCGCCCATGCTCAAGGCGTTCAAGGAACGCCACGATTTCGTGGTCAAGGCCCTGAACGACATCAAGGGCATCGAGGCCATCGAGGGCGACGGCACCTTCTACACCTTCCCCAGTGTGCAGGGCGCCATCAAGAACCTTGGCGTGAGGAACGACATGGAGCTGGCCGAGCACCTGATCAATGAGGCCAACGTGGCGTTGGTTCCCGGCTCCGCCTTCGGCCTGGACGGCTATGCCCGCATCTCCTTCGCCACCAGCATGGAGAACCTGGAGAAGGCGATGGAGCGGCTGGCGAAAGCGCTGGGATAGGGTGCAAATTCCGCCGTGCCTCAGAGACGTGGACGTGTCTCTGAGGCCACTAGTTAATGACCTGGTCATGGGCACGAACTGTGTACCCATGACCGGTATTGTGGACTGAACGAAAGTTCCCGCCGGAGATCAGGGAAACCGCGCTCGGATCTACTGGCCGTCAGGCTTATTCGCATCCTGCCACGCGTTAACCGGGTACAGCCGTGTGCCCCCGCATACCGACTCGATGAGCTGTCGCCGAGCCCGAGAGATTTCCCGAGGGTTAGTCGGCTCCAGAATCGTGTTCTGAACGGTTGTGTACCCATTGAGGTTGGTCACGGGAAGGTCGAAGAGCTGACGGTCTTCTTCGCGCACAAGGTCCCGGTTCAGACCACGCAGGATTTTCTTCTCCTCTGACTTATCCCTCTCCATTATCTGCTCCATGAACTTACCGAGCACGAGTCTTCGCCTGTGAGTAACGCGATCTCGTTCCTTGCGCATCTCCTGTGACTTCTGCTGTTGCCGCTGCTTGAGTTGTTGCAGGTCCTTCTCCAGGTTTTCCAGCTTCTTGCTCATGGTATTGACCTCTTCTTGTGTCTGAACTGGCTACCTATGAGATCGCATTGGCGCTCCGTTCCAAATGCCTTTTGTGCACTTCAGACGTTTTCCGCCATGGCATGGGAGGTTCGCGCCTTCTCTCCAAATGCACATCGCAAAAGGCACTGGTTATCGGTCCGTCTCGTGCCAGCTTGAAGGCAATTGGCGTTGCAGCGCACTTAGGAGTGGGCCGCCAAAAGGGTTGCGCATCACTAGGGGTCTTCGCATGGCGATCTATCATTTTCACGTTCGGCCGATACAGAGATCTTCGGGACAGTCGGCTGTTGCCGCTGCTGCCTACCGTTCGGGCTCACGATTCCAGTGTCCGTTGACTGGTCGCGGCAACGACTATCGCGGCAGAACCGACGTGGATCACACCGAACTGATTGGCTGGAAGCGGAGTAGAGAGGCGCTCTGGGTGACGGCGGAAACCTCGGAGCGTCGGAGAGACTCCACGACCGCCCGGGAGTATGAAATCGCTCTCCCCGTAGAGCTTGATCGGAGAGGCTCGATTCGGCTGGCGCGACGGTTTGCGGACTGGCTTCGGATGCGCTACGAGGTGGCTGTCGATCTGTGCATCCACGCGCTTGAATCGGGGAATCCTCATGCTCATCTCATGACAACCACAAGAGCGTCGAACGGATGGGATCTCGGTGACAAGGCGGCGCGAGAGTGGAGCGGCTCGAAGCGCAAGAGACACGGTCTGCCGAACCGTCGACGTGAGTTCCGGCAAGCTCGCATGGTCTGGGGTCAGATGGTGAACGCTGCGCTCGAAAAAGCGAAAGTTTCTGCCAGAGTCGATTATCGAAGCTACGCCGAGGTGTACGACGGTTTGGCCGTAGCGCCTATACCCACGATCCATCTCGGTTCAGCCACGGTCAGGAAAGAGCAGGGTGGCGTACGCACGGAGCGGGGTGACCTCAACCGAATCATCGACGAGATCCGGAGGTTGGATGAGCAGATCAGGCTCGTTCGTGCCGAGATACGGGCGGAGGTGGCGAATGACGAAGAAGAGTGCATTGACACGGGAATTGTCCATGAAGATCTGGAGGCCGGCAGACCCGACACGTCCGACGATACCGTGACACCGGATCAGTACCTTTCACCGGACCCGGATAGAGGGTTTGATGAGGGTCTCGAAGACTGGGATGACGACCTGCAAGACGCCTTGGATGCACACGACCCTAGCGAGTACGAGGGTCCGGAGTCATACCACGAAAGCTGGGGTGAGAATCACGAGGATCTGGATCACCAAGATGGTGATGACTGGCCAGATCCCGAGTGAGGTGAAGCTGTCGGTGCAGGGGGTTCGGGATGGCCGTAACCAGTCTACGAACCTGGCCTGTTGGGAAATTCCAATTGCGTGCGGCGTTGACTCCCCGGGAGGCCGGCACCGAGACTCAGATCCAACCGATCCACTGGAAAAGCTAATAGTGATGGGCGTGTTGAAAATCGGCGAAAAGGACCGGGACGGTCGCCAGAAGCGCATTGAGCACACGGGCAACTACCTGCGGGCAAGCCGCACTGGTGGCGTGTCTCTGCGGGCTCACACGAAGGTCTCGGGTGTGAACGTCACCGGTAACACCAGCCATGGCGTGCGTGTGTCGACGCGGCTGGCAAAGAACACCCAGGTGGCCTTCCAGAACGGGCGCTTCATCCTCCGCGGACGGTACGGGTCCGATGCCGCCAAGCTGAACCTGTCAAAGTCGGGTGCGCCGGTATCCACCAAGACGCCGGTCGGGGCCTTCAATTGGGTCCGACCCGGACGCTCTTCGTTCAAGATGGCCGGCGTGCAAGTGCGCGGCCATAAGGCCGCCTACATGCAGGCAGCCTATCTCCTCTTTGCCATGGTGGCAGCACTCATCAGTGTTGTGGTCCAAGCCGTCGGGCTTGTCTTTCGCGGAGTGGGGTGTGGCGTCCAGGCGATTGTGGCCCGGAGGGAGCAGGCCCGGCAGGACCGGGAACGACTGAGGCTTACGGCCTCCGATGTAGCCGGGGAGGGCGAGAGCATCCTCCAGGCCCACGGCGTCTCGTAGCCTTCCCCCATGCGTAGACACCACGTTCCTGGAGCCTTCTGGCAGACTGTAGAGCCAGGAGGTAGTGATGAGAAAGTCCCGATTCAGCGAGTCCGAGATCGTCGCCATCCTGAAGGAAGCCGACGCCGGCATGGCGGTGAAAGACGTGTGCCGCAAGCACGGCATCAGCCAGGCGACCTACTACAACTGGAAATCACGCTACGGTGGCAATGAGGCCTCGGATCTCAAGGGCATGTACGACGCGGTCGAAGAACATCCGAGGGGTGTTCGTGCTGAGACCGGCTCCGATACGGCACCGGCCGATGAACTGGAGAGGCATGTTCGTTCTTTACTCGAGCATGCCGTGGATGCCCACAAGCGCAACTTGAAGGTTTATCAAAGCCTTCGGAACCTAGACGAGGTCATAGGCACCGAATACGGTGATCGGGTTCTCTATGAGTTGATTCAGAACGCGCACGACGCGCACCGTTCCGGTAACGACGGCCGGATTGCGATCGAGCTCGCCATCCGTTCGGAAAGCGAAGGCGTACTTTACGTCGCAAATGGTGGGAAAGGCTTCCGCTGGGAAGACGTGGAGGCGATCCGCAACCTGGCCACCAGCGCCAAGGAGGTCGGTGAAGGCATCGGCAATAAGGGTCTCGGCTTCAGGAGCATCGAAGCGCTAACCGACGACGTGCACATTTACTCGCGCAACGGCGCCTCTCGGAGCGGCGGGTTCGACGGCTACTGCTTCCGCTTCGCAGAGGTCAGCGAGATAGAGGACATCCTTCACTCCACCGGCGTCGATGCACCAACGAGCGCTGCCGTCGCGAAAACTATTCCGCGGTATCTCGTCCCTCGCCCGCTGGAGGACCACCCTAACGAAATCGCCGCATATGCTCGACGCGGCTACATGACGGTTATCGCCGCCCCGCTGCGGACGCCGGAGGCGGTTACGTTGGCAAGCAGGCAGGTGGAAGCGCTCGCCCACTTGGATGCGCCGCTCCTGCTGTTCCTCGACCGCATCGCAGAGATCCGGATCGATATCGAAAGACCGGACCATAGACCGTATCGACGACGTCTGTCCCGGCGCCAGACGGAGGTTGGCGATGTTCCTTCGCTTCCCAGTACAACAATGTACGAAGTCGATGTTGGCGAGGGCTGCCGCTTCCTGGTTGTCCGGCGGGAGGTAGATAGACAGCGGATTCTGGAGGCCGTTGGGAGAAGCATCTCGACCGCGCCTCAACTCCAGCGGTGGCTAAACTGGAAGGGCGCGCCGGTTGTATCTGTAGCAGTCGGTATGTCCACTACAACGGTTACGAAAGGCCGCCTCTACAACTTCCTGCCCATGGGTGAAGAAGCTGATTCCCCGTTTCTCGGCTACCTCGATGCCCCATTCTTTGCAGATATCGACCGACGCGACGCGGATCTGGAGCTCCCCCTAAACGAAACTCTGATGGAAGCGGCAGCAGAGACATGCGCCGCAGCGGCACTCTCAATCGTCGAGCGGGATATGGCCATCCCTGCGCGAGCCGTATTCGACCTATTCGCTTGGAGTGGAGAACAGGCGGGAAAGCTCAATACTGCGCTAAATGAGGCGGGCAGTTCCCTGCAGGAGGCCACCGTCATTCCGGCCATTGTGGAAAGAGGGCAAAGGGCCTGGTCCTGCCTGTCCGAGATCAGAATCTGGCCGGAAGGCACGTTCTCCGTCCTCAAGGACAGAACAGTCGCCAAGTACGTCGGCGCGCAATTGGTCTCGGAAGATTTGGATAGCAAGCGAATCGAACGCCTGAAGGCGGTCGCGAGCCGCGGTGTCTATCGGTTGACGCCTTCAGAAGCTCAGCTGGCTGAATGGTCCGAAGCGTTCGCCCGATCTTTGCTCGAACGCAAAGCGGCGCCGCGCACTTGGTCACGTTTCTACGACGACCTTCCGCGCGTGTTCGAAACCGCGAACGCGCCGCTGGAAGCGCTGGACGGGAAAGCCATCCTCTATGACCGATCGGGTAAGTTGCGACGCGCCGGAGGTATCGATGATGAGAAACGGACCGGCGTTTTTGTTCGAGGTGACGTCTCGAAGGGTAAGCGAAAGAAAGCAGGCGTCCCCCTGCCGCCCGCGACGCTGGCACGTCGCTACCGGTTTCTCTACGAGCGGATCAGCCTTCGACGGGAGACGCTGGAGGCATTCACCGCAGCCAATCTAGTGCGCGAGTACGACCCGGTAGAAGCGCTGGCAGGCTTAAAGTCGGCCTTGGGGCGAGAGGCAAACGACAAGCGTCGCCAAGAGGCGCTTGCGTGGGCATTCCAAGTGTGGCGTGCGGGATCAGGGGTGCGGCTGGAGGAAGAGCTGCAGAAGGCAGGCCTTTATGTGCCAACGCTTTCGGGTTGGCACCCGGCGGGTGAGTGCGCTTTCTCGTCCTCATGGACGTCGGTCGGAAGAGTCCTTGAGAACTACCTGATCGAGGCCGCAGACGACTCGCCGGACTGCCGGCGAGTACGCGATCGGCTGTTGGTCGGACAGCAAAATTGGCCGGTTTCGGTGCAAGATGCGAAGCGGCATTGGACCAGATTCCTGGAGCTTATCGGTGTTGTCGACGGATTTAGGCCGGTGCCCGCGCGGCTTGTATGTAAGGGCTCGCCTTCGAACTTGTGGGATTACGTCCTGCAAAGCGGCAAAGCCGCTGAAGGTCTGGACAAGGACTGGTGCGCAGAGGTAGCGCACGTCTCTTTCAAATATCCGTATACCGAATACCGGATGAAAGGCGAGGCTTGGCGATTACCGGGGCAGATTGAACACGATGCCCTGCCGGAAGGCGCCCGAGAGTCCATGTGCATGCTCATCTTTGAGCACCTGAAAGCGCACGGGACTGAATACTTCCAGTTCGAGGTCGGCCGCTTCGAGCGCAACGAGCGCGACTGGGATCGACGGAAACTGCCGACGCCTTTGGCATCCTTCCTGCGTTCGAAGCCATGGATTGCCGCAGTCTCCCAGGAAGGGCTTTTTTTCAGGAGCCCCAAGGAATGTTGGGGCTCGCGGGTCCGCCGCCGCGGCCCACCGCGGTTCATCGACCGTGTGCCCGAAGCGCTAGTCGATCTGTCGGAGGGGGAAGGCCTTTCGGAGTTGGCCTTCGGTGACGCGTTGTGCCTGCGGGATTGGCACAGTCAGGCAACGGCCGTTGAGCGGCTGCGGGACTTGGCGGATGTCGCCGTGGGACTCTCCTCCAATGATCGCCCGACCTTCCGAAACGAATATCGGCGTGCGTGGCAGGAGGTGGTGGAGACAGGTAACTTACTGCCTGCGGACTTAAGCCTGATCGTGACGCGCTGGGGACAGCTTGAAGCGCTGACCGGCGAGTCCGATACACCTGCAGCGGTCATCGTTACAGAGGACGCGCAAAGCTTCGAGGCACGCATTCTGTCCTCGGCTGGTCAGGCGGTCCTAGAGGTGGGACCGGCCGCGACCGAGCGGGTTGCTGAGTTGTTGGAGGTGACAGGTGCCTTTGTCCCGCGACGCCTCGACGGCATCGGCGTGAAACTGCTCGTCGACGGCGCGCCCTTCGCCCCGCGTGCGAGCGACCCGTTACTGACTTCTCTGGGATTGGAATGGCTCCCCGAGGTCATCGTTATAGGGCATGAGCTCCGAGGTGAGCGCCTGGAGCGCGGCATCCAAAGCACGACTGTCGATAGACGGGCGCGGACAATACGGGTCCGGCATTGCGAGGCCATGAAGCTCGTTGTGGATGACGACGAGGTATCGACGAATGAAGAGTTGCGCTGGTACGCGTTCGAGCACGAGGACTTCCCCACTCTCATCCTGAACGAGGATCTGGTCGTTAACTGGCGCTCGCTCGCCCGCACTCTGTCGGGCGGCATTTCCCGTCTGATCGACGGCAGGCTTCGCTCTCTCGAGCCGCTCCTGCTGCGGCTGGCGTTCGATCGGTCGTCCGATAGATTGGAGGCGCCGGACGATGAAGCACTGGCAAGCGCGCTTGAGTGCGATGTGCGGACGATCCTGGACCTTCGCGCCGCGCTGCGAACAGACCTGGAGCACATCCTGCACCTGCTGATACCGGTCGTCGGCTACTATGGCGACCCCCACCTCGCGCGCCAGTTTTTGAGTGACGTCGACCGCGCCGGCAACCGGTTCGACGCGCGCGAGTGGCTGGAGCTGCATCTGGCCGGGAAGGAATACGCGCCCGATGAGCTGATCGATGCCTGCGAACAGTCGGCGAACCGCACCGAACTGCGCGGCAGGCTGGACCTGGACTATGCGACGTTCAACCGTGTTCTGTTGGATCTGGGCGAAGCGCCTTTGTCCAACGAGGCGGAGTTGCGGCAACTGTACGACGCTTATCTCGGACGTATGCGGCCGGCGATCATCGACCGGCTAAGACGCCATCACGCGGCCGACTTCCGCGCCGGCCGCGATCTTGCCGCGTACGTGGAGCGAAAGAATCTGGCCTTCCTTGCGTTCGACACGAACTGGATTTTGACGCGGGAGACGCTGGAGATGGAGGCCGTGGAGGCACACGTATCCGACCTTCTGGCGGAAGCGCTGGGGGAAGACGTTGCGGTTGAGTTGCCGGCATACAGGCGAGTGGTCGACGCGAACCGCAAAGCCGTACGCGAGTTTGCGATGGAAGCAGCGCCGGTTATCGGCGTTTGGTGCCAGAGAAACGACAGGCCGCTGCCGGAACCCTGGCAGCAGGGTGACGCACAGACCGTTGCCAGGCATCTCGAAAACAGCGGGCTTCTCGATTTCGAGTGGATTGGCTCCGAGGACATTCCGGGCCTTTGCAGGCGTGCCGGCTGCTGGCCAGATGGCATGCCCGAGACCCTCGACGGCGAGACTCTCGGGCTCACCAGGGACGACGTTAAGGTAGAAGAAAAGCGTCGAGAGCGTGAACGACAACAAAGGGAGATCGAGCGACGTAGCATCTTGTTCGCGGGGACTTCACTGGACACGGGCGATGCGAAGTTCGCCGAGAACCTCCAGGAATTGGCTGCCGGCTTCCTAGAGAACGACGAGACTTGGTTCGAGCGGAGCCGGCAGCGGACCCGCCTCGTGGCGTTCGACAACCCGGACCAGCCGAGCGGCGGTGCAGGCGCTGTGGGAGCGGGTGGTGGGGCGCGCAGGCGCGAACGACAGCTGACGGATACACAACGGCAAGCGATGGGCCTGACCGGGGAGTGGCTCGCCTATCAGTTCCTGTGCCGACGCCACAGCGAATATGTCGATGAAAGTTGCTGGGTCTCGGAGAACCGCGCGTACTTCTTCGGTGGCGATGGGGGCAATGACGCGGCGGGCTACGATTTCCGGGTGATGACGCCCCAGGCCGAATGGCTCTATGAGGTCAAGTCATCCCTTGAGGACAGCGGGGAATTCGAGCTCACTGCAAATGAGTTACGGGTCGCCGGTGGCGCGTCGAAGGACGGACGTCGGCGCTACCGCATCCTTTACGTCCCGTACGTCTTCTCGCCGGACCGATGGTACGTCCTCCAACTTCCAAATCCGATGGGTGAAGCCACCCGCAATCGATTCACTACGGTGGGGCGAGGCTCTGTCCGTCTGCGATTCGAACGTAGATAGGGAAATCCAGTCTCGATCCGCCTACCAGATCATGACGATGATCTGCACTCCTGCCAACGCAGCGAGACCGCCTCCTAACCAAAGGTTCGCTTTACCTAAACTATCCGAGCTAGCGGAGAGACGCTCCATAGCGGAGATATGTTGCTCATTTAGCCGCCGGTCTAGAGTCGCACGCACAACATCGCATGCGGCACGAACGGGCTCGGAGTCTTTAGGCATGTCGACACGAAACTCCCACAGCTTTGCAAGGATACGCTCAAGGTCCTGCGGGGAGGGATTATGCTCATCGAGGATGATGAGGGCCTTCTCGGGGCAGGCAAAGATTTCTCGAAAAGGCTTAATGATACGGGTTTCGTTCTCGTACATTGAATTACTCGCGCCTTAAGTGTAAGATCTAATACAGTTAAATTCATTTTCCCTACACTACCCCTTCCGGCCTAACTACCACAATATCATCAGGCTCAATGCCGTCCTGAACGAACAATTCTGGCGTTTCCTCCTCACGAACCCCCTCCAACATCAGCGCGGCTTTCGCCTGCTCAAACGCCTTAGCCACTGAGAGCCCAAAGCCAATCGTTGAGTAAAACTGAGAAGAGAAAATCCTGGCAGCTTGGTCAGAGATAGTATCAGCCATGCCTATGGCTGCTTCGACGTGCTGAACAACGAGCTCAGCCTGCTTTCTGGAGTAGCAGGTGTTAAAGAAGACCAATCTTATGTCGCCTGTAGACGCTACCATCGTCTGCACAATGGCTTCCTTAGTTACAAGTTTGGTCCCGCCAACGCTATCCTGAAATACTAGCTCGTCATCCTGAGAGCCATGCCCACTAAAATGAACGACTGCCGGATGGCTTTCATTCAGGGCTTGAAGAATATCCATTGGTTGAACTGCCCAGAAGGATTTTAGGGTGACAGAATCTCTGTGCTGCGCCTTCCTTAACATCTCCTGTATAGCGCGCGCTTCTTCATCTAGCCGTAGAGAACTCTGATCAAGCGGATTAGCGGCAAAAAACGCCACTGTTATCTTCTCTGGCAAGTTCTTCAATCTTTCCAATTCAGTCATGGTGTCCCGGTGCATCCGATCATGTCTCGACAAGGCCTTGCCGACCTGACGAAGCTGCCGCTCATGAGCCTCTCTCTGACTCTGAAGGTCCTTCTGCCTTCTCTGGTCGATCTTTTTTTCCACCTCGGCGACCTTTCGCTGAGCCGTTTCGATCTCTTTATGTTTGGTCGCCATCCTTGCCTCCAGCTTAGCCAGTTTGTCCGCTTCTTTGCTCGCACTCTTTTCGTGCCGTACGGCTTCGCGGAATTTGCTACTTGCTGTGGAACCATTCCTTGACTTGCTGGCGCCCTCAGACGCCTTCTGGGCTTTGACTGTATAATCCGCCAGCTTCTTCTGAATCTTCGCCCTGTCAGAAGCTAACTTAGCTAGCTCTGCGCGCTTCCTTTGGAGCGCGTTTTGATAGGTTTCAATTAAGGCCATAGGAGACTCCAGACTCGCATTCGAGTGCCTAACAATGAATGAAAGGCGCTCACGCTGATTCGATCATTGTGCTGGCGTCATAGCAGCGGATCCGTCCCGACATGGCTAGCAAGAGCATCCGACACATCAGTAGGTTACCGCGTACGGGAAAGTGAGCGCGAACCAATCATCTGACGGCGCCGCGTATTACGCTGCTCCTCAGCGGACAAGAGTCGATCCAGCAGAAACGTCAGCAACGGGTCGCGTCGAGACGTTGAGTCCGTGGGTGCCCATCGATAGGAGTCTAGATGGGCGAACTTGAACGAGGACGTCCAGTGTGGGATATGGCAATGGATGTGTTTGAGGATTGGCAGTGGGCCCCGAAAGGTTCTTGAGAAATCCTCACCAAATCCTTGCCCAGTGCATGCCTCGGGAGGGACAGCTCTGGTCCCCGGTTTGGAAAGCTCAAAGGGCCTTGGCCCAAGTGGCCTCGAGGCATTTCGCCGGCATCCGGTATCGCTAGATCGTCTAGCATCGCGTGAGTCGACAGCCCTCAGCGAGCGAACTGGCATACTTGGGATACCAAGCCGCGCAGAATGATCCGCTTAGTCCCTAAACGCAGCCACCGCGGCTTCCGGATCAGCGTCGAAGGTATGGAATGGACTCCGGGTCCATGTTATTCCGCGCGTCGGGGCGGTGGTGAACGATCATCGTGTCGGGTCTATCCATCTCGGCGCGACCACCCATTGGTCTCATCCTTCAGTTAAGTGTCGTTGTCATTCGGTTATCCAGCCCTGCCTGTCCCACCGGCTTTGCTAACGGTGAAGCGGGGCGGACATCAGCACTTCCTCCATACGGGACGTCGCCGATGCCGTCCACGAGTTCGCTGACGGCCTGCGGTCGGTGGCTGACGGACTCGTACTGGGTATGCATGCGGAAGGACTTATTCGTAGACGGAGCGCACGGTTCCCTGCGCGGAGCGATGCAGTCGCCGTCGTGGCCGAAAGAAACTCAACCAGGATTCGTGACGGGTTATTCAGGACGGACTGTTTAGTCGCCACCCAATCGAGGGCCTCGGCGAGGGCCCCGGCAATCGGCAGCAACGCAAAAACACGCCGGCGCCGTTGTGTTGACACAACGCCGGGGATGCCTCGACTTTGACCCTTCTGGAAAATGCACTAACATTGCACGACACACAACGGCCTCGCGCGGAAGGTGAGCCCATGCCGGACACAAACTATACGGTCAGAATCGATGAAGCCCTGAAAGAGCGTTTCAACGCAGCGGCCCGCAGTGAACATCGCTCCGGCTCCCAGGTCTTGCGCCAACTGATGACTGACTATGCGACAGCCATGGAGCGTGAAGTCTCATACGATCGCTGGTTCCGAGACCAGGTGCACGAGGGCCTGGATGCGCTAAAACGCGGCGACACCGTGCCTCAAGACACTGTTGCCGATGACGCAGCCGAACGCCGTGCCCGACTCCTGGGCGGCGAGCCGTCCGAGTAGTGCGCATTGACTGGACACTGCCGGCCCGCCGGAGCCTGGCCACGATCACTGAATACATCGCCCAGGATGACCCGGTTGCGGCCGTCGCCCTGGATGACGCCATCCTCGGGCATGTCGCCGCCCTTGGTGATCACCCAAGGCTTGGCAGGGTAGGGCGCGTCGAGGGCACGCGCGAGCTTGTCATTGCGAGCAACTACCTGGTTGTCTATTGCATCGATGAAGAGAGCGGCAGCGTGTGGATCTTGCAGGTCCTTCATGCAAAGCTTGAGTGGCCATAGTTCCGGATTCCGAACTGCGCGACAATCACCGGGGAGATCGACGAGCCTGCGCTCGCCCCAGCAGTTAGACAATATTGGATAAACTGACGAGCAGGGCTCGAGGTGATGGCGAGGTAAGGCCGTGGACGAGTCGCGACCAGCGTGCAGATCCCAGTTCATGGAGGACTGGCTGCAGGACAGAGGTATACGGCGCGAGGCTACTCAGAAACTCATGCGAATTTTCGACGTATGGGATATCGCGGGCGGCGAGAAACTGGAGTTACTTGGCGCTTGTGCTGACGACGCGGAATATCTAGGCCGCCTGCGTGAAGGCGTGGAGATTTTGCCACATGATGAGGAGAGCTGCCGCAGGGCGATGAATATTCTCTCGATCCAACGGTCATTGGAGGAATTCGCCCCGGATGCTCCGCAGTGGCGGGACGATTGGGTGCATCAGCCGATTAAAGGTCTGGGCTATGAGCGGCCGATTGACATCATGCGTCACGAAGGCCTGCCCGGGATCGAACGGGTCCGGCGTTACACCAAGACACTTGGACATTTGTGATCAGCATCACCTGGCCTATAACGCTTTCGGCACGCGCTGCAGACGAAGATTGAAAGTGATTCTCCGGGACAGGGCAAGCAGGCACAGAGTAAGCAGATGAGTCTCCCGTGCATGGCGGCTGTCCGCTTGGCCTCGCGCTGAATGAAATTCGGGAGCAAGGATAGCGCTCGGGTCAGTGGGATTTGCCGAATACGACTGATCAAACCGCGAAACCATGCCTGCTGTTGATCAGCATACTACTGACTAGTTTCTGCCCGATTTCCGTTGTAGCGGCATCTAGTGGCGATACCCCTTGTAGAAACCGCGATTTCCGCCTCACCCACGAATCAGCCGAATTGAAATCGTCGAAGTAGGAATACACATCATCGAATGTACGAGCGAGCCGAAGTACTCTTTCAGACTCCTCTACCGAGAGAGCCCGTTGGTTCTTTTCTCGCCTTCTTAATGTTCTGCGGTTGACGATTAGTCGATCAACATCACGTATTTCTAGGGTGGTTTCTCGCATTAGGGCAGCTATGGCGAGTATGGGAAATCCCGATCTTACAATCCAATAGAGTTCGATTGTATTATCTCGCAAGCCAACTTCCCGAGAGGGCGTCGCTTCTTCTAGAACGGCAGTCAAGACTCTGGATGAACACATCGCTGGCCTCTGGATTAATCAGGCCTTGTGCCGACTAGCGGCATCATGGCTGCGGCCTTGTCCGGGAGGATCAAACTAACACACGGATGGTGGTAGGTACTTTCTGTAAGGCGATTTCCGCGTGGGGGTGCGGTGTTGTCGTCATGAAGACAATTGCAACAAGGTCATGTGGTTATGTGAGTGATGTGGGTTGCCAGACCTCGTCGCGCTTGCTACTGTAAACCCGAAGCATCACCCATCACGGATTACGAGATCATGACGACCCACGCGCAGCAAAAGATAGGAATCACCCGAATACCTCGGAGGTAGCGGGAGCTGCGCGTTTGTGTGCTGATTGTTCATGCGAAGCCGGGCCCCGCCCGGCTTCGCTGCGTTTGGGGGTGCTCTTTATGTCCTGTCTCGATGCCCACTGGCTCTTCGGTGGTGATCCGCACGGCGGATTCGATCCCATCAATTCCATTGCCTCATTGACGCAATCACCGGTCACCATCCTACTCGGTGACTACGGTCTGGAGGCGCAGTCGCTTGCGGAAGCACTCGAGCCGGCGCGGGGCGCGGGCGACGTCTACTGGATTCCGGGCAATCACGATTACGAATCTGACGCGGTCTACGATCTAACGTTTGGACACAAGCTCGCCCAGCACAACCTGCACGGCTGTGTGACAACGATCGGTGGCGTGCGGGTTGCCGGCCTCGGCGGGCATTTTCAGGGCCGGGTGTGGCACCCAAGAAGTGGGAAACCCCGCGAGCGCACGCGTGCGAAGTGCCTGGCAACAATCGGCAAGGGAAACGTGTGGCGCGAGGGACTCCCGCGCAAGCTGCGCGCGGCGATCTGGCCCGAGGACGTTGCGGCGCTCAAGGAGCAAGCAGCGGATGTGCTCGTCACTCACGAGGCCCCGAGTTGCCATCCGCTGGGATTCGCGGTGATCGACGATCTCGCCCGAGCAATGGGGGTAGGGCTCATCGTCCACGGTCACACGCATCTCACCTATCGCTTTGACGCCGCAGAAGGCGATCTCACTGTACTCGGCGTTGGACTGCGGGGCGTGACGGATGGCGTGGGCGAGGCGCGGGTCTTTGGTGCCATCGACTACGGAAAGGCAAAACAACTCCGCCAGGCGTCAGCCGCTGGGCGACGTCCGGCGGGGCGCTTTCATGTGCCTGTCCGGGGGTGGGTATGGTAGGTCGGACGATTGGCCGCGCGGTCGCGCAGCTCCCGCGCAACACGCGGGGACGGGATCTTGTGGTCAGCGACCTCCACGGCATGGTCGACGACCTGCGCGAGGCGCTCACGCGTGTGGCGTTCGACCCGGTGGCTGACCGCGTGGTGTGTGTCGGCGACTTGGTCGACAAAGGTCCGGACTCGCTCGCCGCGCTGCGACTGCTAGAGGAGCCCTGGTTCACTAGCGTGATGGGCAATCATGACCTCGCCGCGGCCGTGCGACTCTTGGCGAACAGACCGGATGTCCATGCCGACGATGTGGCACGGTTCCGGCTGCCGATGGAGCCCTGGTTGGCAGCGCTGGACGCCGAGGGACAGAGCGAAGTGGCTGCCCACATCGACGCCCTCCCGTGGTTGCTTGAAATCCCCGTCGGCGACGCGTTGATCGGCGTCGTCCACGCCGAGGTCCCGGAGGATATCGAGCGTTGGACGGACCTGCGGTGCCGCGTCGAGCAGGTCTTCGCAGACCGGGCGGACATGGCCGCGCTGGCCCCGCTGGTCAAGGGCCGGCGCTACCTCCGGGCGCTCAAGGCCGGTGAACTGCCCGAGGCCGACGACCCGCAGGCCGTGCTGCCGGACGTGCGCGCGGTGCTGCACGGTCACACGATCCGCGCGGACACGGGATTCCGGCCGTGGCGTGTCGGCAATCGCATCCATCTGGACAGTGGGGCGTTTTTGAAACAACCCGCCTGGTACGACACGTGGGCGCACGTCACTGAGGGCCGCCCGGGGCTCACGCTCGTCGATGTCACGGACCCGATGACGCCACTGTAGGGGACGGACGATGCTGCACAGCCTCACACCACCGCGACCTACCGCCGATCATCCGGCGCTTCCCGGACTGCATCGGCAGTGCGCGCGGCTGATCGCAGCCGATTCCGCCCTGGCCGCCGCGATCCATCAGAATCGCGGCCCGGTGCGGCAGCCGCGCGTGGCGACCGTCGAGTTGATCGCCTCCAACCGAATCGAGGGGCTGGTCGGCGCGCATTGTCGAAGGACCGTGGCAGTGGCGGCACTGCGCGAAGCACGCGAGATCCTCGCCGCGATAACCGACACCACCCCGGACGGGTGGATCGATGCGCTGTGCCGCGTGCATGCCCGATTGGCAGCGCACGGTGTGGTGGACGGCATGCCGGCGGGCGACTTTCGACAGCAGGAGGTGGTCGTCGCCCGGCACCAGGCCCCGCCCACGCAGCGGGTGGCCGGCTTGATGGCCGACTGGGCGCGTGCCTATCACTCCGACTCGGCACGGCAGGCTGACGCGGTGGTGGATGCGCTGTGCGCCCATCATCGCCTGCTCTATATCCACCCGTACCGCGATGGAAACGGGCGTCTCGCGCGCCTGGACCTCGAAGCCCGCCTGCGCATCCCGGGTCTGCACTGTGGGGTCGCGTGGTCGGTCTCGGCCGCACTTGCCCGGGCTGAAGCGCAGTACCGCGCAGCGCTCGCGCAGGCGGACGCCCCGCGCCACGGTGACCTGGACGGCCGTGGGGCCTTGTCGCAGGCCGGGCTCGTGGCTTATTGCGGATCGATGCTCGATGCGCTGCAGCGTGAAGTCGACCGGTGTCTTAGCCGGACTCCCGTAGCCTGCGCGGGCCACAGCTTTACAGAGGAGGGCACCCCGTGGAGCTGCGCGTAATGAGCGACCTGCATCTGGAGATCGCCGGGCGCGGTGAATCCAGGAAGAATGTCCCATTCTTGCTGGACGTCACCGATGCCGATCAGGAGCGTGTGCTGGTGCTCGCTGGGGATACCGATGTAGACCGCCAGGCCGCGTGCTTCGCCGCGAGGCAGGCGCCGCATTTCCGGGCCGTTATTCAGGTGCTCGGCAATCATGAGTACTACAAGGACGGCTCGACCACGCGATTGCCGACGAAACTCCGGGCGTACCTTGCGGGGTTGGAGGCAAGCAACGTGCACATCCTCGACAACGACGCCCAAGACCTCGATCGGGTGCGGTTCATCGGCGCGACGCTTTGGACGGACTTCAACGCCGGCGCCCCGGAGACGATGCGTGTCGCGGGTGAGTCGATGAACGACTTCAAGCGGATCCGCTGCGGCACCGAGGCGGCGCCCTATGGGCGCCCCTTTCGGCCGCACACGGCGTACCGGTTGCATCAGATCTCACGTGCCTTCATCGAGCAGGCGGTGCTGCAGGCACACGCCGACGGGCAGGTCCCGGTGGTGGTCACCCACCACGCGCCGTATCTGCCGGAAGGGCTGGACGGCCCGCCGTTGTCGTTCGCCTACGGCTCGGATCTGAGCGACCTCATCCGTCGCACGCGCCCGGCACTATGGATTCACGGTCACACCCATGCGTGTGTCGACACCACTATTGCCGGCTGCCGAGTGGTGGCCAATGCGCGCGGTTACGCCGGGATCGAGCCTGTGGCGGGCTTCGATCCCGAACGGGTGGTGGATCTCCAGGAGGGACGAGGTGATGGCTGATCTTCCGGGCATGATTGACTTCGAGGCCTCCGGGCTGGGGCCGGAGAGCTATCCGATCGAGGTCGCCTGGTCGGATCCGCACGGTCACGTGGAAGCGCATTACATTGACCCCGCGCCGGGCTGGGAGGACTGGGATCCGGAGGCGGAGGCGATTCACTGGATCCCGCGGCACCTGCTGCGCGATTGCGGCAAGCCGGTGGCTTGGGTTGCCGAGCGGATGAATGCGGTGCTTGCCGGCAGGACCGTCTATTGTGACGCTCCGCGCATGGACGCTTTCTGGTGCCGACGGCTGTTTGAGGCCGCTGGCCGAGATCCCGCCTTCCAGGTCGGCTCGTTTTGGCACATCCACCCGGATCCCTCGGCTCGGCTGCCGTACCGCCTGGTGACACAGATTCTCGAGCGCGCCGAGGCCGCACGCGGTGGGCGCCAGCACGAGGCCGACAGCGATGTGCGGTTCCTGCTCGCGGTCTACTGGCTGACGCGCCAGGCGATGAAGGAGCAGGGTCATGCGTGAGCGCATCCTGGAGCGCCTGGAGCAACTCGAGACCGAGCACTGGGTCAGGGTCCTCTATGCTTGTGAGTCGGGTAGCCGTGCCTGGGGATTCGCCTCTCCGGATTCGGACTTTGATGTCCGGTTCATCTACGCCCGTCCGGTTGAGTGGTATCTCAGGATTGATGTCGAGCATCGCCGGGACGTGATTGAGTGCCCGATCATCGATGCCCTCGATATTGCGGGCTGGGACATCCGCAAGGCCTTGAAGCTCTTCAGCCGCACGAATGGCGCGTTGCTGGAGTGGCTGCACAGCCCCATCGTGTACCGGGATCAGGGGGCTTTCCGCGAACGGCTCCAGCAGTTGGCTGCAACAGCGGTCGATGCCCGCGGCCTGTGTTACCACTACGCGCATATGGCGCGCGGCAATGCGGGTGAGTTTCTTGATGGTGAGGCGGTGCGGCTGAAGAAGTACTTCTACGTCCTCCGCCCACTTCTTGCCATTCGCCATATTGAATCGACCGGCTGTCTCCCACCGGTGGAGTTTCAGAAGCTGGTGGAGTCGTTTGCTCCCGAGGCTTTGCGCCCGGAGATCGACGCGCTGCTCGAGCGCAAGCGGCGCACGGAGGAACTCGGTGTGGGGCCGCCGATGCCGTTGATCGATGCCTTTATCCGGGAGGAGCTCGCGCGGCACGAGGCGGGGTTCCACGGTGAGGGGCGCCCGGACATTGAGACGCGCCCGGCCGTGCTCGAGGAACTGAACCGGTTATTCCGGGATGTCCTCAGCGGTGAGGCGTAAGGGGAGCGCATGCACATCTTTCTGGATACCGAGTACACCGACGAAGAGGTGCCCTTCCTCATCAGCTTCGGCCTGGTTGCGGGTGCCGCGCCCGTCGATACGCTCTATGTGGAGCTCACGGACACTTGGCATCGCGCTGACTGTTCCCCCTTCGTGCGCGCCACCGTGCTGCCGGCGTTGATGGGCGGCAGTTATGCGTCGGACTCTACGGCTGCCCGGGTGCGGGTGCAGGCCTGGGTCGATGCGCTTCCCGGGGAGCACGAGGTCGTGACGGATTTCCCGGAAATCGATATGCGCCTGTTTCGGGATTGGCTGGGCACATCACACTGGCCCAAGAATCTCGCGGCTTCCGCGCGGCGGCTCGATACTGCCGGTCTGCCTGCGGGCGAGGTGCGGGACGCCGCCCGTGATGCTATAGAGCAGCATCAGCAGCAGTGGGGTGCACACAATGCGCTCGCAGATGCGGATCGGCTGCGTACCGTGTATGCGGCGGTCATCGCGGCAGGCTGCGACCCATTCGGCGGGGCAGGGCCAAATCGTGGGCGCTGAAGCAGTCCGGCTGACCATCCAGATCCATTGGAACGACCAATGGCATGATGCAGCCGTGGTCTCTTTTCTTGACCAGTCAAAGGGGCTTCGGAGCCCCTTGCGTGCCACGTACAGGCCGGAGTATGTCGCTCGTGCTCTGGATGCGGCGAACTGGCCAGAGGACCAGGTGCTCGCTGGTGCCTACGCTCTGGGTGTCAACCTGCCCGTGCGCTTCGACGCAACCTATGAGGATGGTGTGGTCGCGGCAGTGCTTCGGGACATCATCCCGCAAGGCTTTGGCCGCCGTCGGATGCTGGAACATCTGGGTTACCGGCATGATCCAGGGCCGCGGGCGGATCTGCCACTGCTTGCACATGGCTGTGTCGCCCCTGTCGGGAATCTGCGGGTGAAGGCTGCCGCTGAGGCATTCGCGGCGAAGCTTGATACGGCTCGAGTCCCGCGCTTCACGAAGGATGAAGTGGTCGGGTTGGGCGAGGGCATCATCGATGACGGAATCCGGACCGGAGTGCCGGTCGCCGCTGCATTGGGGGCTGGTGGTGAGGCTCCGAAGGTTCTCCTGGCAGAGGACGGTGCTGGTCGTTATGCGTTGGAAGGAACGCTAGGTGATGACGAGATCCATGGACACTGGCTGGTCAAGTTTCCGCGGGGACGGAAGAGCCCTGACGATGTCGCCGTGCTGGAGGGGGAGGCCGCGGTCTATCAGGTCCTGAGTGCGCGTGGCATCAATACGCTGAGCGGAACAACCCTGAAGCAGGACGGGCCGCCCCCGTCATTGTGGTTGCCACGTTTCGATCGCGAAGGTGGAAATCGATTTGGGGTGGAGTCGGTTTACTCCGTGATGGGGATGATCGGGGATGGTGCAGCACTGGATCATCTCAATGTCGCCGGGCGGTTGGTCGCCGCGACCGACAGTGACACCGTGCTGGTCGACTATCTCGTCCAGGATGTCGTGAACACGGTGATCGGGAACGTCGACAACCATGGCCGCAACGTTGCTCTGCGCAAGACGCAGAAAGAAACCGGGCTGGCACCGTATTACGATTTGGCACCTATGGTGCTTGACCCCGAGGGGCTATCGAGGGCCACGCGCTGGCCGAGTGAGTATATGCAGGCCGGGCAACTCCCGGCATACGGCAAGGTGCTGGAGCAGTGCGCCCGTGACCCTGTGCACGCCAAAGAACTGTTTGCTGCACGAGTGTATCGCCTTCGCGATCTCGGGCGAGTGCTGGCTGACGTCGGCGCACCAGACCGGATGTTGCGCCACTCCGGTGTTCGATTGGAGTTTGCCGAGCAAGTCCATGATGCGCTTCTCTGAGCGCCCTTACACGCGTCTGCCTTTCAAGTCAAGGCACCGAATCAACGACCGCAGATTCTGAATGGGTTCTAACCCGTTTTCACGGACACATTCATCAAAGCCTGGACTTTTGACCGGTCAGTTATCCGGGGGGAGCTCAAAATCGCGGTCAAGTTCAGTGAGCCTTGCCCGGAATTGGGGGAGACGTAGTGACCCAACTTAGGGACTCGACAAGCGTCTCGTTTAAATGCAGCGTGCTGGTATCACGACGTGGATTAGGTCGGACATCGGGGGATGCGATGCTGATAGACAACCGCGGGCACGGCACCGTCCGAGAGGCCTTTGATGCCGGTACCAAGAAGGGGAGTAGGCTGTCGTGCCTTTCCGGTGACTTCTCGGTGCACGCCTATGTTGCTGTAAACGCAGCCCTAGAGCGCACGGCTCTTACCAGGCTGCTATTGCCCCAGCACCCTCGGGATGTAGAGCTGAGCCTTGCCATCAGCATCAACGGAGCAGAGGCAGACCGACGGTTTAGAAACCGACTGGATACAGCTGCTGTCGCTCATCGCTGTGCCGGTTGGATAGAGGAACGAGCGGAAGTCCGCAGCACGAGGGCAACGCCGGCCCACAATCTGTTCCACGCCGAGAGCAACGACGGCACCACGTTCGCCGTTCACGGGAGCTCCCCGTTGACGACCGCCGGGCTGGGGGTCGTACCTTCCGATGCCCATGTTATGAACTCCGTCGCTCAGAGTGATGCAGAAGCGGCGCAACTTCTGCAGTGGTTTGACGGTATTTGGGAGGAGGCGGCAGCAGGAGGCGACGCGAAAGCCGCTCTCCTGGATCAACTCCGCGACTTGTACGCGACGAAGTCACCAGAACTCATTTACTTCTTGACCCTGCACAACCTGTTCCGGGACTACTTGGGAGAGCTCGACGAAGAGAACATCATCAAGACTCGGACCGGTATCAAGGACACACGGGTCTGGAACAAGCTCTACCGGTTCCAGCGAGACGGTGTGCTCGGCGCCATCGACAAGATCGAGCGTTTCAACGGGTGCATCCTTGCCGATAGCGTCGGCCTCGGGAAGACGTTCGAGGCGCTCGCGATCATCAAGTATTACGAGCTTCGTAACGACCGCGTACTGGTGTTGGCGCCAAAGAAGCTTCGCGAGAACTGGACGCTCTACACGGTCAACGATACCCGAAACCTGCTCGCGGAAGACCGCTTCAACTTCGACGTTCTCAATCACACGGACCTTTCCCGCGAAGGAGGGATGTCCGGTGAGATCAACCTCGAGACCGTTAATTGGGGCAACTACGACCTGGTCGTCATCGACGAGTCCCACAACTTCCGGAATAACCCGCCAAGAAAGGACGGCCTTACTCGCTATGGCCGGCTGATGCGCGACATCATCCAGGCCGGCGTGAAGACAAAGGTCCTCATGCTATCGGCCACACCGGTGAACAACCGGATGAACGACCTCAAGAACCAGATCGCCTTCATTACCGAGGGGCGCGATGATGCGCTTTATCCCGAGGGCATCGCCAGCATCGACAACACACTCGGTAAAGCCCAGAAGCGCTTTAACGCGTGGTTACGTGAAAGTGACGAACGGAGGAAGACCGAGCATCTTCTCGAGGCGCTCAATTTCGACTATTTCAGCCTTCTGGACAGACTGACCATCGCCCGGTCCCGAAAACACATCGAGAAGTACTATGACATGGGCGAGATCGGTGCCTTCCCACGACGCCTTTCACCCAGGAACCTGTATCCGCCGATTGATCTTCAGGGGCACTTCCCGGAGCTGCGAGAGATCAATCGCGATATCCGGCGGCTTCACCTCAGTGCTTACGCTCCGCTGCGGTACGTTCTCCAGGAGAAACTCGAGGAGTACAGCCGGAAGTACGACATGCAGGTGGCCGGAGGCTCCATCTTCAAGCAGAAGGACCGCGAGGAGAGCCTGATTCACCTTATGCGGGTGAATATGCTGAAGCGGATGGAAAGCTCCATCCACGCCTTTGCCCTGACCGTCGGGAAGCTCCTGGACGGCGTTCGGGACCTGAAGGAGAAGCTCGAGAATCACGACGCCACCGATATCGAAGAGTGGGGCATTGAAGGCATCGAAGTAGAAGACGACGCCTTCGACCCCTACCTGGTGGGCAGCAAGATCAAGGTCCTCATCCAGGATGTCGACCGCGTTCGCTGGCGCCAGGACCTGGATGAGGACGAAGCCCAGCTTGTGAAGCTCCTGCGCGAAGCGCGAGATGTCTCAGCGGAGCGCGACGCCAAGCTGAAACAGCTCAAAGCGCAGATCCAGGAGAAGGCGGCGAATCCCTTCAATCCAGGGAACCGCAAGGCGCTGGTGTTTACTGCATTCGCCGATACTGCCGAGTACCTCTATCAGCAGCTTTCCGACTGGGCGCTGGAAACACTGGGTCTGCACGCGGGCAAGGTTACCGGGCACACTCACGGTAATCGCAGCACCGTGCCGGGTCTCCGGCGCGATATCCCGTCCATCCTCACGGCATTCTCCCCGGTCTCGAAAGAGCGGGGTGCCGAGGGGCAACCGGAGATCGACATCCTGATCGCTACCGATTGCATTTCTGAAGGGCAAAACCTTCAGGACTGCGATTTCCTCGTGAATTACGACATTCACTGGAACCCTGTGCGCATCATCCAACGCTTCGGCCGAATCGACCGGCTCGGATCCACGAACGAGGTGATCCAGCTGACGAACTTCTGGCCCAACCTGGAGCTGGATGAGTACATCGACCTGGAGGCCCGTGTCGCCGGCCGGATGGTGCTGCTGGACATTTCCGCTACCGGCGAAGAGAACGTTATTGAGTACGCCGAAGGCGATGCCATGAACGATCTGGAGTATCGTCGTCGGCAGCTCCACCAGCTTCAGAACGACGTACCCAGCATTGAGGATCTGTCTGATGGAATCTCCATCACGGATCTCACGCTCAATGACTACCGTATGGATCTGGGTGAATACCTCAAGCAGCACGGTGAGTACCTTGAGCGTATGCACCTTGGGGCGTTCGCCGTTACGACCATCGATGATCTCGTTGAGGGGGAAGACTTGGGCCCCGGCGCGATCTTCTGCCTCCGCAACATGCACGCTCGCGCCCATGGCGACCCTACATACCCCTTGGCACCTCACTACCTTGTGTACGTGTGCGATGACGGAGAGGTGCAGCTCAACTTCACGCATACGCGCCGCATTTTGGATGGGTTGAAACGTTTGACCCTTGGGCGCGGCTACCCAGATGAGCGCGCTGTTGTCCGGTTTAACCGGGCGACCAGCGACGGCTGGGAAATGGCCCATTACCGTGCGCTTCTAGCTCGGGCCGTGGCCGCCGTGACCGGAAAGGCTGAAGAGCGGGGGGTGGAGAGTCTGTTCCAGCCCGGGGGTACGGTGATTAGCCGTGACAGCTTCCAGGGCATGGATGACTTCGAGGTCGTGAGCTACCTGGTCGTTCTGGACGGCAAAGAGGCGGGCTAATGCTCTCAGTGTATGACCACCTCGGCCTGCCCGAGGCCGCTTATCTTGGAAAACGGGTGTACAAAAAGCTCTTCTTCGAGAACGCCGAGTCGTCGGCGGCGGACCGTCGGGCGTTTACCGACGACGTGGAGGCGGTGACCTGGCAGTACACTCTCAAACCAAGCACTCTGCCGGTCAGCCCATACCAGGACAACGAACGGGACTATGCGGAGTTGGCAATCGTCGAAGTCGACTTTCGGGAGCCAAAGTGCGCCCTGCGCCTCGCCGGGATCATTCACCGGGCCATTCCCTACCCCCTCCTGTTGATCCTCGTGCACAATGACCGGCTCGCGGTGAGCACGGCCCATAAGCGCGCCAGTCGAGCGGAGCGTGGGGCGGTCGTCGCCGAGGAGATCCAGACTACCGGCTGGATGGATGGCGGGACTCCGAATGCTGTGGAACAGACGTTTCTGGAAAGCCTCGCGTTGCGTCAACAGCCCCAGTCACACTACTACGCTCTATATCACGGCTGGCACCAGCGGCTGCTCGCCTTGGCCTGTGCTCGGCTGACCGGAGACTATCGCGTGCCGTCCTCGGCCGAGAGGCAAAGCCAGCGGCGCGAGACGCTTGCCGAGTGCCACCGGCTGGAAGGGGAGATCTCCAGACTGCGCGCCGAGATCAAGAAGGAGACCCGCTTCAACCGCCAGGTGGAGCTGAACACCCGCATCAAGCAGATCGAACAACAGCTCCGGCAAGCCACCGCCGGGCTCTAAACCAGAGCAAGAGAGAACATGGATAAGCTGAATCCGAAACAAGATGGCGCCTCTCTGGATATCGTCCAGGACAATATCGATAAGCTCCGCGAGCTATTCCCCGACGCCTTCACCGAAGGATCGGATTGGGATGGCCCACGCTGGAAGGTAGATTTCGATGCTCTGCGGAAGATTCTGGGCGACTACATCGAAGACGAACGCGAGCGGTACAGCTTTACCTGGCACGGTAAGGCACGCGCCAGGCAGATTGCGCAGACCCCCTCCGCCGGAACCCTTCGGCCATGTCCCGAAGAGTCGGTGAACTGGGATACCACCCGGAACCTCTTCATCGAGGGCGATAATCTGGAGGTGCTCAAACTCCTCCAGAAGTCCTACCACAAGCAGGTGAAGATGATTTATATCGATCCGCCCTACAACACCGGCGGCGAGTTTATCTACCCGGACCGATTCCAAGATAACCTCGATACATACCTGCGCTATACGGGGCAGATTGATGACCAAGGATTGAAAGTTTCAGCTAACTCCGAGTCCTCCGGTCGGTATCATACGAACTGGCTGAATATGATGTATCCACGGCTTCGATTGGCTCGTAACCTTCTGCGGGAAGACGGTGTTATTTTTGTTTCTATTAACGATGTGGAAGCGCCGAATATCAGGAAAATTCTTGATGAAATATATGGTGAGGAGAACTTCGTTTCGCAGGTCGTATGGCAAAGGACAAGGCGTGGTGACGCTAAGTTAATAGCGAATAATCATGAATATATAGTATGCTATGCTAAAAACATACATGCGACCATTGAGGCGGGGCTTTGGCGGAGGCCTAAGGAGGGGGTTGAAGAGGTTCTAGAGAAGTACGAAGAGGTGAAGAAGCGTTTTGGCGGAAATCACGATAGAATCAGAAAGGAAATGCAATCTTGGTATAGATCGTTGCCAGATGGTGATCCGAGGAAAAGTCACAAGCACTATAACTGGTCGGATGATCGAGGTTTGTATTTTGCGGCAGACTTTTCAGGTCCCGATGATGGGCGCGCTAATCGGCCTCGACACGATATACTACACCCGGTTACTGGGCGGCCTTGTCGAAAGCCATCAACCGGTTGGCGGTGGGATAAAGAAAGAACAGAATGGGCGCTCAATCAGTATCCATCGAGGATACATTTTGGTTTGGATGAGTCTACTATTCCCAATAGGAAGAGTTACTTAAATGAGGTTAGTGTTGAGCCTTTCGGGTCCGTCTTTTATAAAGATGGAAGATCAGCGACATTGCAAGTTGAGCGCCTAGTGGGTTCTGGAGAGTTTCCTTTTCCGAAAAATTCTGAGGTTATTAGAGAATTAATTGATATCGTTTGCGGTGATGACGATTTTGTGCTGGACTTCTTTGCCGGTTCAGGAACAACAGGGCATGCCGTGATAGAGTCTAATGTTAGGATGAAAAAGAAAAGAAGATTCTTGCTTGTCCAGCTTCAAGAGCCCACTAATTCGGCTTCTTATAAAGATATATCGAAACTCGGTATGGCGCGGCTTCGTTCAGCTATAAAAGAATCAGAACGTGATGGGGCCGAAAACAGTAAAGGACTAGGGTTGGGCTTCAGAGCTTTTTCACTTAGCGCAAGCAACATTCGTCCATGGGATCCGACCGCCTATGATCTGAGTGCGTCCCTTTTTGACTATATAGAAAACATAAAATCAGATCGCACCGAAAGCGATGTGTTGTATGAGCTACTGCTCAAGTACGGCCTAGATCTGGTCGTGCCCATCGAGGAGCGCGAGATAGCGGGCAAGGCCGTCTACATCACCGGCGCAGGCGCGCTGGTTGTGTGCCTTGGGGACAACATCGGCTTGGAGGTGGTGAACGGCATCGCCTCCCTCAAAGACGAGCTAACGCCGGAAGTCATGCGCGTGGTATTCAGGGACGCAGGTTTTACGAACGATGTGGTGAAGACCAATGCGGTCCAAATACTCCTTCAGGCGGGCATTGAGGACGTGAAGAGTCTTTGATCAAGGGGGGGGGCGTGTGTGCCAGACTACTTTGACCAACTGCTTGAGCGCAGCCGCGATATCCGCGCCAGCGAGCGCCGGTTGTACCTGCGGGTGCGGGAGATTTTCGCTGTGGCTGCGGACTACGAGCCCAGTGCCAAAGGGACTCAACATGTGGCTGGATTTTGCCGAGGATCAGGCCAGGCGAAGCAGGCAGGTGTTCATGAAGGACTGTCAGGAGAAACTCGGCCGGTTCCCGGAGTTCAATGATCGTGAGGTATTGAGCGCCCATGGGATCGTGCGAAAGAGCGTGGGGGATCGGAAGGCTCGTGACGAGTATGCGCGGTTTGAGGAGCGTCGCCGTGCCGTGAAAGAGAGCGAGGGTCAAGAAGAAGGTCATGCGTACTCTGGAAGACTTGGCCCGCAAGGGATCTCGGCGCAGCGTCAATTATGAAGAAGAGAACTAGAGATGAAGATTCAGTTTGATGCCGGTCTGGACTACCAGCGCGAGGCGATCGATAGCATCGCGGACGTGTTCGAGGGCCAGGAGGTCTGCCAGACCAACTTCACCGTGGCCCCGCTGAAGGGCGAGCCACAGTTCGCCATGAATTTCGGCCAAGAGAGCGGTGACCTGGGTGTGGGTAATCGGCTCCGCCTTCTGGGGGAGGATATTCTCGAGAACGTCCGGCGTATTCAGCTCCGCAACGGCGTTGCCCCTTCGACCGAGCTGGATTCCCTGGATTTCACGGTGGAGATGGAGACGGGCACCGGTAAGACTTACGTCTACTTGCGGTCGATCTTTGAGCTGCATCAGCGCTACGGCTTCACTAAGTTCATCGTCGTCGTGCCGTCGGTGGCCATCAAGGAGGGGGTGTACAAGTCACTCCAGATGACGGAGCCGCATTTCAAAGGACTGTATGACAACACTCCGTTTGACTACTTCGTCTACGACTCGCAGAAACTCGGTCAGGTCCGCAACTTCGCCACCAGCGACACCATCCAGATTATGGTGATCAACATCGATGCCTTCCGACGCAGCTTCGAGGATCCGGAGAAAGAAGACAAAGCGAACATTATCCATCGTCCTCACGACCGCATGACGGGCAACAAGCCCATCGAGTTCATTCAGGCCACCAATCCCATTGTGATTCTTGACGAGCCGCAGAGTGTGGCCAGCACAGAGAAGAGCCGGGAGGCCATCGGTTCGTTGAATCCTTTGTGCACCTTGCGTTACTCGGCCACGCATCTGGACAAGCATCACATGCTCTATCGGTTGGACTCCGTGGATGCCTACGAGCGCAAGCTGGTCAAGCAGATCGAGGTGTCTGGCATCGAAGTCGAGGACAGCCACAACAAGGCCTACGTGAAGCTCTTGGACGTAGATAATCGCAAGAGCCCCGTTCGTGCCAAGCTTGAGCTGGATGTGCTGCAGAAGGGTGGCAAGGTAGCGCGTAAGACGAAATGGGTGCGCAGCGGGGAGGATCTGCTGGATATCAGCGGTGGCCGTAGTGTCTATGACGGCTACATCATCGAAGACATCTACTGCGAACCTGGCAACGAGTACGTCAGCTTTACCAGCCGGCCGGACATTGTCCGTCTGGGTCAGGCGATCGGGCAGGTGGACGAGGACGAATACAAGCGGCTGCAGATTCGCAAGACGATCGAAGAACACCTGGAGAAGGAACTCAAGCTCCAGCCCAGGGGGATCAAAGTCCTGAGCCTGTTCTTCATCGACCGCGTCGCCAACTACCGGACGTACGACGAGGACGGTGACCCCCAGCCCGGGAAGTATGCACGGATCTTCGAGGAGGAATACCTGCGTGCTGCCAGAAAGCCCAAGTACCAGAGTCTATTCGGTGAGGTGGACCTGGAAACCGAGGCCCAGGATGTGCACAACGGCTATTTTGCCCAGGACAAGAAGAAGGATGCCGAGGGGGAGGCGCTGCTGAAGGACTCCCGCGGTGAGGCGAAGACTCAGGCCGACGAGAGTGCCTATCAGCTCATCATGCAGGACAAAGAGCGTCTCTTGAGCTTCGAGTCGCGGCTCAAGTTCATCTTCTCTCATTCCGCCTTGAAGGAGGGCTGGGACAACCCGAACGTCTTCCAGATCTGCACTCTGAACGAAACGCAATCCACCATGAAAAAGCGTCAGGAGATTGGGCGAGGCCTCCGCCTGGCGGTGAATCAGGATGGTGAGCGGGTGCACGGTTTCGACGTGAACACGCTGACCGTCATGGCGAATGAGTCTTACGAGGACTTTGCTCGACAGCTCCAGTCCGAAATCGAGCGGGAGGAGGGCATTCGCTTTGGAGTGGTGGAGAGGCACTTGTTCGCGGGCATTCCTGTCGAAAGCGAACAGGGCGAGTCTGGTTACTTTGGAGTTGAAGCCTCGGAAGCCGTCTGGGGCCATTTGCGTGACCAGGGCTATATCAATGCGAACGGCAAGGTACAGGATGACCTGCGGCGGGACCTCAAGAACGGCGAGTTGTCACTTCCCGAGCAGGCTGTCGGACAGGCCGATGCGATTACCGCTGTACTGCGCAAGGTGGCCGGTGGGTTGAAGATCCAGAACAAGGATGACCGACGGCAGGTGCACCTCAACAAGGCCGTGTATCTGAGTGAGGACTTCAAGGCCCTCTGGGACCGCATCAAGCATCACACGACTTACCGGGTGGACTTCGAGGTGCAGGCCTTGATCGAACGCTGCGCCGAGGAGATCCGCGATAGCCTCCGCGTAGGCAAGGCCCGCTTTGTGACGCGCACCGCCCGCCTGGATGTCACCCGGGGAGGCGTAGATGCCGAGGCGATCAAAGAGACCGCAGCAACCTACGATGCCAAGGATTTCCAGTTACCTGATATCGTTGGTTTCCTGCAGAACGAGACCAATCTGACCCGCCGCACGCTGGTGGAGATCTTGGTGCGCAGCGAGCGCCTGGATGACTTCCGCAACAATCCGCAGAAGTTCATTGAGCAAGTGTTGCAGATTATCCGCCGCCAGATGCGCCTGTTCATCGTGGACGGCATCAAGTATCAGAAGATCGGAGAAGATCACTTCTACGCGCAGGAGCTGTTCGAGCAGGAGGAACTCTCCGGTTACCTCAGCCGTAACATGATGGAGAGCGAGAAGTCGGTGTACGACCATGTAGTCTACGATTCCGACGTGGAAGCCAACTTCGCAGAAGCCTTCGAACGCAACGATGAGATCAAGGTCTACGCCAAGTTGCCACCGTGGTTCCATATCGAAACACCGCTCGGCAGATACAACCCTGACTGGGCAGTTGTGGTCGATACCGACGGTCAAGAACGCCTGTACTTTGTTGTGGAATCCAAGGGGAGTCTGTTTTCGGATGCACTACGGCCGACGGAAGAGGCTAAGATCAAGTGTGGCAAGGCGCATTTCAAGGCGCTTGGCAATGATGTCGAGTTCCAAGTTGGCGACAATTTTGCAAGCTTCTCAGACAGCTTTTTGTAATGCGAATTTCTGTAAAGCGATGATCCATCAGTCGCGTGCCCAACGATAGAACGCAGCGCTTGACATCAAGTCCTGCCACGGACTAACTCGGGCAGGTGGGTAGGGATATCCACCATCAGAATTAAAGCACACTCAACGATCTCGCCGGCAGGAGGCGCGTCTTCCCACCGGAACTCCTCTGTCAAAAACCGAAGAAGTTCCCGCTTGTATTCCGTGTCCGGATTCTGCAAATGATCTCCCTTCGTTTCGAGCGCGACGAGACGGCCGCCCGTTTCGCGTCCGCCGGTCGCAAATATGAAATCCGGGTAGATCCGTCCCCTCTTCCAACCTTGGATTCCATAGCCCTTAGCGGCGGTCGCGACGTTCCGGTGCCACCAGTTGATTGCTTCGTTCCCATCAAGCATGACTGCGACCCCGCGCTCTTCTGCGTTTAGCTCTGCAGCCGGGAATGGGTAGAACAGACTGCGCGAAACTAGATCACCGTTCTCGTCCATCAATGGCGGCGCGTCCGGAGGTAGCCGAGTCTCCATCTGCTTCGGCATTCGCCAGTTCCGCCCGTCGAGCCGAAGCCGGAACCGGATTCGTCCCGCCTGGACATCTTCGCGGAAAAGTATCTCCGTTTGTTCGTTCCTCGATTGCTCCAAGTCGCGACGCAGCTCCTCGATGACCAAGCTCGTTGCCTGGCCGATCCGCGCCGGGGACAGCCCCCGCTCGTCCAGCCCGGCTATGGTGGCACCCACGATATCGCGCAGGACGAACGGGTTTGGGCATAGGTCCATCAGCGCCCGGACGGCATAAACCGGGTCGAACTTGAGCGTTTCAAGCGTCTCGTCCCCGATCGCCGCCTCGTCGAACCCTTCCCCGTCCTCGTTGATGCTAAGTCTACGCATTTGCCCGCGCTTGGCGGAGCCGGTCTCCGGGATTCGACTAATCACTTCGGACGGATCGAACTGAGCCCAGTTCACCCGTGAGAGGAGGTCCGTTTCGTAATCGAGCGGCCGGACCTCGGACCCATCGCACCAGAAGACCTCTGGCAGGAAAATCTCAGTGGTCTCGAACTCCGGCCGGCGCTTGATCGTGCGGGTGCCTCCACCGGCGCCTGCGTCGCCCGGGTCTCCAGAAACGTTGAGTACAAGGTCTGACAGTCCATCCCCTTCGAGCCCCTTGCGAATCGCGTCCACCACCCGGGCGGTCTCCGCATGGTGGGTGACGACGTAGCACTCGTCGAGCAGATCCACCTCGCTCTTGAGAGCGTGAGGCTGACGAAGAATCCGGCCGACAAGCTGGGTCATGGCCGAGAGGTTTCGCGATGCAGCGAGGGAGCACAGGACGTAGGCAAACGGGCAGTCCCAGCCTTCCTGGAGGGCGGACTTGGTGATGATTACCCGCACGTCGCTCTGCTCGGACATTAGGTCCAGGTTCTCCGGCTGGCGCAGATCGTTCTGTTCCGAGGTCTTCACCGCGATTTGGTTCTCCTTGTAGCCTACCGAGAGAAGCCATTCACGCACGTCCTCGGCGTGGACCAGCCCGACCTTGCGCTGTTCCTTCCCGGTCCGCTCAACCTGCACCAGCATGATTGGCCGTATGTAACGGCTCGTCTCGGCCCGGAATGCGTCGGCCGCCGCCGTTACCTTTTCGAGCCGCTCCTTCGCGGCGGCTAGAGTGGCGCGCCAGTCGGTCCCTTGCCGGGGATCCAGATTGAGAGGCATCTTGATCATGCCCTCGTCGTGGATCTCGCGGCCAGTTATTTCGACGAGCACGTTCGGGTCGCGGGCGGGGCGTGGATTATCTCCCTGTCGAGCGGACACACGCTTCGGCGTCGCCGTCAGCTCCATGACGAAGAGCGGGTTGAAGCCGTAGAGCGTCTTGAAGGCCAGGTCCGAGGTTGCCTTCTGCCCTTCATCCATGACCACGATCGGTTGGATCAGGCGCAGCGCGTTGCCGAGCGAGTCCTTCACCATCGGGTAAACATCGTTATAGGCGTCGAGGTTCGGGACGCGCCGGATCAGCTCCGCATGCGCGTTCTGCTCACCCTCAGGCGGGAAGAAGCCGTGGACGTCGCCGCGGTCGCGGAACATTCGCAGCGTCGCCTTATCCTGCCGGTTCGAACTTTGAAGCATCAGGACCATTACGCAGAGATGGCTTTCCACGTCTCGCGCATGCAGCCGGTCGGATTTCTCCATAATCTTGACTTTGTCCGCCGCGGCGCGGTCGAGAGCCTTTCTGTACGGATGGCGACGGTCCTTCAGGTGTTTCAGGGTCTGGCTGTAGATCGCCTCGTTCGGCACGATCCACAGGACGAATCCGGTATTCACATCGAGATAGCGGGATATCACCCGCGACACGCCGTTCGCGGCCAAGAAGGTCTTGCCGCCCCCGGTGGGCACCTTGAGAGTGACGCTTGGTACGGGGCGACCGATCTCGTCGAGGCGTGCGGAGAATGGGACATCGCGCCAGCCACGGGGCAGCCGGCCAGCCTCCTTTAGTTTTTCCCAGGCTTTTGCGCTAAAGTCGGGCGGCTCGAGTCCCAGATCCGGGTCGGCAGCGGCCAACTCCGCGATTCGATCTGTCTTAGCTCGCTGCGTTTTCAGCGTGTCGAGATAGTGCTCCAAGGTGTCAAGCACCCGGATCTGGTAATCGAGCGTGCGCATCTTAGTCCCCTCCCAGCCCGTCGAGGGCGAGGGGAAGCGGCGCATACTCCACGTTCAGATCCTGTTCATCGAGCATCTTCTGCGCTACGTGGCGTGCCGGGGCGAAGACGAGGTGGCGGGTCGCCGGGTCCGTCTCGTGGATCTCTCTCGCGCGAGAGAGAGTCAGCGCAGCTTCAGGTGAACGCAGCCACCCCCTGTCCGGCGTGTAGAGGAGCCAGACATGCCGATCGGGCCCCGCGCCGACGTAGCCAGTCTCGGCGTTCGCGTTGGCCGGGTCGAATGGCTTGAGGGTGGCAGCGTGAAACAACACCCCGCCAAGTGCGTCCCACTCCGGTAGCGCCTCACCGGTCAGGATCTTGTCCAGTTCGATCGGCGGGCCGAGAGTGCAGTAGGTGAAGGTGCCACCAAGCCCCTTTGTGCGCTGCTTTATACGCGTCTCGCCGGTGACGACCAGTTCGTCACCGTCCAGTGTCGGCTTAACACGGTCATGCTCATGGCCACGCAGACTTTTGATGTTCTCGACCGACTCGATAAGGCGGTCGGAGTGCTTCACTTTGGTCCAATTCAGCTTCTCCTTGTGAAGTCTGGTTTTTACCACGCCAGTAAAGGTATACCCCGAAATAACGCGACGGATACGCTCCGCTGTCTTATCGGCGTAATCCTCCATTTCCACGAGAATAAAGCGACGATCACCGCCATCAAAAGCGTTTGCTTCGAGGACTGCATGCCCGGTAGTTCCGGACCCTGCAAAAGAGTCGAGTACAATCGAATCTCGCTCAGTTGCGATCTCAAGGACTCGGTTGACCAGTCCGATCGGTTTGGGATTATCGAATGGGTTCATCCCGAAAATCTTATTTATCAAGCCTATGCCGGCACGCGAGCTGCCGACGTCCTCATGGTACCAGATCGTTCCGGGAGGGCGCCCATTACTGCTGTCAGCGTAAACCCGAAAATGAGGGCTCCAACCGTTTCGCGTTTTGACCCACTCAATTCTTTCTTTCTCCTTCTCAATCGTGCCTCGTTGCCACCTCCATCTGCCCTCAGAGCCGTCTGACCGGCAAGGAAAGATATCGTTTCCGTCTGGATCTACCAACGAAAAGAACATACTAGGTCTATCTTCTCGTCGGTCTTCGGCCCCCATCGCCCGCAGAGGTTTGATGTAGTAGAGACGCCCATCGTCATCTCGTCGGTTGTAATGGTCTGGGGGATTAGTTTCATCTGATTTAAGCTTATGAAAAATCATCGCCCCGGGCCTTTTCGCAAAGGCGATCAGGTAGTCATGGCTAGTGGAGAACACCTCCGCGTCCATCCGGGGACTGTCAGACTTCTCCCAGACAACGGTCCCAAGATGACAGTCCTCGCCGAAGATTTCGTCGAGCATCAGCTTGGCCCGGTGCGCTTCGTTCCCGTCGAGGGTCATCCATAGGGTCCCCTCATCCGAGAGCAGTTCATGGAGGAGCCGCAGTCGCGGCCACATCATCGCGCACCATTTGTCGTGCCGTAGGCCGTCCTCGCTCCCGATCGGGTTCTCCGCCAGCCATTCCCGGATCATCGGGGCGTTGACATTGTCGTTGTAGGACCATCCGCCTTCTTTGTTTTTTTTTCCGATATTGTAGGGCGGGTCGATGAACACGCAGTCCACCTTGCCGGCATAGGTTGGCAGAAGAGCCTTGAGTGCGTGGAGGTTGTCGCCGTGGATGAGAAGATTGCTGTCCAGCGCCGAATCTCCGATCCCTTTCTCCGGGTGTGGTTTGAGAGGCCGAAAGGCTACGGTTAGGTGATGGTTCCAGACGAACTCCTTGCCCTTGAAATTCAACTCTGTCAAGAAGAGACCTCCACATTGGACCGCGATGATTGTCGCATCGATGCGTTGAGAACTGCCTCCACGCGCCACTCATACAGAGCACGGGCCCGCGGGATTTGACCGCTAAAGCGAACCGCCCCGCTTAGAGCGGGATCTCGCCGTGGTAGAGCACTAGAATTGCAGGGTAGTGAGTGTGCCTAACTGGAACTGGCTTGACTACCCTCTAAGGGGAGTGACCTTGCCCGGCACCGTGGACACTCCGACGCTATGGATCACCGCAGGCATGCATCCGCATGATTATCCCGATTGCGTTTGCTGGAGGGCAACCCATGATGCGACCTATCAGCGGGCGCCAAAGGCCGGCTCTGCCTACGGACCGATGCCCTTGCCTCAGTGGCCCGGAGACCGGGCAGAATGCAAGGAGGCGGATTCTCAAGGAACATGGGTTGGCACTTGCATGAGCAGGACAAAGCAATCGATGAAACTGGCGACGCGATCGGCATCAAATGTCGGCCTGAAAAAAGCTTCTATGCAGCCGCGGGAGATGTTGAAACAAGAGGTAACCGCGCGCCTTGCGCTTGCGCACCCGTTTGGTGACCGGTAATGCAGGGGGAGGGTGGAGACTGTCGGCAACCAGACGCCGCGGACGTCCTACGGCGTGCCTACGCGATCGCTCAGGATAAGGAATCCGTGAGGCGTTGGTATTTCAGCGAGCCTCTTTCGGCGTTCGGGGGAAAGACAGCCAGAGAACTCGTGGAGTGCGGTGGCCGCGCGCAGGACGTCCTGGATTATCTGGATAGTCTCGAGGCAGGTCCGCTCGCCTGATGGGAATTCGATAGAACCTGCCGACCCAGCGTCGCCTCCCCGGTACCATCGACTGAAACCTACGCCTCTTTGTCTGCGGAGAGGTGCGGCAAACACGCAAAGGGGGAGTGTGATATGCCTCGCTATTTCTTGACTTGGGAAATCGATACTGATGGCGGCACTCCCGTGGAGGCTGCGGGTCACGCCTTCAGGCACATGCGTCGTATCGACTCGCATGCCTGCGTGTTTTCCGTTTTCGATGAGCAGGGGGAGGAGACACGCGTTGATTTTCTCGAACTCGATGAAGATGGCGTGATTGACCTCACAGACGCCGATCCGGCGCGCGCTGCGTTCCGGGCGCTGCAAGCGAAGCTGGAAGATGTCACCGACGCCGAAACCGCGCAGCAGATCGTTGATGACGTCCTGTGCCGGACCCGTACGTCTTAGCCTCCCAAGGTTGATTGAGGTCCTCCTCCAACCAGTCTGAAAAATGCCGGTGCTGGCGAGTCGCTGTAAGGGACGGCTCCAGGAAGTCGGGGCTCTGCGACGCAAACTGTCGCGGCACCGCGCTACGTTGGATGTGACTTCACCTGGAGGGCTGCCATGACTAGCGGAGCAACAAACAGTTGCGGAAACCAGACGGGCGTTGGCGAATGGTGAGCCCTGCAGATGTGCTCTGCTGGTTTCTTTGAACGGAGGTGTGTTCATGATTGGGCGCCCGCTGACGCGGTTGTCGGTTAACGAGCGGGGCCGGGATATCGTGGTGAGTGATATACACGGCATGGTCTCGCTGTTCTTCGAGGAGCTCGAGCGCGTTGGTTTCGATTCGGAGTCGGACCGCGTGATCTGTGCTGGCGATCTGGTGGATCGGGGGCCTGAATCGCTGCGGGCGCTGAGTCTGCTTGAGGAACCATGGTTCTATTCGGTGATGGGAAACCACGACCTGGCCGCGGTGATTCACTTGCTCGGCGACCACCCTGATGTGCGCCAGGACGACGCGCTTCGGTTCCGGCTTCCTACGGAAGGGTGGCTGGAGAGCCTGAACGCGGAAGAGGCAAGTACAGTTGCTGCACGGATTGCAGAACTTCCTTTCTTGATGGAAGTGGACACGACGGGCGGGCCTGTCGGCGTCGTCCATGCCGAGGTGCCCTGGAACTACGCAACCTGGGAGGCATTCCGTGACTCGGTCGTGCGTGCATTCTTTGAGAAGGCCGGCATGCGCGAGCTGGCGCCAGTGGTCCAGGGAAGGCGCTTTATGGAAGCGGAGAGGGCGGGGCGCTATCTGTGGAAGGATGACCCGACGCTGACGCTGCCGGACATACTGCACGTGATTCACGGGCACTCAATCCGTCTCGACAACGCGTTTCAGCCGTGGCGTATGGGTAATCGGGTGCATATCGATTCCGGTGCATTCCTCGCCCAGCCGGAATGGGCCGAAGAGCGAGCGCGGGCTCGGGCGGGCGAACCGGGGCTGACTCTGGTCACCATCGATGCTCCCATGACACCGCTTTAGACGTGAAGGGGAAGTGTATGGAAGTCAGGGTCATGAGCGACCTACACCTGGAGTTCAACGGGCGCGGGTTGAGCCGAAAAGACCCCTTGTTCGAGGTGCCCGTAACGGACGCGGATGCAGAACGGGTGCTGGTGCTCGCTGGCGATACCGACGTCGATACGCGTGCTGTGGATTTACCCCTGCGAGTGGCGGGGCACTTCAGGGCGGTGGTTCAGGTCTTGGGGAATCACGAGTATTACAAAGGGGGCTCGCCCCAGAGGTTGCCGCAAAAGTTGCGCGAGCACGTATCGAAGGCCGATGTGGGCAATGTTCACGTCCTGGAAAACGCGTGCGTGGACGTCGGTACTATGCGTTTGATCGGGGCGACTCTATGGACGGATTTCAAGGGGGGCGATCCGGTGGCGCTGCGCGAGGCACGCAACCGGATGAACGATTTTCAGCGCATCCGGTGCGGAACGGCTGCCGCTCCCTATATCCGCAGGTTTTTACCGGAATACGCTTGCCGGCTGCACATCGAGTCCCGGGAGTTCATCGAAGGCGCGGTCCGCGGCGCCCATGCGGACGGGATGATCCCCGTGGTCGTCACGCACCATGCGCCGTACTACCCGGCGGGACCGGAAGGGCCGCCGTTGTCGTTCAGTTACGGCTCGGATTTGGACGAACTCATCCGCTCGACACAGCCACGTCTGTGGTTTCACGGGCATACGCATGATGTCGTTGATACCGTGCTGCATGGCTGTCGAGTAGTGAGCAACCCTCGGGGCTACGCGGGTATCGAGCCTGTGGAGGGCTTCGAACCGGAGAAGTTGGTTGCTGTTGATGCGGAGGAGCACGATGCCCACGGCGCCGCAAACCGTCGATAGCGTTTATTTTGCCGGGGACCCGCACGGGGTGTTCGACCCCCTGAACCGCTGCGCGCGGCGCGATCGGCCGAATGCATTGGTGCTTCTCGGCGACTACGATCTCGACGTGCCGCTGGATCGCGCTGTCGCGCCTGCGCGCGAGGCAACGGAGGTGTACTGGATTCACGGCAACCATGACGTTGATCGGGAGAGCTACTACACGTCCCTTTTCGAGTCGGAACTCAGGGATCGGTGCATTCATGGGCGGGTTGTAGACATTCATGGGTTGCGTATCGCCGGACTGGGTGGTCACTTCCAGGGGCGGATCTGGCACCCGGACGAGAACAATGGCGCGCCTCGTTTCGCGCGACGAAAGGATTACCTGCAGGCAGTCCCCCGCAACCGGAGGTGGCGTGACGGTCTGCCGCTCAAGGCCCGTGCAGCGATCTGGTGGGAGGATTTCGAGGCCCTGTGGGATCAGGCAGCGGACATCCTTGTTTCTCACGAGGCACCGAGTTGCCATCCGATGGGATTCCGGCTCATCGACGATCTGGCCTTGGCCATGGGCGCGCACACCATCGTGCACGGCCATCATCACGTGGGATATACCTTCCGCTACCGCGATGAACCGCTGACCGCGATCGGCGTCGGTTTGGCGGGAGTGACTAGCGGGGCGGGACGTATGTGCGAGCCGGGGCAGCGTGACTGGCAGGACACCCCGGTTCTCAAGCGCCACCATCGTCAGGGTCCGCACCTCCCGGCGGGAGATCTGAGGACGATCGAGGAGTGTGAGGCGTAGCGAGCTGCGCGTACTCCATCGCCGCCGCAAGCCGGGGCGTGGTCAACCTGTCGATGTGACCTTGCAGCAGTGCTGACACCTCGGACGGGCTTAGCCCAAGCCGCGTGGCGGCCTCGGTCTGGTCCAGCCCGTGGTGGCGGATGTACTCCAGGATTCGGCGCATGTACTGGGAGCGCCGAAGCAGATCCTCACCTTCCTCTTCCGGAAAACCGAGATCCAGAAACACGTTGCCACTGCTCTCGCGGAACTCCATGGATCATCTTCTCTTACGATTCACAGGGGATGGCCCGGATTCCAGATATCCATAATCGTCAGTTGCGGTCCCTCAGAACGGGTCGATGATGTCGGGCTCTGCCCCGTTGCGTGGAGCAAGTAGGCTCCCGTATCGATGTGGTGCCTGTTGCCAACGCACCAGGGCCGAAAGCCGTTCTCGATGGCTATCGTGTGCCCGTGGAAGAGTGATGTGACGCCCGGCAGTAATACCGTCCCGTGAGAATGGGCGGGGCCGGGGGCACCTTCCAACGATGCGTAGCTGCGCCCCCAGAGCAATTGTGCGCTCCAGTCGCGTTTTTCCTGTTCGCTGGATTGCCGCTCAACCCACTCAATGAAGCTCTCCCACGAGGAAAATGCGGGCGGAACCTCCGCATGCACCACGCCGGCAATGTCACGGCCTGCACTGATCTCGATAACCAGCGGCAGCCGGGATACCCGATCAACGATTTCGCGTTCCTCGACAGTGCCGAGTCCCAGTAGCCATGGCTCGGAGAGAATCCGCATCTGCATGTAGCCTTCGGCCGAGACGGGAGCCCTCATGGCCATGCAGTTCAGGGCCGCAGCGAAGTCGTGGTTCCCCATGACAGAGACGAACCAGGGCTCGCTGAGCAGCCTCAGCGTTCCCAGACTGTCGGGCCCACGGTCGACCAGGTCACCAACACAGATCAGTCGATCCCGGCTCTTATCGAATTCAATCCGCTCCAGCTCCGTTTCCAGGAGTTCCCGCATGCCGTGCAGGTCCCCCACGATCAGATCGCGTCCGCATTCGTTGCGGCGCAAACGCATGATGCCCGGCCATTGCTCCATCAGGCTGATCTCAGGAAGGCGCTGTGCTCAGTGAGAGCACGTAAGCCTCCTGCTCGGGTGTCTCCACCGCTCCTGGCCGGGCTGCACGAACCTGTTCCAGTGCGCTGGCCGCGGGAATACCCTGTTCGGTGAGCAGTTTGCACGCCACAAGTCCGGTCCGCCCGAGGACGCCAAGGCAATGAATGGCGATATTCCCAGATGTCATGCCGATATGCCCGCCGCCGGGCGTTGGCACACTATTGACGCGAAGCGCTTCTGAACCCTGATGACTCATGAGACCTCGATTTCGCTGTCTGACCAGTGCCCCGTATTGTGCCGGTGCCCCTGCGACACATCGTGTCGTGGGTATCGTTCAAGCTCGTAGACGTTGTTGCGCCGCTCGGGATTCGAGTGGTTTTCTCTGGAAACGCCTGAGGGGGAGCCTTGCCAAGTAAATCATTGCAACGTCTTGTCAACCGCGAAGGGCCGATGGTGGTCCTGGATCTGGAGGCCACCTGCGCGGAGGACGAGACTGTCCCCAAGCGGGAAATGGAAATCATAGAAATCGGAGCCGTTGCCGTGGATGCCGGCTGTGAATCGTTCGAGCGGTTTCAGGCGTATGTTCGCCCCGTCCGTCATCCGAAACTCACGGACTTCTGCCGGAACCTCACCGGGATCAGCCAGGGCGACGTGGACGCGGCGCCGAACTTGCCGGAGGTGCTGGACTCGTTCCGGAGTTGGCTCGAGTCCACGCACACCGTGCTGTGGTCGAGTTGGGGACGGTTCGACCGTATGCTCTTCGAGCGTGATTTCAAGTACCACGGTGTGAAATCCCCGCTGCCGGGCAAGCACGTGAATCTGCGAGAGTGCTTCGAGGAGACCGTGGCCCCGGGCCCGATCGATTTCGCGTCGGCACTTTCCAAGGCGGGGATTGCCTTCGAAGGCCAGCCACACCGGGGACTGGATGACGCCGTGAATACCGCGCGTCTGTTGCCCCTGATAATGGCCAACCTTCCCGCGGAAGGTGTGAAAGAGAACCAATAGTGTCGTGTTGGTGGGAAAGTCGGGCTCCAATGCCCCGGACCGGGGAACGGAGATCATGGCGGATTACCACCCTGGCAACACGAACCTGAATCCATTGCAGGAGGCGCGGCGGCGTGGCGACCGGATGCACGAGGAGATGCTGCGGGAGGCCGGTGGAACGGTCCCTGGGCCGGAAGCTGCCGAGCATCTTGGGAGCAGTGAAGCGGCCGTGCCCTTTGATCGAAAGGCTCTTCGGTGACGTCGCGTTCGGTGTCAGCATTGCAGCCGGCACGCTAACGGCAGGGGTCATGGGTTATGGAAATACCGCTATCCCATGCCGCCGTTTGGAAACTGCGAGGGGAACGGCGTGACAATTTCGAGCTCTGTTGGCAGGCATTCAGGATTTTTATCTTCTCTTGGATCGTAAGCATGGCTTAAGGTCTTTATAGTCGGTGAGCCGGATCACTTTTCGCCCCGACGTTTTGGCCTTGGCAGCCTAGTCAGGACTTCCTCGAGCACATACCCCGGCTCCTCGTAGGGATGCTCGAACAACGGTACCGAAATCCACTGCTCCGTCTGCGCAGGCTGGATAACGTCCCCGCAGTCATCCACCAGGATGGTGCGCTCCAACGGCGCATCGGTGATAAACCGTAGATCCTTGATGGCCCCGTGCCAGTGGACGTACTCAAGATCCGGGAACCATTCCGGTACGGCGCCCTCACCCGCCAATGCCCGCGCAATAGCGCGGAACCGTGCTTCGGGGACGGTGGTGAACATGACCACGCGGGGAAACCGTTCCACGCATTCCACAAGAAACTCGTGCAGCCCCCGGCGCGGGATCTGACTCACGGCGTTGGAAATCAGCGTGCCCTCCAAGTCCAGTGCGAGGACTTCTATGTGCCTGGTACCGTCATCCACCGCGCGTGCCTCTTCCCGTGACGCCACCCCGGCGCACCGGGGCGGCGTAAGGCTTCAATCCTAGTTCTTGCCCTTGCGTCCCGGGGACTCCGGCCGGTTCTGCCCCTGATTCTTGTATTCCGGCGTCATCTCGAAGTCTTTGCGGGCCGATCTGTAAATCGGGTACAGCCGGTCCGCGACTTCACGAATCCAGTCCCAATTCGCCCTTGTGATACGGACTTCCATGCGTCTTTCGCGCCGGAGTGCGACAGTGTCATGAGCCCCGCGGGGCGGGTGTAGCCGGAGCTGCCAGCCGTCGGAATCCTTCAGGGTTGCCGCTGACTCCGAAAACAGAGGATTGTCCTCTTCCTCAAGTTGCGTGCGCCCCTGGTCCGCCAATGCTTTTAACGCCGGTATGCGAAGCGTCAGACTCCAACCACCCTGGCTTTGGACCTGCTCGATCACGATGGCGCAACAATCATCCCCGGAAGCCCACCTGTCCACGGCTAAACTCCGGCCGTGCCGATCCCGAGCGGCTTCAAGTCGGCCGTCGAGGTTGCCCAAGCGGGGGAATGACATACTCATGGCCCCCAGCATGTGCTCATGCAGGATTCCCTGGTTCTGCTCGAACCACTCGTCCCAACCCGTGGCCCCGGCGCTCTGGGAAGCAAACGGGTTTTCGTCCATCGGTTGTTCGGCTTTGGCGAATCGGCCAACGGGCACCGGTCGTTTGGATCGTTGCAGCCCGTAGCTCATGTGAGGGGCTCCTGGCGTGGCTCCGCCCTGCACGTGGGCGACCACGGATCCGCCATGCCGAACGAGGTGTTTTGACAGACACAACGCCTCGCCAACTTGCAGATTACCGGACACGATCTGCTGAGCGGCGCGACCATCGGCGGCAAACACATTGGTGGAGATGAACTCCATTGTGTCCGGGTCGTGGGAAGAGAAAGACAACGTCGTCCCCAGATTCTGCAGCAGCGAGCGGACGGTCGCGGGCTGTTGTCCTGAGGGGAGGCGGGCCGCGACGCTGGAGATCCCCTGGGTTGCCACGATATTGATGTGGCCGTACTCGCGGGATTGTGAGAACCAGCTATCGTCATCGAAAAGACCCCGCATGGCAGCCGTGTTATCCAGGCTGACGTGGTGTTGGAACTCGTCGATGACCATGAACGTGAAACTGTCGGTACCGAACCCTTTCTCCCGGTGGTGGCTATAGGTCAGTACCGCGTTACGCATCCTTGACCGCAGTAACCCGTTGGCCACCCGGCCGACGCCACCAAGCTCGGTTTCCGGAAGATCGGTAAGGATAACCTTCCGGTCTTCGTAGAGAAGCTTGGTCATGTCCAGCGGCGGTGCCTCCTCCGAGCAAAGCTGGTCTTTCACACGCGCGTCCGTCGCAAAATGTGCCAGCGGGGTGGCAAGCTGATTCGTCTGCCATGTGTATTGTTCGTGCATTGTCCGCGAGTTCTCATGGTCCTCGCGAGCGTAGCGTGACCCCCCCAGGGCCAGAATGTTGAACTCGTCTGCCAGTACACCTTTGACGAGCTGGATGTACCGAGGTGGCAGCGAAGTCTGCCGCCCAATCCAGTCGTCAAACTGGCTAGTGAACCACTGCGGCTCAATCAGAGCGCGGTAGATGCAGGCAAGGGTCGGGTTCCGGTCCATCAAACGGAATGTCTCTAGGACCAGTTCCGCGTAGACCGGCCCACGCGAACCAAAATAACCGTCGTGCTTCGCGACGCTGTTCTGCATTCGCAGCTCGTCCAGAAACGAGCGCACCAGGTTCATCGGCATGCCGGCAATCAGGTTCACTGGTGTGCACAACGTCGATGCGCCAAGCATGAGCACCCGGTCGGGGAATTCATCGGCGATACCCAGGTCGGCGCTCTTGGTTGTCAGCACCAATCCTGAGCATCCGGCCTCAATCAGTCGGTAGACAGAGGGTTCCATGGCCGTCACGGTTTTGCCGCTGCCCGTTGTTCCCAACACGAGGATTCCCTGCGTCGCGTCATCGAACGTGATCTGCACCTGCTGTTCCCGCCCCACGTTGGCCCAAGGGCCGTACAGTGGCTGGGTCGTCTGTCCGCCGAAAGCAAGCAGGGTCTGCTCGCGCAGCGGAAGGTTGTGATCGGGCGAGACGTGGGAAACGTTGTTGGGAAGATCGGACATAGGCAAGTACCTCGCGTATTGGATGTGAAATTCGTCGTCCTGCGTGCGGGCGTCGGGCAGCGTGCCACGCCGGTGCGACAGCTAACGTCGTGATTGATTGAGCCGATGGCGAAGGCCCGTCTTGGGAGTACTCCCCAAGAACGGGGGTGTGTTCACCGCTGTGCCATCTTCTTCGAACGGCCCGGGATAGACGGGCCGCCTCTATCCGGTTCCGGCTCGACGGGCGTTCGTCGTGTACAGGGCTGCGGCGGACTGGAGTTTCCCCGCAATCTCTTGCCGCAGGCTTTCCGGCGCGACCACCTCAACTTCATCGCTGAGCCCCAGCAGCCACCAGCGAATCTGTTGGGTGTCCGGAACCGTTGCCCGAAGCTCTGCCCAGTCGTCGTCGATCCTGTCGATCTCCTGGTTCTCACTTAGGCGTGTCTCCTGGAGATGAGCAACGGTCTTGTTGCTGATGCGCAGGCGCAGGTCGAGTGGATCCTCCGAGACGAGAACGTCCATGCCGCCGTTATTGACGAACCCCTCCAGGTCGAAGTCCTCCGGACGGGAGGCCCTGGTCTCGCGCGCTTGCGCCGAGAGCATCCGCTGCAGTGGCAGAGTGCGGATTCGGGTATCGTCGTCGAAGGTGCATACGAGATAGATTACGTCGTCTCGAACAACGAGCCCCAGCGGGTTGATAACGTACTGCTTCACGGCTCCACTGCGCCGCGAGTGATAGGCCGCGTCGAGTTGTCGATCCAGAAACAGCGCCTCGTAGACCGCATTCACGACTTCCTCATTCAAAGCCGGGGGAGCCAGTGACTGACCGCGCGTGGTCATAACGACCTTGTTTGGCCATTCCGTGATGGGCGCCGATGTCCTCTCCTTGGCCTCGATGGTGCGCTTGGCCTGCTCAAAATGAGGTTCCAGCGCTTCCAACGTGCTGGGGGGCAATACAGGGCTGAGGAACGACCTGACCAAGGAAAAAGCGAGCGCTTCCTCGATGCCCATCCCCGGGATGTTGAAGTTGGTTTGGCGGGCCCCCCGCATCCAACCCCAGGTGTTGGCGTTGCCGTCGTTGTCCTTTATGAGCGGAAAATGGCTGGACAAGAAGCGTTCGAGGTCACGCTCAACCGTGCGCTTGGTGTTGGAATGCCCTTTGTCCCTGAGCTTTTGCCAGATTTCCAGCGTGCTCACCGATTGAGGAAAATGCGGGATGACGCAAAGAATATCCCACTGTCGCCCGATTGAATCAGCCATGTGTACCCCCTTGTCTTGAGTGCGTGCGTTGTGGCTAGTTGACGTATCGCCTCACCGTCTTGCCCCGCGCGGAAGACGGTGGGTGAGTTCACTTGAGGTCGACGGGTGCACCGTCACCAATGATCCGCCGAAAGAGTTCCGGGTCATGCGCTCGCAGAGTGCCCATCACCTGGCGCAGTTGCTGTTCCAGCATCTTGGACCGTTGTTCCTGCCGCTCCATTTCCTCCAGGTACTTCCGGAACGAACTGATGCCCGTTGAGTGTGTATTCCGTCCATGCAGTTCTGCGTTGCTTAAGTCCGTGAGGCGTCGGTCCGCCTCGCGAGATTCGCTTTTCCACTTCTTCTTTCTCACGCCCTTTCCGTGCCCCGGGGCACCTACGTGTCGCCAGCCCTCCTCGGTCAGTTCGTAGGCGTGCCGCTCTTTGCCGTCCTCAGTCTCTATGAGTCCCACACGCTGAATCTTTCGATTCCCTCCCTGCCGTATATGGCTGAAGATCGCCTTCGAAACCGGTGGCAGGTCCACCTTTCCGTCCTCCGTGGGGTTGACCGCCGCCGCAATCCCCCATGCGGTGGCCCGACCTCCCGGCACTTGGCCCAGATAGTCGATCACCCGCTGGCTCAGGCTCTTCGTGAAGTCGATGGTGATGCTCTCGTTGTTCATTGCAAACTCCTTGGGTCGCCAGATTGTGTGCACATCGTTTCATGCGCATGCGACGAATCGTGTCGCACTACCGGAAATTCGTATCGCCGCATTCGACGAGTCGCTGGAATAACGCTGGGTCGGCACACCTGACTCGTGCCAGCAGTGCTCCTAACGCCTCCTCGAGGGACTGCGCTCGTCGTGCTTGTCGCTGGAGGTGATGCAAGTACTGCTGAAGCTGATCAGCGGCTTTTCGTGTTTGAGGTCTGGTCGTTCCGTTGGCTGATACGATACCGCGGCTGTGGGAGTGCGAACCGCGTCGTATCTTGCGGATACCCACCCCGTGCCCAGGCTCTCCGACGTGGAGCCATCCTTCGCTCGTCAGCTCATAGGCGAACTGTGCCTGACCGTCCGGCATAATCTTGGATCCGCACCGCCGCACCTTCGGCGTGTTACGCCTCTGATGGTTGAAGATTGCCTTCGACACCGACGGGAGAACGGGCGAACCGTTGTTGCGCGTGCTCACCGCGACGGCGATTTCCGTTGAAGTCGCGCGTCCCTCAGGAATCTGCCCCAGGAAATCGATCACCCGCTGACTCAGGCTCTTGGTGAAATCGATACGAATCCGATTGCTATGCATGCGACACCTCGTTTTCGTTGAATCTGGTGGCACTGTACGGGCAGGGTGCGACAGTTCGCGTCGCGGGGTGGGTGAACGATGCGATTTTTCTTGGTTGCCTTGACGCCAGACGGTTCAGACAAGCGAGGTTAGCGCGGGGGCGCGATCAATGTTCGGCTACCCATATTCCTAACGTGAGCCAGGTCAACATGCGGTTATGGCAAGTTCCGACGCGCTGAGAGGTAAATCTCATGCGATTGCGACACAGGTGGTCGCAACGGCGGGGTACGGTCGCAAGCTCCAATCAATCGAACAGGAGTTGACTATGAGTGAGTGTTACGACATCGACTTTGCGAAAAGCCTCAGCGAGCGCGTGCTGGACTACCTGAGTCAGGCGCCGGAAGGCACGGCGACAGCCTATGACATCGCGAAGGCTGTTAACCCCACGGATGACGGGGGTTGCGAGTTAGCACCCGTTTCCAAAGCGATTCATAGCCATATGCGCAGTCGGAACTCCCCTGCGATTCGTAGGCAAGGCATTGCCCGTAGGTCGGACGGCAGGAGTGAATATCTTTTTGTTATTACTGAGGAGGGATGGCGTCGTGCTGGTCAGCCCGAAGGCCGGCAAGGAGGGCCGATGCCCGGCGATGCGCAGGAAAAACCAGGTGTGCAATCGACAGTCCCGGCTGGTGGGAAGGCAGAACCGGCGAGCTCCTCTGCAGGAAGAGTGGATTCGGAGGCCCTGCGCGCCTATCTCGACCAGATAGAAGAGCGGGAGCGGCGGGTTGAAGTGTTGGAAGATCGGCTAGCTGAGTTCGTAGGCGGACTGTCGGCGGAACGACCCTGGCTGATGCAGAGGATACAGAAGTACGCTGATTCTCGATCCGAGTAGATAGCCCGACAGCTACTCTGCTCAAGAGCGGGGTGGCAGAATCAATCCCGTTCACGACGTATGTTGGCCGCGCGATGGACGCGGCCAACATTGCTCGTGCTCTACCTCCAGGGTTCAAGGAGACACCTATCAAGGGTCATCGGTTGGGAAATGCTTGAGTAATTGATCATTCTCCGCATGTGAGGCGATGAAGGCATTTTCCCGGGCCTCCAGGTATACGGGGAACAGAAGTTCCGCGATCTCGCACAGCCATTCCCAGTCCGACGAGGGCAGGACCAGTTCCACGCTCTCTTCCTCTCTTGCGAGGGTAAACGTGTGGTCGACTTGGCCTTTGCGGGTAAGCCTGATTCGCCAGCCATCCGTTTCTTCCAGGCTGTGCTTGGCAGAATCTTCTCGGTGGAAAAGGTCAACGAAGCCGCGGCGTTGGGGCAATTCGTCGGACAACGACTTCAGCGCGTCTATGGAGATAGAAAGGCGCCAGGCGCCGTCCCGATGTTCCCGTTTGATATCGAGGTGGAGTTGAATCTCGCTGTCCCTTTGACGGGAGAATGCAAGACTCCGACCGAGTTTATCATTGGTGACGCTGTACGAGCGGCGTGGAATGTTGGCGGGCGTGGGTGTCATTGCCTTCACCATCTGCCCTTTTACGAGCTTTCGATTTTTCCCCAGCCAGTCAGTCCATCCCTTTATGGTCCTGGTATTGGAAACAAAGGGGTTAACACTGTACTGCGGCTCTAGCGGGCGGAAGCGATCCTCGTCCAGGACCCTCTCGCCGCGTCCAAGACCATAGGTCATGTGCGGAAAGCCGGCGACGGCACCCCCACGGACATGAGCAACCATCGATCCACCATGATTGCGGAGCCGGTGAGATGCACAGAGTGCTTGGCCGATGTCCAGGTGTCCTGAAATGATCTGTTGGACGGCTTGCGCGTCGGTGCCTCCCACATGGCGGCCCATGTATTCGATTGTCGCGACGTCATGGGAGGCGAACGTGATGGTAGTCCCGATATTCTGCAGCAGCGCGTGCACGCTTGAGTTCGGTTCGTGCGAGGGAACCTTGGCAGCTAGGCTCGAAATGCCCTGCGTCGCGACAATGTTGATTTGCCCGAACTCGCGGCTGCGGTCGAACCAGGTGTTGTCATCGAACAGCCCCTTCGCCGCAGCCGAACTGTCCAGGCTTATATGGTGCTGAAACTCGTCAATGACCATGAACGTGAACCGGTCGCGGCCGTACCCTTCCTTTCTGTGCCGGGGGTAAGACAGGACTGCATTGCGCATCTGGGAGCGTAGTATGCCGTTCACGATACGACCGACTCCCGCAAAAACCGTTTCCGGCAGATCAGTCATGATGACTTTTCTGTCTTCGTAGAGCACCTTGCTCATGTCGACAGGGGGCGCCTTAGGATCACAGAGATATTTCCTCAGCCTGCTATCCGTGCCGAATTTCTGGAGTGGCGTTATGACCTGGTTGGTCTGCCAGGTGTATTGCTCACGTAGACGCTCGTTCTCCTCATCGGATTCCGGATTGTTTGTCGTCAGACTAGATCTGCCCCTGGACAGGATGCTGAAGCGATCGTTCAGCACGTCGTTGAGCAACCGCAGGTACTCCTGGGGGAGTTCCTCTTGGCTCTCGATCCACGGATCGAAGTCGGCGACGAAGTCGGCAGGAGCCGACAATGCATCGTAAAGGCATGCCAGTGTGGGATTTCGTCCCATCAGGCGCCGCGTTTCAAGGACGAAAATGGCGTATATCACGCCACGAGACCCCCAGTAGGAACCGTTCCTTTCGACGTTATGGCGTGTTTCTTCCAGGAATACGCGTATGACGTTGCTCGGTACCCCGGCGATTAAATTGGTCGGGGTTGCCAGGTCAGAGCCGCCGAGAATGACAATCTTCTCGGGAAAGTCGTCCAGGATGCCTAAGTCTGCATTCTTTGTGGTGAGGATCATGCCTCCGCACCCGTTATCAATCAATTGCTTGATTGCAGGCTCGATGGCCGTGACTGTTTTGCCAAAACCGGTGCTTCCCAGCACGATGATCCCACGGGTGGCGTCCTCGAACGTGATCTGGAGTTGTTGGTCTTGTTTGGCCTTTGCCCATGGCCCAACCAAGGGATGGCTGGTCTCACCCGCGAAAGCGAGCAGGACTTGTTCGGACAATGGACGGTTCGGATCAGAGGAGAGGTGGGTGACATCGTTACTGGAAACATCGGACATAGGCGAACTCCTGCGGTTGACGACGTGTTGCGCAATGGACCGGATGAGTTGAACCAGAACGTTCTTCCGGTGCCGGCCAAGAGGTTGCGCGGATGAACACTCACTACCGACGCTGCGAAATTCAGCGAAGCGGTTGGGCTAAGTAACTGGCCCTGTGTTAGCGAGCGTAGGTAGGCTGCCATAGCGGTGCGACAAACTGCGTCGCAGAGCCTGCATGTAGTTGAAAGATAAGTAGAAAAAAATATTCGATGGCGCAGACCTGCATGGCCACGATCTGCGTAAAGCCATTCCCCGTCGATGCGTGTGACCCTCGGGGAGCGAGTAAGGGTTCTAGCCATTCTTGCTGCACTGGAAGGCGCATAGAAATCGCCTTCCTTGCGACGCCATTTGTCGCTCGTCTAACTCACCATTCAAAGTCCAGTAAGCGATTCGGTTACTCCGGGTGGGACATATGAGTGTAAACACGGGGCGTGTCGAGGAGAGATTGCGTGCGGCCTTAGTATCAGAATCCGAGGGACTCCTCCCGGTCTTCCAGAGAGCCTTGGAAGAGGGGATGGCCAGTGGTGCGCCATTCATCAAGGCCATTGGATCCGGCACCGGTCTGGGGAAGACGTACTGGGCGCTGGTGTTCGCAGCCCTTCGACTTGCGCGCGCCAAAGATCGTGGTGAGTCGCTTATGGTGATCTACGCAGCGCCGAACCGGAATCAGATCGATGCGAGTAACAACCTCGATGAGGAGCAGAACAAAACGATCCGCCTCCTCCGCGAGGTTGGTGGCATACCGGTGGTCCGGGTGGTCGCCGATGGCGAGCTTAATGATCCCCGTGGCCCTGGGAGTCTCTATCAACTCCTCCAGGACAAGACTGGGTTGCTCGGTGCCGCTGAAAGGCTCCTGAACAGGCATGGTCACCCCAAGTGCGGTGTCGGCAATAACTGCCCGGTAAAGCGTTTGAGGGACGTGCGAGCCTTGCAGAAAGGCATTAGGGGGAGACTAACGGCATGGCGGGCGCAAGTTGATCAGAATGGTGAACAGGAGTTTCGGGACTTTCTAGAGCGACAACTCAAGGAGTACGGGGATAGGCAGCTCAAACAGCTCCGACGCGTTCTGCTTGCGCTGATGGATGTCCCGTTGATCGAGAGCGAATTGAGTTCCAAGCATCCGGAGGCCTGGAGCGAACTGGTCCAGGCATTGGTGCCCTGGAGCGCGGTTCAACGCTCCGCACCGGAGAATCCCGCTGGCCTGGTCATGATGACGACAGCCAAACTGCTTACCCGCCAGCAAATCCTCTACAGAACACAGGAACAGCTCTACAGCTATCGCTCATTGCCAATGGCCGATCTCACTCATGGGCTGCAGCAGGGCACAGGAGAGAGCGTGACCGGGCTGCAGGAGGACACAGCGTTTCTCTATCTGATTGACGAGGCCGACGAGTCGAAGGCGCGGTTCGAAAATGAACTCTTGGGGGATCTCGTGGATCTGGGCCCCGTCACCCAGGCTGCCGGCGTTCTTCACCGCGAAGGTGGGCGCATCCTGTCTGGTTCCAAGGCGATGGTCGAGAAGCTGGAGGCAGCCCTTCACAGTGGGAACCGGGCCGAAATTGAAGGGTTGTTGGGTAGCGTCGCGTCGAATGAATGGATCCAGCAGTACCTGGCTCTCCGACACCGGCGGCAGAAGATCTACGAGGAGATGGAGGCCTTCAGGAAGAAGGAGGACTTCTCGGTACCGGAGTCTGCATTCCGGAAGAGCACGGAGGACTGCCTCACCCGTCGGTACATGACGGTTGCTCGGCATGACGAAGCCATCCAGGCGCTTGGAGATGACGGCCTTTTCACCGCCGGGACTGCGGGATTCCTCAACGGCCATCGCGTGGAACACCTTTCCATTGCCGGCCACATCGTCGAGCAAATGCTGATCCGTCGGGCCGGTGCAGAGCGTCAAGGGGACCAGAACCTTCGTGAGTGGTATGAACTGCTCCTGGAGATGATCTTTGTCCTGAAGCATCTGGCCGATGACAAGGGATCGTTCGGACTGATTCGTCAGCCTTTCTATGATCGCGCCAACGAGCAGAAGGACACGCCACCTGTTCGACGCTTTTTGAACGAGTTAGCGAAGCAGAGATTCAGCGACCTGGTGGAACGTCGAACAGAGTTCAGGCCAGACGATCCGGTGGATATCGACGTCGGTTTCAGAGCGCCCCACATCGCTTTCGCACTGATTCGCTCCTACTTCAGTGACTACGAGGCGGACCATGCCTATCAAGTCGTTTCGACCGTGATGCCCTACCGCACCACGTCGCCGGAGCATTATCTGGAGCGGCTCATCTCGGCGGATGCTCACTGGCATTTGCCACGCGATCCTATGGAGGGAGGGCAGGATAGCCGCCAAGTGACGAACGGTGCTTTTCTGATTAGCGCGACGGGTGCATTTGAGAATGCAGACATCGGGGCGTTCTCGGCCCGTTACCTGCGGGAGTCCCGGTTCGTCCATTACATGGGAATGACGGGCGAAGATGTCGCTGATACCGAGTGTTCGCAAGCGCGGAGGAGGGAGCGACGGGGCGGGTACCAGGCATGCGTCGGTTCCTTTGGTGAAAGACTGGACTGTTCAGGAGACCACTGGTCACTCGATCTTGGCAGCCGCACGAATCGCTACAAACGCAAAGAGGCAGAGCATGTCATGGCGATCACCCGAGCCATGTCGGGGGGGCTGGCTGTCGACGATGCGGCAGAGGGCGCACGGGAGCTTGTTGGCTCAGGACTCAAGGACTCGGAAGCCCGTACTGCACTTGCGTTCGTCCAGACAACGCGTGAGATCAGGTGGGCTCTGAGGCAACAGTCTGCAACGCTTGGCGACGAAGCGAGGGTAGAAGACCTCGCCGAATCGCGCCTCTTCTTGTTGAAGGCGGCTAGAGGTTACGAGAACGTCCTTCTGGTGCTGTACACGGCCGAACTGGATAACGTTCTCCGTCGGCTGGATGACTCTGCCCGCGATTACATCAAGAAGGCCATTGGGGTGCCTGCCGGGAGGCGCAAGGCTCTGCGCCTCGATTCTATCCAGGATTTCCTCGCCACAGACCTCGGCTGCAAGGTGTTGATCGCCAGTGCATACCCGTCGGCGGGTCGCGGCCTCAATCTGAAAGTGAACAGTCACTTGTCGTCCGAGCATCACTGCGATATCGATACCGTCGCTTTGCTCATGTCTCCCTATTACTCGTCCGTCTACGGAGACGCTGGTTCGGTATTCGACGTTCTGAAGAGGCGACCCGAAGACCGGAACAAGCGGGCGGCGGCCAGGCTCGGACAACGGATGACGAATGCGCTACGCGTGTTGGGATGGGCATCTCTGGACAACGAGGCCAGAGCGCTGCGGAACAGGGATATCTCGTTGAATGCAGCCGACATCGTAGAGGGAGCAAGGGCCTATCTGCGCCGCCAACACCTGATGCTGCTCGCGGCGACCATTATTCAGGCTATCGGCCGCAATGAGAGAACCATCTATCCGCAGAGCCAGTACGTATTGCTCCAGGCGGAAGTCTTCTCTGATCTTCTTCGGGCCCAGCCCCTTCTTTTCGACGGTGCAGGACCGGATCTGGGCAAGGCTGCGTCGCTGAATACCCAAGCCGCGCTTGGCTATGTTCGGGAACAGTGGTCCCGGGTAGTCGAAGTGCATCGTCTCGGTTCGGATGAATATCAGCAGCGTGACGCAGAGCAAACACGGGCGTTGGTCGCGTATCGTCGAACGAAGCAGCAACTCCTGCGAGGGCTCGAGGAAGTCAGGAACGGATCGATTGACGACGACGAAGCCGAGCGCCTGATCGCGCAATGGGAAGCTTTCCGGCACCCGGACTGGCTGTTTGACCCCACCAGGCATCGGAAGCGCATGCTTGATGCCGGTCTGCCTGAGGAGTTCGTGAATGCCCTCTGGATGAGAGCGCCAGCCGATGGGCGCAAATGCTCCCTGACTGCCAGCCCTTCGGGAGACGGGCATGTGGTGGAGTGGGACTGTGAAGCCGCGGCGGAATCAGGTCCGCCGCGTTTGTACGACCCGCCGAACGACGAACTCTTCGATTTCCGATTGCCGGTCTCCCTGCGTGACCCGCTCCTTGCCGAAGAGGGTCACGCTGAGGCTCGGAAAAAGCTCGATGGCGTTCAATTGTCTGATAGACCGCACCGGACGGGACCAGAGTTCTGGACATGGCCCCATCTGCGCGCTGACAGGCAAGGTGTTTGGGGCGAGTTTGCCGCCGATCTCTGGATTGCTGAGATGGCTGACGATCTGGTGCCCATGGAGAGCCCGCGCCCCCTCTACGAGTTGTTTGATCGCTATTACACCTACGATGACGAAGTCGTGGTTGCCGTGGATGCGAAGCACTACGGCGTCTTCAGCGACCGGAAGAACCGCGAGAAAGTACTCGAGCAAGCGCAGGACCGGACTGAGCAAGTCAGGGAGTGGGCGCGCAGGAGTGGATACAAGGACGCCATCGCAGTTTATCTGAACACTCGACCCGTTGACTCACAGGACACGGTGGAGCCGTTGACGGGCGTTCATGGTGTCGTGCGTTTGTCCGCCTTTCACAAAATCGACATTACGGATCCGTCATACGAGTGGATCGAAGACCAGGCCGAACAAGTCGAGTGGAAGATAAGGCCCGGCGAACTCGGGTATGGCCTTTTCACTGATCGTCTACTGTCCAGTCAGGGTGCCGCCCGGGCCCTGCTTGGGGGAATACGGGAGGTTGCAGGGTGACACTTCAGGCGCTACCGGAACCAAGCCCTTACCGCTCACGCACCAATCAGATCCAGCTTCCGGTTCACGACGACGAGGGCCGGCTGGATGCCGGGCGATTGCTTGCATTACTGCGCAGCCTCGCCGCCTACGTCCGTGCGTGCGAGGGAGCAAGCGCAACGCTGGGATACGTGACTCTGGTCGACGAGAGTGACGCCCCACGTGATGGAGGAAGGGGAGATGCTGCAGGCCACCAACTGGCCGCGCGCCGGTTCGCCAGAGTGCTTTCGGATAGCTGGCAAGCTGGAGATAAGAATGCAGGAAAGATGAACTTTTTAGGCTCCGTCGTCCGCGAAAAGGTCCCGGGTGAGCGGGCGCGCTATCGCTATCTCGCCTATGGGCTGTTCGGACCGCACCTAAGCGGCAGCACGGACGGTCACACCGCACTGGCTGCGCGAACGCTAACACCACTTGATGACGACATGTTGCGCAAGGCGGCCGAAAGCGCGGCTGAGCATCCCGAGAGCCTGGGCTACAAGCGGAACTGGCCGCTGATTCTTGTCGATCTCGCGTTCCGCGCCCACATGAAGCGAGTGCAGGATGAGCACTGGGGCGAACCCGAAGGCTTGGAGGCGATCTTTTCCCGGGAGCTCATGTTCACTCGCCCGCAACTCTCGATGGCGAAGTACCTGCGTGGTTTCCTGGTTCAGCCTTTGCTGAACAAGTTCGGCATCCTCTCGCTGCAAACGAAGTGGAAGGCGTACGCCCGGCCGACCCAGCGCGAGTGTGCTGCGGAGATCGGGCAGGATCACGGATGGCACATGCACGCCCTCCACTTAGGTCTGGGGCGCGAACTGGACGGGCGGATGTTGAGGAGTGTTCGTCCGCCCTTCATGCGGTACAGCAAACCTGCCGGCACGTTCCCCGATGGAGAGCGTCCGCCGGAAGAGGTAGAGAAGCTGCTCGCCTCGGAGATGGTTTTCCAGAACCTCGCCCAGGACCGCATGGAGGCCTGCCTGCGGGCCGCCGGTATCTTGGCTCAGCCTGTGGTGTTCGACCCTCAGTGGACCACCGAGAAACCGGTCCAGGAGCCGGTGGGGTCAGATGTCGGGCCGGAGCGCATCTACCTGAGCTTTTCCCCTGAGATGCCTCCGGACGTCCGGGATCTGGCCCAGGCAAGGATCCAAGAACACCTGTCGTCGGGCGTTTTTCGCTTTGAGCGGTGCGATGCATCGGCCATCAAGTGTCGGGAGATCACGCCGGTACTCTTTATCAGTCGCAGCCTGCCGCGATCCAAGAAGGGGCCGCAGGCCGAGACCCACAGTAGCATCGTAGCGTATCCGCAGACCGGCGAGCCGCAGGTTCTGGAAACGTTCTTCAAGGCTTTGGAACTCAAAGAACGGGCGCCGGCGACACGCTTCGACCCGTACACAGAGATCCGACTTCGGCTTTACCGAGGAGATTTCAGCGACTGGCAGGCCTACCAGAATATCGATCTCGACTCCCTGGGGATCTCCCTTGAAGAGGGTGACCGGCCTGAGGACGCTTCGGTGCCATATGTGATTTCCAGGGCGTACGACGAACTTTGCATGAAGTACCAATTGGACTCGGGGCGTCTGCAGTGGGAGATCAATGCTCCGGAAGAACTGGATGGCGAATACGTGGGTTTGCTGGCCCGGAGCCCCAAGTCTGTTCCTGTCCGTGCGGGGGCAGTCAGAGTTTCTCTCGAGGATCAGGTTCTCAGTATAGAAAGTCCGGTCGTTAGTTGCTGCGGCGCAAACGGGACACGGTGGCGCTGGAAAAACAATGCTGCACTGCTGGAAGTCCTGCAGGAGCTGAAAGTCCAAACCGGCGAGACATTGTCAGTGGCTCTCGGGGCACTGGAGCGCCATCTGAGCGCATCTTCGGACTCTGCAGGCAAGGATCCGCGCCCGTGCAGTCCTGTATTCAACGAGCAGTTCCTGCTTCTCGACCTCCATCGCCTGCATCTGCTGAAGGTTACTGCAGGTGCCGCCGAGTATGTGCCGAAACTATTGGGCCAGACGGAAGCCGGAGCCGATTACCCTGGGCTGGCGCGCAGGGACCATGACGCGAAGATCGGACTGGCCAGGAGCTTTACGCGCTCGAGCCGGAAGGAGCCGAAAACATTGGTGCCGCACATGAGGATGAGCCAGAGTCACCCGATCGCAATGGAGGTCCTGCCCGCCTTCGCGCGCGTCGCGTATTACATCCAGGAGTCTGGGAGCGGGAAGTTCACCCGCAACTTGGCTCTGCGAGACATGGTCGTTCATGACCTGGGGACCGATGGGCGTGGCACCAGGGCCCTCGAGCATCCCCATGAGAGCAACGTTTTGCGGACTCACCTCATGTCATTGACCAGCGACCGACTGAAGCGGGGCCAGACCAGCCGAATGAGCATGGTAGAAAAAATGCTGAGGCTCTTGTTGGTCAACTGAGGAGTACGGAGTGTGAGGTTACCGTGCCAGTGGTCTCATTCGTAGGTCGTTTGGCATGGAGGGGCGGGGAGAGTTCAGGTCTCCCCGCCCGCTTTCTGATTCATTCTGGCCTAACGCACTAACGGGTTGGTTTGGGAAGGTAAGCCGACAAGACAGCCCTCACGGCCGGTTCGCATGTCTTGGTGTTCGTGTAGATCAGAGCCCTTGTTGTCTGACGCTCGACAATGCCGTGCCGACCGGCGACCTCCCAGGCATCCGCGAGAGCCCGAGCGAGCCGGTACTTCCTCGACAGCGCCGTTTTATAGACATGCTTGGGGTAGAGGAGATTCGCAAGCTTCGGTGTGCGCACGCCTGCCACGTAGACCCGGTGGTTGTACTGGCTGTTCCCATTCCGAACAACAGCGGGTTGGAAGCCGAGTTCGTGTTCGACGAACTGCCGGAACTGTTCGACCAGCTCCTTTGACCCGGAGATACCTAGCTCCCACCCGCTGAGCGGGAAAATGGTGCGTGGGTCGCGCTTGATGTGGCCGTCGCCATCACAGACTCCTCGCCAGAAATCCGCTTCAACGCCCTTGGGGATGCTAGGGAGTGAGGCGTTACCTCGCCCTCCTTCTCGTTCCATGAACCCCAGGCTGATCAGCCTCTTGGCGAGGTGGTGACTGTAGATGCTCAATGACCTTCCCCGGTAGCGACGCCCGTTCGACAAGGTCGTTTTGTTCCAGTGGATCGGCGCATCACTTCCAAGCACATGTTTGATGAGCTCGAGGATTTCCTCGTCCCTCTCGTTGACGACGACGCGGATGCCTTCGGGCGGGCGCCCGTCTCGGGACAAGACGCGGCCGTCAGCCCACAGGAAGCCCAACAAGTACGCGACCAACGGGTCTTTCAAATCATCAAGGGCATCGTGGTTCACGGCGTAAAGACGATGAGGGTCTCCGGCATTCGGCGTCTTTTCACCGCAGGAGCGAGTTGGCAGATCGAGGCGGTTGAATTCCTGCGACAGATAGCTCTGGGTGAAGCCGCAGACCTCCTGCAGCCTGTGGTAAGACAGCCGCTGCTCAATGTAGAGGGTGTGAACAAGCTTCAGGAGTCTGGTGCGGAGCCGCTTGCAGGGTGAGCCCCGGCGACCTTTCAGGGATGTCCAGGCCTCGGCGATGTCGGCGAGACAAGAAGTCAGCCTTTGCTCCTTGAAAGTACGATCAGTGGCCTCCCAATATTCGAGCACCCTTTGAAGCTGTCCCATCTCCCTGTCGTAGAGCGACTTCCGTCGCTTGCGCGACGGTGCTGCGGAGTGAATGTCCGAGCGAGTGCCTTGTTCCTGCGCCGGTGTGGGCAGATTCGACACATCGCACTTGGCCGGTTGTTGATTGCTGGTCTCGACGTTGTTCATCACGGTGATCCTCTCTCGGCTGATACAGTTGGCTTACGAAACGGCCTGGAGAAAAACTATGTGTCCTCCTAGAGATCACATTGTCACACAGAATGACCTTCTACAAGTCATTATGTGTGATTTAGCGCACATTTTGGTCGCTTAGAGGAGAAGGCGAGAGAATGGTTAAGTGCCATCTATCCCGACTGATGGGTGAGAAGAAGATGAAAATCACTGATGTGGCTCGGGCGACGGGTGTGAACCGCGGCACGATCACACGCCTTTATCACGAGACGGCGGTCAGGGTTGAACTCGATACCATTGACCGGCTTTGTCAGCTTCTCGACTGCGAGGTAGGTGATCTACTTGAACATGTAGGGGAATGAAGAGCGGACTTCCCTCGGCACCGTTGACACTCCGGCGCCATGGTTAGCCCGCGCATGCGGGGGTTAGGTTCTAGGCGGGTGTTCACGCGTGAACACTCGTGCGGAACGCTTTGTTCCCCTTGACCGATGTTCGTCTATTTCCTTCTTCGCAGTCAGGGGTGTCGGTTCCGTCAGCACAGCGTGTTGCCGATCGCTTCGCCACCCGGTGCCTTCCCTGCGGCAATCTGCAACGGCGATGAATGGCTGGTGGCGACACCATGGTCGAGCCCGTTCTCAGGCATTCCACAATCTCCTGATTATTCCGCCAGGTTCACGGCTTCCCTGTAGAACCTTTCAACTAACGCGACATGCTCGGGCTCCAGGCGCTCCATCACCGCCTCACGGATCCACTCCGGCACCCCGAAACGCGCCTCGGCAATCCCTCCGGCAATACAGGCCAGGGTGTCAGTGTCCGCGTCGAGTCCGATGCACACCTGCATGACTTCCTCGAACGAGCCTGCATCGCATGCAATGCGGATCGCCGGCGGCACCGTTCCCTGACAGATCTCGTTGTACCAGCCTGTGCGCGGGTGATTAGCTGGTTGCAGACAACGGCCGCGCAGACCTGCCAGGTCTGCGGCAGCCAGGACGAGGGCATTGCTTCGCCCGATGGCCAGAGCCCGTTGCCGCTCTGTAACGGGTGTATCAGTCGTAGCGGGCAGCCGCCTGTCGCAGCGTCGTTGCAATGGTCTCACGCAGAGACTGCGGGCTGATCACTTCCACCTGGTCGCCGAGGCCGAGCAGCCACCAGCGCACCTGGGCAGTGTCGGCCACGGTCGCGGTGAGCCGGACGCGTCCGTCTGCCGTGTCCTCCATGACCTGATCCTGGCTCAACGGTGTCTCGCGCAAGTGGAACGCGGTCTCTGGGTCCAGTAAAAGCTCCAACGTGAGCGGCCCATCGCTCAGCTTGAAGTTAAGACCTCCATCATCGACATAGTGCGCCAGATCGAAGCCTTCTGGTCGCCGAGCGCGGGTCTCCAGCGACTCCGCCGCGAGCAGGCGGTGGAGGGCGAGCTGAAGCACATCGTCGTAGTCGTACAGCGTGCAGACGAGATAGACCACACCGTCGCGGAACACGACGCCGAGCGGGTTCACCACGTAGTCCTTCACGGCCCCGTCATGGCGGCGGTGATAGCGGGCCTGAAACTGTCGATCATTGAACAGCGCATCGTAGACGGTGGTGAAGACCTCGGGATCAACCGTGGGCGGGATCAGGGCCTGCCCGCGGGTGATAGCCTGGACCTTGTCCGGCCAGGCGCGCACCGGGCTCGAGGTGTCTGCAAGCACCTGCTCGGCGCGGCGGAAGTAGGGTGAGAGCGCCTGGAGCGTAGCCGGTGCCATGAGGGGGCCGGCGAAGTGTTCGGCAAGTTTGAACGCGAGCGCCGTTTGCGGCTCCATGCCGGGGATGTCGAACTGCGCGGCATCCCGGTCCCAGTACCAGCCATGTGGCCGCGAGCGATCATCCACGGCCAGGCCGAAGAGCTGCCCCGAGAGTTCCTGAAGATCACGCTGGATGGTGCGCTCGGTGGTGGGATAGCCCTGCTCGCGCAGGCGCTCGTGCAGCGCACTCACTGTCGTGCGGCGTGGATGACGGGGGATGTGGCGGAGCATGGTCCATTGGCGTAGCAGGGTATCCGACATGGTGTGTCCGGCTCTGTTGTTGTTGTGGTTCGCGCCCGCGGCTTGGCTGTCGTGGTCAGGAACAGTACGCCCCGGCAGCGCGCAGATCCTCCAGACGCTTCGGGCCGATGCCGTCCACTGCCTGGAGTGCAGAGAGATTTTCCACGGGGCGAAGAGCAACGACCGCCTGGGCCCGCTCCGGTCCGAGATGCGGCAGCGTCTGGAGTTCCTCCAGTGTGGCCGTGTTGAGATCAATGCTATCGGAGACAGTTTGCGTTTCCGGCGCCGGGGCGGCCGGTGCCGGCGAGGTCTCCGGCTCGGCTTCGACTTCCTGCAGTCGCACTCCGGCAAAGTCGGCGAAGACCTCCAGCAATTCCTCCTGCAGCACCGTGCGTGGCCCGTCCTCCAAGGCCAAGTCATCGGCCTGCAGGAGCACCTCGGCGAGTTCGTCCGCGGGTAGGGCACTCAGGTGTCGGGCGAGTACGGCAACAACCGTGTGTGGGCTGAGTGGGTGTTCTCTTCCGCCGTCGCCGCGGGCCGCCTCCAGGCTTGAGGCTGTCGGGTCCAGTTCCTGGAGTGCGGGCGCAAGCGCAGGGAAGCAGGCATTCTCCGCAGACAACTGCTCGCGCAATGCGGCCGCGATCTCCGGGGCTGTTCGCCCGCGCCCCCAGCCCAAGTAGGCCAGGAGCCACCCCGCCCGGTGCGCCTCGACACTCCACCGTTGGATCGGCGGCCGGAAGGTGAGATCGGTATCCGGCAGCGTCTGCTCAAGACGCCGGTTGCGACGACGGCGCTGGAAGACGTGCCAGGCATAGGGCGCCGCCACGATCAGCCGGTAAGCCATCCCGCCCACGGCGAGGAGCAGCCGGACGGCGCCGATGAGGATGGCGACGACCAACTGGATTGCAGCCACGGCGGCGGCGAAGAGCATGTAGACGACCTGGACCTGTGCTGCCGTCTTGCCGCGCACCTGGACGCCGGCGAGCTTGGCCGATGAGCGGTTGGGCCGGATCCAGTTGAACGAGCCAAGCCTGTTGCGCGTTGAGACCGTCGCCCCGGTCTTCGACAGGTTCAGGCGAAACGGCCCCGAGCGGTAGCGCCCGCGCAGGATGAAGCGGCCGTTCTGGAATGCCACCTGGGTGTTGTTGAGGGGTGTGGTCGAGAGACGAAACCCGCGTGAGGTGTTGGCAGTGACGTTCACGCCGGCGGCCTTGGTTTGGGCCCGCAGGGCAATCCCACCGGTGCGACTGGCTCGCAGGTAGCGCCCACGATGCTCGATCCGGCGCTGTTTCCCGTAGGCGTCCTTCTTGCCGAGGTTGAGAAAACCCATGAATGCTCCGGCTGTGCCCGCCACCTAATGTGCCATGGGACTCCGCGTTAGGCGACAGCAGATGTCGGAATCTTCCGGCATCGGCCATCTTTGCTTTTCCCCTATTTCTAAACCGCGAAATTGTCGAGGCACCCTAGTTACTTCAACGAGTCGGCAACCTCAAGATACCTACAAAACGCATTAGCAAGCATAATTTGACGTGGCGTCTTGCAGTCCGCCTCAAACGCGTGAGGGGAAGCTACAAGTATCGCGAGACACTTTGCCCTTGATATTGCGACGTTGAAGCGGTTCGCGCTGTAGAGGAACTCCGTGCCGCGGGGGGCATCGCTGTAACTGGAGGTTGCCATTGAGTAGATCGCGACTGGGGCTTCCTGACCTTGGAACTTGTCCACGGTGCCGACGTTGGCACCTGAGATGCGGTCTCGAATCTCGAAGACCTGAGCGTTGTAGGGCGTGATGATGAGAATGTCGTCCAGCGTTAGTGGTTTTTCGTGGCCGTTCCTGTCCGTCCAGCGCGGCTGACCATCGAGGAGGTCAGCAATTAGCCGTTTTATTGCCTCCGCTTCTTCGATGGAGGAGTTCTGATTCCCCTCATGGGGCACGGGCAAGTAGCGGAGTCCGCTTCCCTGGACGTTGCCGCTCGCGTGAATAGCTTGCTGTGCACAGTCCTCGTGGGCTATCAGCTTATTATTGTAGAAGAGTTCGGAGCTGAATCCGCAGATCTCTGGGTGCATCCGCCAACTCTTCTCCAGGAAGACCCCTTGGTCTTCGGGTATCGTTTGATGTTCGGCAAGAATGTGCTCCAGCGCCGAAGCATCCGTCCCGTCTGGGTGTGAGCCCTGTATCGGCTGATCAAGCTGTTGCGGGTCGCCAAGCAGGATCAGCGTTTGCGCGCTTTGCGCGACCGCTAGCACATTCGCCAATGACATTTGCGCGGCTTCATCAATGACGAGCACGTCAAGAGTTTCAAAACCTTCCGGGCGAGACCACACGAAGCTAGTGGCGCCAGCGACTTGGCACCGTCCACTGACGACCTCTCGGAAAAACGGCTCGTTATTCGTGAAGAAGCTAATTTGCTCGTGCTCGGTTTGTCGTTGGTTCACCTTTAGAGCATAAGAGAGGTCAACTGCACTCTCGGCTGCAGCCTCTATTACTTTCTCTAGTAAGTTCCTGATCACCTTGTGACTATTGGCGGTAATGCCGATCGTCTTTCCCTGTTCAGCAAGCCGACAAATCATGCGTGCGCCGGTGAACGACTTGCCAGTACCGGGTGGTCCTTGGATTGGATACACGCCGCCATCCAACAAGTCAGTGGCGCGTAAACCGGCGTCCAATGCTGCCTCGTTGGCTTGACGGATTGGTTGTTCCTGAATCGGCGGGGGCTCTCGTAGTAATAGTGCCCGCGCCGCCTGGTACGCACCGTCGCCTTCGATACCATGTTCTGCGACGTACTCACCGAGGCGGAAAAGGGCGTCGGCTTGTTGTTGAGTTGGGAAGTCCTCGTAGGTGTAGATGGCCTCAGGGTCGATGTCGGCGGTAGCCCGCTTTTTCTGGATATCGATAGTCTGCCTTGCAGTGGATACGGCAACTGCTTGACCGACGTGCTCACCACGAACTTCGTAAAGCGGTTCATTGCCGCGCAGATCCGTTTCCTGAACTGGAAACTCATACCGATGGATCGGGATCCCGGTGTTGCTCTGGCCGACAGTGTCAATGAACCTGAGCTGCGCGAGCGCGGCCCGTTCATCGACGAGTTCGTCCGCACTCAGACTACGAAGACGGAAATACTCCCATAAGGAAGCTTTTTTCTCGCGATGGTGCCATCCGAGTACGTGCGCGAGGATCCAGCGTGCATGTTGCGTCTCGGTCCTGGCCTCCGGTTCGGCCGGCACATCATTTGTAAGCCGCTCGATGAGCGCCTGGACTCGTTCTTCCTGTTCTGTCAGTTGTTCACTCGCTTCATTCCCTAGTTTCGGGCGGGGCAGGTCAATGCCCTGTCCAAGCAACTCGACGCGTCGTTGCTCAAGCCAGTCGCGCAGTGCCGCGGTCGACGCGCAGTCGTCCGCGTTATAGGCCTGGACCGTTGCTCGGTCCGCGTCGCTGATGGACCGCCCATCGCCAAGTTCCAGAGCCGCCTGTACGCTGGCGAGGGCGTTGTTCGCGTCAGCAAGATCTGTTTCGCGGGAGTACCCGTAGAGCGACTCCAGCTTCTTGATGGAATAGCTCTCAACGCCCACGCGCACCCCGTTTCGCACCGCGCTGTACAGATCGACGAATGATCGGGCACGCAGGAGGTCGTCGAGTTCGCGTTCGCGGGTTGCATAGCGCCCCATCAACCGCTTCAGCGCGCCAGGCTCGTAGGGCGCGAAGTGGTAGACGTGAAGGTCTGGATGTTCCTGGCGACGCGCTGTCAAAAAATCAATGAACCGCTCGAAGATGGTTTTCTCACTCTCGCGATCGGTCGCCCACTCAGCAACGTATACCCAGGAGCCGTCATGCTCGCGGTACTGGTACCCGAAGAGGTACTCGAGCCCATGCTCACCGGCGAAGGGGTCTCCCTCGATATCGAAAAACACGTCGCCATCGGAGGGCTCGGGAAGTAGGCAAAGCCCGGTTTCCGGTTCTATCGCGAGCAACTCGTATAGAATTCGCCCCGCTTGTTCCGACTCAATTTGGATCCGTGCCTGCTCGCGTGCCTTCTCATAAGAGGTGGTCGAGCCACGTTTTGGCTTCCATGGCATCGGGGTTGGCATTTGGGCGAGATCGGTGCGTGTTGCGATCCCTTTCGCTGACAGTTCCTTTATCTGCGTTTGGGTGATGCCGGCGACAAGGCATAAGTGATCATCGTCCCGGCGTTGCTGCTCGCAGTGCTCCTGCCAGCGACAAACGTCGCAGTGTTCTTTCGGAGCCGGGTAGGTGTCGGGTGTCTCTGGCCTGGTCGCAAACTTTTCTGTGGTCTGCTTCACGCGTCTGTAGTAGGCAGAGTACTCCGAGACTCGGAATGCCTCGGGCTGGAAATCGCTCCAGGGCGGTACGACATACACGTACTCGGGGGCAACGCCCTGCATCTGCGCCAGCAGGTCGGCATAAAGGCAAAGTTGGAGCACGGTGCCTGCCTTGGTCTCGCGCGCGAGCTTGGTGTCGTAGATTTCGTAAGACCACCCACCGAGGACGCTTGGTTTCTCCACGCGTTGCAGCACATCGGCGCGGCCTGCCCAACGGTCGCCATGTAGCGCAGCTTGGGTAATGACATCCCGCCCCTGCCGCATCTGCTCGAGCGTGTCCGCCACGGCGTCGCGCGTAACATCGACGCCTTCGATCTCTGCGACAGAGAGTCCGTGCTCGCGTAAGTGCTCAACGAAAGCCGTCTCGTGCCGGCGCCCACGCTCACGAAGGATCTCCAGGAGGGGATCCCACCGGTGGGGTGGCGATAGGCTGCCTGAGGCAACGCTGAGGTCCAGAGTGGTCAGGTGGTCGCAGTTAACGTGGCCCACCAGATCGGATGCGCTAAGGGTGATCGAACCGTTGGAAATTTGCATGGCGCACACGGTATCGGCGGGTCGGCTGAGTGTCTACTCCAGGGCGTTCCGCCGCTTCCTCTCCGGTGCACTCGGCTTTTTTCACTCGGCTGAAACGACCATCGGGGTGGAATCGTCCGGGTGGATACAAGAAAAGGTCACGCGGGATATTTGCGTTCTCCTGCAGCGGATCGCAGCGCCGCATTACCCGCAGCAGGGCAGGGTTGGCAAATCGCCCTGGACGGCGTGGTCGGACAGCGAAGTGGAGGGTGAAGCTGTGATGGGTCCTGCACGGGGTGGCGATGGCGAGCAGGAGGCCGGCCAGGGGTGCCGGCCGGCCAAGCAATCACTGCAGATGGGCCGATCAGGTCAACTGATCCCCGCGAACGCGGTGTAGATCCCGGGCGATGTCCGCCGCAATCGGGTGCGTGTAGCGCATCAGCATGCGCATGTCGGCGTGACCGGAAACCGCCATGGTCTGCCGGATATCCAGGCCGTCGCCCATCAGGTGGGTGATGGCGTGGTGACGGAGATCGTGCAGGCGAAGATCCGCGAGCACATGGGGGCTCGGTTTGAGGCCTTCGGCTTTGCACTCGAGTTCGTAGATGGCCCGGGCGCGCTGGACCGCCCGACGCCACGCAGTCTTCAGCGCCTGGTAGTCGTGGCCGTTGAACACCGGCCCGAACCCTTCCGCTGGCGGCGCCATGGCGTGCAGGGCGTTGAGCGAGGCGGGCGGGAGTGGCACCGAGCGCGAGCGCCGGGACTTCGTTCTGCGGATGCGCGCGACGTGTTCGGTCCAGTCGATGTCTTCCCAGCGCAGCGAGAGGGTCTCCGAGGCGCGCAGCCCCACATCGAGGCAGATCTCGAAGGCGTGTAACGGCCAGGCGGTCCGCGGCGGGCGGAGTCCATCGGGAAGCGTGGCTTCCGGGTCCAGCGAGCGGCGTAGGAGCGAGGCTTCCTGCCGGCTGAGAATCCGGGAGCGCTCGGACTCCTCGTCTTCTCTCGGCAGCTCCAGGCCCGCCGTCGTGGAGAACGGATTGTAGGGGAGGTCGGTGAAGCCCCACAGCTCGGTGCGGGCCTTGTTCACGGCGCGCGCCACGAGTCCGACCTGTTTTTTGACGGTCCCGGGGCGGCGGCCGCTACGGTTGAGGGCTTCGACCCAGCGCTGGACGTCGACGACGCGGATCTCACCGAGCAGGAAGTCACGCAGGGGGTGGCCGCCTTTGTCTGCGTCCTTGAGCCAGGTCCGGATCTGGCTTTGCTCCTGCGCCTCGCCGCGGTGCTTGGGGCACTCGTACTCGCTGTAGACCTCGAGCAGCTCACCGAGGGTGATGGTATAGCTCGGCGACTGGGGTGCCTCAGTGTGCGCGCCTTTGTCGATCGCCACTTCGGTCTCGCGCGCCCAGCGCTCGGCGTCCTTGCGCCGAGCGAACGTGCGGCTCATCGGCGCGGCGTCGGCCCGCCGAATGCGCACTCGAATCTTCTTTCCCTTCCGCTCGAACGTTGCCATAGCGACTCGAACTCCGTCGTATGGCCAGAAGGATGCGTGAAGGTGGCAGGACAAGGAATGTCGTACTGTCCCCAAACTGTCCCCGGTGGGGTCCCAGACGAAAAAAGGGCTTACGGGATTCCCGTAAGCCCTTGATCTGTCTGGTAGGCGCGAGTGGACTCGAACCACCGACCCCCACCATGTCAAGGTGGTGCTCTAACCAGCTGAGCTACGCGCCTGTCGTGATTCAGGCCAGCATTCTACAGCCTCCGGACAGCCTGTCAACGACAAGTTATCCCTTTGAAATAATTGGTTTTTCCCTGCACTCCCCAAACGCTTGGCCGAGCCCAGACCCACCTGCGTCGTTCGGTTGCCACCATAGCACTCCACGGGGCCAGCGATCCTGAGCCCAAACTGAGCCCATATTGAGACCAACGCCGTCATGGCGTCAGGCGAACTGTTCTGGTTCGGTGAGTACCACCGGATCTTGGGCCCACTGCCTAAGGAAACGCTGATTTATTCGCCTGCTGCCGTTCCGCGTGCAGGCCTGAGTTGAGATACTAAGCCCTGGTGCACAGCAGCGAGTCCGAGACCGATGCAGCGAAGCTTCTCTGATCTTGAGTACGCCGGGAAGAAGAAGGTCACCCGCCGGGAGCGATTCCTCAACGGCATCGACGCCGTCGTACCGTGGGCGGCGCTGGTTGCCGAGCTCGAAGCCTTCTACCCGAAGGGCGGCAAGCGCGGTCGACCGCCGATTGGCCTGGAGCGGATGCTGCGGATGTACATCGCGCAGCAGTGCTTCGGGCTCTCGGACGAAGGCATCGAGGACGCCATCTACGACAGCCAGGCGATCCGGCAGTTTGTTGGTATCGACCTGGCCCGAGAGGACGCCCCGGATGCGACCACGCTGCTCAAGTTCCGGCGTCTGTTGGAGCGCCACGGGCTCACCCGCACCATCTTCGAAGCCATCAACGCGCACCTTGCCGAACAGGGCCTGATGCTGCGCGAGGGCACCATTGTTGATGCCACGCTGATTGCCGCGCCGCCATCGACGAAGAACCGGGACAGCGCCCGGGATCCGGAGATGCACCAGACCAAGAAGGGCAACCAGTACTACTTTGGCATGAAGGCGCATGTGGGCAGCGATGCCCACACTGGTCTCGTTCACTCGTTGAAGAGCACGGCGGCCAACGTGGCCGACGTCACCCAGACGCATCACCTGCTCCACGGTGATGAAGCCGATGTCTTCGGCGACTCGGGCTACCAGGGCGCGGACAAGCGCGCCGAGACCGTGGGCACTGAGGTTGACTGGCACATTGCCATGAAGCGCGGTCAGCGCCGAGCACTCACCACCAGCAGTCTCGACCGGCTGCGGGACGCCACTGAGCAGGCCAAGGCGAAAGTACGGGCGCGTGGCGAGCATGCTTTCCATGTGGTCAAGAACCTCTTCGGGCATCGCAAGGTGCGCTATCGCGGCATTGCCAAGAACGAAGCGCAGCTCTTTGCGCTGTTCGGTCTTGCGAATCTGGTGCTCGCGCAGCGACGAATGCCGGCGCTCCAAGGGAGGACTCCGTCCTGAGGGCGGAAATCGAGGCGGGAAGACCGCCTCGATAGGTGAAATCAGGCCGAAATGGCCTCGGTTCCGGCCGATATCCGTCTTCGGCAACCAGTTTTGGGCGCTGAGAAGGCATTAGATCAGCGCTTCCCTAGTTCTTGCGTTCATTGTTCGTCATTCCTGTCTGTTGACTGCTTGACGCGTCACCGACCCCGTTGCTGTGTAGGGCATGCAACGCGAGCCTCGGTGATCACAGATCTGCAAATGGTCTATTTGGAGGAAAGAGAACGACTCGGCGGACCGCGAGCAAGCGGCAGATAGTATTTCGAATCAACAGTACCAGGATGATCGGAGCTTGAGATCCCAAGCTCGACGGGGGTGGGAGAGTTCGTGACAGAATCAACGGGCCCGTCAGACGCAGAGCTCGTACACCACGGGCAGCGGGAATCGTGATCCTCGTCGTGCGCGTGATCGCGATCGTCGAGGGCGACCATGACTGTCTTGGTGCCATCGGCCGTGCACAGCGTCTGCTCAATGACCGTCGCGGGTTCGGACGAATGCACACACGTCAGCGGGAAGAGCCCGAGGACGACAATCAGCAGAGCATGGAGCGATGGCCGAGCATGCCTCATGGTGTTCGAGCTTAGACCAACTTCTGTTTCGATGAAACGCTCGCGGCGGCCTTCTGCCCCTTTGGCAACGAGGATCCACCAGCGGCTCGTCCGGCAAGCAGCAGCTCGATGATCCGTATGCGGCGCTGGGTGTTTCCGCGTCGGCAAGCGATGCCCAGGTCAAGCGGGCCTATCGTCGCCTGCGGAAAGACGCGGCCGGTCCTTGGTGCCGCAAGACTTTTGTATTAGTTTTGTAACCATACTGCATCGGTGAAGGGAAGATCGTGTGCCGATTGGCTGCCTATACAGGAGAGCTGTTGAGCTTGGAGCAGTTTCTGCTCACAGCCTGATCCATCAGGCGCACGCGCCGCAGGAGACTCTCTCGGCAACAGTCAACGCTGACGGGATCGGCTTTGGCTGGTATCCGGACGACAAGCAACCCGCCGTGTACCGGAGCCTGTTGCCGGCGTGGGCAGATCCCAATCTCGGGAGTCTTGGGCGGTCCCTGCAGAGTCGCACCTGGTTGGGAAACGTGCGCAGTGTGACGGATCCACTGTCCAGTGGTTACGCAAACACCCAGCCTTTCAGTGGAGACGGCCGCTGCGTGGGCAGATGCACGACTGCCGCACGAGTTCGAGTGGGAAGCGGCCGCTGATCTTGGGCTGCTACAGAACATCGGGTATGTATGGGAGTGGTGTTCCAACGCGCTCTCCCCGTATCCCGGCTTTCAAGCCTTTCCCTATGATCGCTACTCCACGCCGTGGTTCGACGATCACCACTTGGTTCTGCGCGGAGGCAGCCTCTATACCGATCCTGGATTGCGACGCAACTCGTTCCGTAACTTCTTTGAACCCCACGTCCGGCACCATTTCGGCGGGCTGCGGCTCGCGTTTGATCGGTGTTGACGTCCGCTTGGAGACCTCGCGTACATGACAGAAAAGATCACGCGCAGGGAATCGGTGTGGTCGTATCCTCGGCATCTCCCAAGATGATCCCAGCGTCGCCACTCGCGTTTTTCAGGGTATCTACCGGAAAGCGCAGATCCTGACCCATTTTCCGGAAATCGGGTACCGCTACGAATCCCCCTTCATGGCGACGACTCCGGTAGTATTGGGGCGCGCTCAACAGGGAGAGAGGCATGAGGCATTGGCGGAGCATCTTGCTCGCCGGTCTACTGTTCGTCGGCGTCGGGTTGGCGCTCTGGCAGCCCGTGTCACTGCAGACACTGGTGGAGTTCGGCGATGAATATGCCCGCAAGCCCTGGGCCATGGCGGGAAGTGTCGCGTTGCTGGCGGTATTCTTTGCCCTCGCACTCCCCGGCAGTCTGGTGTTCTGGCTGATTGCCCCGTTCCATCCGCCCTGGGTGGCCGTGCCCATGCTCCTGGCCGGTAGCCTGCCCGGTTGTCTGGGTGCGTATGGCGTTGCCTCCATGCTGGGCCATCGTCTGCGTGACGCCCGCCGTACCGCCGGAGTGTTGCGGTTCATGCGCAGGCGCACCGATGTACTCTCCCAGTGCGCGCTACGCGTGCTGCCCGGGTTTCCCCACGCGGTGGTGAACTACGCCGCGGGCATCCTGCGCGTGGGACTGCCCGGCTTCATTGCCGCCGTTGTCATCGGCCTCGGGATCAAGTGGGGGCTTTACTCCACCGCCGTCCATGGCGCCGTCGAAGCTGCCCGCGAGGGCGAGGGGATCGGTGCCGGAACCATGGTGCTCATGGGTGTCATCGCGACACTGATGGTCGGTGCGGCATGGTTACGGCGGCGCCTCGCCCTGTCGGATTGAGGCGAGGGCATCAGCCGGGCTGGGCCTTCGTTACCCGGTATGTGCACATCTTGCAGGTGTTGCCTTCTTCCAGCTGGTATGGGGTATCGTAAAAACTTACCAGCTCCCAGGCGCCAGCCACCTCGAGCTCGAGCATTTTCGCGCGATAGCCGTACTCTTCGTAGGCACCTTCACGAACAGTGAACACGATCATGCCTCCCGGGCGGGTCACGCGAATCAGTTCGGCGAATGCCTCGCCGGTGATGTGGCCGTAGGTGAAGGTGCCCGTGCAGACCACTGCGTCGTAGGTGTCGTCGGCCATGGGCAGGGGCTGCGTCATGTCGGCCTGCAGCAGCGCGCGGTAGATCTGCTTGGCCTGTGCCTGGTCCAGCATGTCCTGGGAGTAGTCCAGCCCATCAACGGTCTGGTAGCCGAGCTTCACCAGTTCCTCACCCACCAGGCCCGTCCCGCTACCCGCATCGAGGATGATCGCGTCGTGGTTGCCGCCCAGGGCCTGATCCAGCGCCTTGGCGCTGGTGACGTGGGCCACATAGCCGAAACGGTCCACCAGGTCGCTGTCATATTCGCTTGCCCATGCCTGGTAGGCCTGCATCAGCTGCTCGTGGTCATCCGCCGTATAGACCTTGTTGAGAATCTCGGTTTTGGTGATGTCCTGATCGGTCATGGTGCTCCGGTCCGGGTGGCTTGCGACTGGACCTCACTATACCAATGCCCCAGCTGCCCCGCCTAAGGTTGCCCCCTGGCCCATGACTATCGGGAATGTCACAGTAATGCCCAACGGAGTACCCGTCGCACAGGAAGGTTCGGCCCTTGATCCACACCCTGTTCAGTAACCGTCTGGAGGACCTGGCGGATTCCCTGGCTGTGCTTCTGGCAGTGCCCACGGGGCACCCGTTGGCCACCCAGCATGTCATGGTGCAGCACCCCGGCATGGGGCACTGGCTGAACATGCGCCTGGCCGAGCATCCGCAGCACCGCGTAGCCATGAACGTGGACTACCCGCTGCCGGTGGCGCAGATGTGGTCGCTGATCCGGGGTGTGCTCGGCGACCAGCGCGTGCCGGAGCACTCCCCCTACGAGCGGGAGGTGGTTGCCTGGCGGCTGTACGACCTGCTGGCCAGTGACAAGGTGACCGGGGATAACGCCTTCACCGAACCCAACCGCTACTGGCAGCAGCAGGCGCAGCGCCAGCAGGCCCTACGTCGGTTCGAACTGGCCGAGGAAGTGGCCGATCTGTTCGAGCAGTATCTAATGTACCGCCCGGACTGGATTCAGCGCTGGGACCGCGGTGAGGAAACCCACTGGCAAGCCCGGCTGTGGCGGTTGCTCACCGCCGATGCCCCGGATCACCCGGTGCGGCTGCTACGCGATGCCGAGCAGGGGCTGGACCGGCCGCAGGGTGTTCTGCCAGATGTCCTGTTCGTCTTCGGCATCAACAGCGTGGCGCCGCTGTGGCTGGATTTCATGCGCGCCCTGTCCGACCGCGCCAGTGTGGATTTCTACGTCTTCTGCCTGAACCCCACCAATGAATACGCCGGCGACTTGACCACCGAGAAGCGTGCCGCCCGTCTGCGCGCCCGCTGGCTGGACGCCCACGACCCGGAGGCTCTGGCCCTGGACGTGGGCAATCCGCTCATCGGCAGTCTCGGCCAGCAGGGTCAGATGTTCATTCGCCAGCTGACGGCGCGGTCGGACCACGAGACCCAGCTGTACCGTCACCCGCTGGGCGAGAACGGCGCGGGCGGTTTGCTGCACCGGCTGCAGGCCGACCTGCTGGAACTCGTGGACGGCCGCGATGGCGGGGGGCATGCGGGCGCTGACGACAGAGTCGAGATTGTCAGTGCCCACAGTGCTTTGCGGGAAGTGCAGGGTCTCCACGACTGGCTGTTGCACCAGTTCAACGACGACCCCACGCTCACGCCCAAGGACGTGCTGGTGATGTGCCCCAACGTGGAGGACTACGCTCCCTTCGTCGAGGCGGTGTTTGCACGGCGCTTTGACGACCTGGCCGAGACGGTGCCGCCACTGCCAAGCTCCATCGCCGACCGCACCCTGCGCGATGCCGACGCCACGGTGGCCACGTTCCTGGACATGCTCACGCTGCCCGATGCCCGCTTCCAGGTCAGTCAGGTCCTTGGCTGGCTACAGGTGGACGCAGTGCGCGAGCGCCTTGGCCTGAGTCACGACGATCTGGAACGGATTGCCGACTGGCTGGATGCCGCCGCGGTGCACTGGGGCCTGGACGCCGGGCACAAGAGCCAGTGGACCGGTGAGGGCGGCAGTGACCGTTTCACCTGGAGCCAGGGACTCGAACGGTTGCTGCTGGGCTTCGCCTGGGGGGATCAGGAAGCGGTCGTCGGTGATCGCCTCCTGCTGCCCCAGGTGGAAGGCGGGGACGCCGTGGTGCTGGGCAAGCTGATGGCGTTCATCCGCGAGCTTCGTGATCTCACCCGCGATCTGCGCAAGCCGCGCAGCGTGGGCGACTGGCAGGCATTCCTGGAAGAGCGGTTGCGCCAGGCGCTGTTCGCCGCCGGCCGGGACTTCGACCCGGCCCATGACGACCTGCGCGCCTGCATCCGCGAATTCGGTGAGAACGCCCGCCGTGCCGGTCTGCAGGGCAACCTGCCGCTGGAGGTGGTCCGGCGGGTGATCGAGAACGCCCTGGCGACCCCGGCGCGTACCGGGCGGCAGTTTCTCACCGGCCAGATCACCGTGTGTTCCATGGTGCCCATGCGCTCGATTCCCTTCCGGGTGATCGCGGTCCTCGGGCTCAACGATGGCGAGTTCCCGCGGCAACGCCCGCCGCTGGGTTTCGATCTCATGGCCGAAGACGGCCCCCGCGCCGGGGATCGCTCGCGGCGCGGCGACGACCGCTACCTGTTCCTGGAGGCACTGGTCTCCGCCCGGGACCGGCTCTACCTGAGCTACCAGGGCCGCGACGTGCGCACCAATACCGAGAAGCAGCCTTCCCTGGTGCTGGGTGAGCTCATGCACTATCTGGACGGATGCTCGGGGTGGTCCCGGGGGCACGTCCGGGAGCTGCCGCTGCAGCCTTTCAGCGAGGCCAATTTCAGCGGCGACTGGCCCGGGTTCGATGCGTACTGGCTGGCACTGGCGCGGCGGCGCGAGCCCAGGCAGAAGGTGGCAAGCCTTGAGGAACCGGAGTGGCCGGAGAGCGTGGCACTGGAGGACCTCGCCCGGGCGCTGGAAAACCCGGCGCGCCATTTCGCCCGCACCCGCCTGCAGCTCTACCTGGACGACGCCGGGGACGCGATGCCGGACGACGCCGAGCCCTTTGACCCGGACCATCTCGACCGCTACCGGCTCCAGCACGCCGTGATCGAGGGCGTCCTGTGCGGTGAGCCCCGGGCGGCGGAGCGGGCGCGCCAGCATTTCCACCTCTCCGGCGCGGCCCCGGAACACCCGCTGGTGGACGACCAGCTGGACGAGTGGCAGTCCCAGGCGGAGCTGTTCACCGGCTGCCTGCAGCGCGCCGGGGCAGCCGGGATGACGCGACAGGCCGTGAGCGTGACCGAGGCCGGCCTCACCCTGGAAGCGGAACTGCCCGTGACCAGTAACGGTGATCTCCTGTTCTGGCGCCTGGCCAGCCCGCGCGGCCGGGACTGGTTGCGCCTGTGGCTGTACCACCTGGTGGCCAATGCCCGGCAACCAGCCGCCACCCAGGGGTGTTTCCGGGGGAAGCAGACCGAACAGGTTCGCCACATCGCGTTCGCGCCGCTGGAGCCGGCGCAAGCCCGGGATCACCTGGGCACCTGGGTCCGCTTCTGGGCGGCGAGCCGGTGCGAGCCCTCGCCGTGCCATGCGGATCTGGGCGTGACCATGGTGGCGGACGATTACAGACCCTCCCAGTTCGCCGGCCTGTGGAACGACGAATACCAGGGGCGGGGCGTCGGTCGGGATGCGTACATGGCCTGGTTCTGGCCGCATCCGCCGGAGCAGGGCGCACTGCTGGATGCGCTGCAGCCGCTGTACGGCCCCATGCTGCAGCAGGCCGAGATCGAGGACGCTCCCCTGGAGGTGGCCGATGACTGACCTCCAGCCAAAGCCCCTGGATGCCGCCGCGCTGCCGCTGCGGGACCGCCACCTGATCGAGGCCAGCGCCGGCACGGGCAAGACGTTCAACATCACCCGCATCTACCTGCGGCTGCTGCTGGAGCGCGAACTGCCTGTGGAGCGCATTCTGGTGATGACGTTCACCCGCGCGGCCACCGCGGAGCTGAAGGGACGTCTCGGGCGGGAGATGCAGACCGCCCACGACCAGTGGGGATCATTCCAGGACCCGTTCTACCGGCAGCTGCAGGAGACCGTCCCCGCCGAACGTGCCCGGGCCCTGCTGCAACAGGCCCTGCTGTGGCTGGATGAAGCGGCCATCTACACCATCCACGGCTTCTGCCGGCGGGCACTGACCCAGCAGGCCTTCGCCAGCCGCATCAGCTTCCGCGCTGACCTGGAGTCCGATACCAGCGAACTGCTTACCGAGGCCCTGCAGGACTGGTACCGCATCCAGGCCCGTTTGTCGTCGTTCCGGGAGCTCTACGCCTACTACCCCACACCCGAGCACTTCGCCGCCGCTTGGGGCAGGGAGGTGACCGGCGGTGATGGCATTCCCGAGCCGGAGCCGGTGGATCCTGCACCGGCCTGGGAGGCCTTCCGCCGCGCCTGGCCAGAGGAGTCGGCGGCGTTTCATCGCACCCATGTCGGCAATCGCAGAAAACCGGAAATCCGGGCCGACTGGGAAGCGCGCTTCGAGGAATTGCAGGCCCTGAGCCAGCAGCCCTGGCCGGGAGAGGTGCCGGAGATCTTCGACGGCCCCTTCATTAACACGGTACTGGACGAAAAAAAGAAGGACGCCACGCCGGTCCTCGCCGAACTGGCCGTGACCCTGCAGGGCCTGGACCGCTACCGCCGGGCCTGGTGGGCGTGGCAGGGCATTACCTACGCCCGGGGACACCTGGCAAGCAGCAAGGACCGGCTGGATCAGCTGGACTTCAACGACCTGATCCGCATCCTCCGCGAGCGCCTGCAGGACACCGCCGCAGGGGACGCCTTGGCGGGCAAGCTGCTGGAGCAGTTCCCTGCGGCCCTGGTGGATGAATTCCAGGACACCGACCCGGACCAGTACGCCATCCTGCGTGCCATCTACCAGCGCCAGGGCGCCGGCGATGCCTTCCTGTGCATGATCGGCGACCCCAAGCAGGCCATCTACGGCTTCCGGGGCGGCGACGTGTTCGCCTATCTCAAGGCGCGCGCGGACGCCAGCCACTACTGGGTCATGGACACCAACTATCGCTCCGCCGCCGAGGTGATCCAGGGCTACAACCGGCTGTTCCACGGCCGGCCCCTGGACGACGTCGACGGTGGCGACGTGTTCGGTTTCGGCATCCGCTACGCGCCGGTGGCGGTGGGCCGCCCGAACCTCCCCGGCCTCAACGATCCGGCCGGGCGGTCCGGGTTCCAGTGGTGCCTGCTGGGCGCCGAACCGGACGGGAACGGCAAGGTGACGCCATTCAACAAGGCCGCCCAGCACCGGCTTGCGGACTGGAGTGCCCGGGAGATCGGCCGCCTGCTGGCCGAGGCGCAGGTGCGCGAGCACGAGGACGCGGCCGAGCGCCCGGTGCGCCCCGGCGACGTGGCCATCCTGGTGCGCGACCGCCACGAAGCCGAGGTCATGCAGCAGGCACTACGCGCCCACGGCCTGAACGCCGTCTACCTCAGCGCCCGGGACAACGTGCTGGCGAGTCCGGAGGCAGAGACGCTTTACACGGCTCTGGGCGGCATTCTTGACCTGGAGGATGACCGCGCCCTGGTGGCGGCGTTGGCCACGCCCTGGTTCGGCTACGACACCCTGGCACTGCATCGGCTGCAACAGGATGAACACGCCTGGGCGCGGGCCCTGGATGCCGTCCACGATCTGCGGCATCGGTGGCAGCAGCAGGGCTTCATGAGCATGGCCCTGCGACTGCTCCAGCGCCACGCCCATCCCGACCCGGACCGCCATGAGCGGCTGCTGACCAACAGCATCCATCTGCTTGAGCTGTTGCAGGAGGCCGGTCAGCAGCACCGTCAGCCCCGGGCCCTGTTGCACTGGTTCCGGCAGGCCCGGGAGGAGGCCGGCAATGGCAGCGGCGGCGAAGCGGCGCAGCTGCGCCTGGAGAACGACGCCAATCTGGTGCAGGTGATCACCCTGCACGGCGCCAAGGGGCTGGAGTACCCGGTGGTGTTTCTGCCCTTCGTGAGCTTCGGCAAGTCCCCCCGCGGCGAGCCCCTGCTGGTGCGCTACCACGACCGTTCCGATTTCAGCGTGCGCCAGGTCCTCAACCCGGACCAGCGCGAGCAGGCGTGGTACCTGGAAGAGCAGGCGGCGGAAGAGATCCGCCTGCTCTACGTGGGTGCCACCCGTGGCGAGCGCCGGGTGTACCTGGGGGCCGCCGAGTTCCGGAGCTTCACTGATTCGCCCCTGGCCCGCTGCACCGGCGCCGACAGCTTTGGCGCCCTGGCGGCAAAGGTGGAACAACATCGCGAGGAGGGGGCCGCCGGGGTGCTGGATATCGCCACGGATGTGCCGGATGCAGGCGGTGTGCCGGCGGGCGACAGCCCGACACCCCCGCGTGCGGCCACCTTCACCGGCCGCATCGAGCGGGACTGGTGGCTCAGTTCCTTCTCGGCCCTGACCCGCAATGTCCGCCATGGTGGACTGGCCACGCCTGACCGCGATCACGACGATGACATCGGCGAGGCCGTGGCCGCCGAGGGGCCGTCCCTTCGATTCACCCTGGAGCGGGGCGCCGAGGCGGGCAACCTGCTTCACGACATCCTGGAATGGCTGGATTTCCAGGCGCCCGACTTTGATGCGGCGCTGAACCGGGCGGCGGATCGCCACCCGGCACTCACGGCGCCCCGGGAACAACGGCTGCCGGCCCTGCGCCGATGGCTCGAAGAAGTGATCGCCACGCCGCTGCCCGGCGGCGCGACCCTGGGCCATCTTCCCTGGACCGAGACCCTGCGGGAGAGCGCTTTCTACTTCCCCATGAATGGCGGTCGCGCCCGCGGCCGCCTGGGCCAGATTCTGGCCCGGCACCGCGGGCGTGACGATCTGGTGCTGCCGGAGCCGGCCACGCTCAAGGGCATGCTCCACGGCTACATCGACCTGGTGTACCACTGGCAGGGCCGGTACTACGTGGTGGACTACAAGTCCACCTACCTGGGGCGGCGGTTCGAGGACTATTGCGATCCCCAGCTCACCGAGAACGTGCAGCACAGTTACTACGATCTGCAGTACCTGCTCTACGGGCTGGCCCTGCACCGCTACCTGCGCGCACGACTGACGGACTACGACCCCCAGCGCCACCTGGGCGGGGTGCAGTACCTGTATCTGCGCGGCATGGCGCCGGAAGCACCCGGCGGCGTCTACCACCGGCCCGCGGACGTGCTCGCCATCCAGGCTCTGGATCGCCTGTTCGCCGGCGAGGAGGCGACGGCATGACGGCGACGCCGAACAGCCTGGCCATCGACACCCACCTGGCGGACGCCCTCTGCGACTGGCTTGACTGCCGCGAGGAGTGGCTCTGGTACAGCATCGCCGCCCTGAGCCGCGCGCTGCGGGACGGGCACAGCTGTCTCAGTCTGGCCCACTGGGCCGGTGACACCCCGTGGGCCGTGGAGGGGGATCAGGGCTTCCGCCTGCCCGGGCAGGAGGAGTGGCAGGCGCAACTGGCGGAGCTGCCCATCAGCCCGGAGGATGACGCGCCGCTGGTGTTCGAGTATGGGCGCCTCTATCTGCGGCGCTACTGGCAGTTCGAGACCGAGCTGGCCGATGGCATCCGCCAACGTCTGCAGCCAGTGACGCCCATGGCAACCACTGAAACTGCGGAGGTGCTGACACGCCTGTTCCCGGCTTCGCAGGATGGCAACGAGACCGACTGGCAGGCGGTGGCAGCGGCCAACGCCCTGTTCCAGCAGCTGGCGGTCATCGCCGGGGGGCCCGGCACCGGCAAGACGTATACCGTCACGCGACTGCTGGCCCTGCTGGCCACCACCACGGTCCCGGATGCCGGCGAGCCCCTGCGCATCCGCATGGCCGCACCCACCGGCAAGGCGGCCCAGCGCCTGGGCGAAGCCGTGCGCCAGGCGCGGAGTGATCTGGCCGGAGTCGTCGATGCCGAAACCCTGGCGCTGATCCCCGACGAGGCCATGACGCTCCATCGTCTGCTGGGAGTGATTCCGGGGTCCATCCAGTTCCGCCACGGACGCGACAATCCCCTGCGGCTGGACGTGCTGCTGGTGGATGAGGTGTCCATGATCGACCTGCCGCTGATGACGCGGCTGTTCCGGGCGCTGCCCGACCACGCCCGGGTGATCTGCCTCGGCGATGCCGACCAGTTGCCGTCCGTGGCGGCCGGCTCCGTGCTCTCGGATCTGGCCCCGCGGCCGCACCCGGGGTATTCGGTGTCGCGGCAGCAGGCCCTGGCGGCACTGGGGCTGAACGTTCCCGCCGCGGAGGATGATGCCGATGCAGCGGACTATCTGAGCTACCTCTACGTCAGCCGCCGTTTCAGCGGCAGCGGCGGTATCGGTCGCCTGGCCGCGCAGGTGATGGCCGGAGACGGGGAAGGGAGCCTGGAAACCCTGCAGGGGGAAGCCGCCGACGTGCACTGGGTGTCCGGCGATGCGGTGTCCGAGAGCATCCAGCGCTGGACCACGCAGTGGTATGCCGCCATCGCTGCGGCACCGAGCAGGGCGGCCGCCTTCGAGGCGCTGGCGCAGTTCCGGCTGCTGTGCCCCACGCGGGTCGGGCCGCTGGGTTCCGTGGCGCTAAACGAGCAGATCCTGCGTCGCCTCAACCCGGCCGGGCACGCGTTCTTCCGGGGCCAGCCCATCATGGTGACCCGCAACCATTACGGTGTGGGGCTGTTCAACGGCGATGTCGGACTGCTCTGGCCGGACGAGGACAACGGCGATGATCGCCTCTTCGCCTGGTTCCCGGAAGCCGGGGGTGACCGGCCCATTGCGCCGGGCCGGCTACCCCCCTGCGAGACCGTCTACGCCATGACCATCCACAAGACCCAGGGCTCGGAGTTCGAGCGCGTCGCCCTGGTGCTCCCGGACCAGGCCCAGGCGGCGGTCAGCCGTGAACTCCTCTACACCGGCCTGACCCGGGCCCGTCGGCAGGTCATCGTCGCCGGTGACGCAGCTACCTGGCGCAAGGGCGTTGCCCGCCCCGCGGAGCGCCACTCCGGCCTGGCCGCACGGATCTTCGAGTCACCACCCAAAGGATCCGTTCCCCTGTAGGGCGGAGCCGTAGGGCGGACCTTCAGGTCCGCCGATTTGGCTTCCATTGAGCCGCCTTGGCTTGTATGTCTTGCACGGCGGACCTGAAGGTCCGCCCTACGGTCGCCTACGGTTGCCATGGATGCCATGACCGGGTGGGGGAGGGACCTTGCGGTTACAAGGCCCCTCGGGCTCACCCGTAATTCGCCACCGTCGCGTTGTTCTCGCGGATGGCGCGATGGAAATCACCCAGTGTCCCGAGCCGGGTGTTGGCGTGCAGATCACCCTCCGCGATCCGGCGCACCTTCACGCACGGGGTGCACACGACCACGTCCACCTGCGGATCGGCCGCCAGCTCGTCAAAGATCGGCCCCAGCGGCGGCGGGCCGAAGGCGACGATATCCTGGGCGGTGTCACCGTTGGCCAGCAGCACGGCATCATGCAGCAGCATCAGCGTCACGCTGTCCCCCTGTTCCCGGGCCGCCCTGGCGTGGAGAAAGGGCAGGGTGGCCCGGGTGGTATCCGTCGGTCCCCAGGTGGTGGCAATAGCAATGTGCATGGTCCTTTTCTCCTCTCGGAAAGGGGTGGTTGTCACCATCATAAGCAGGTGACGCTCGCAGCGGCGTGCGGTAAGCGTAGCCAACGTAGTAAACGTAGGGTGAACCTTCAGGTCCACCATCCAATGGCATGCAGGCCACGGTGGCTTATCAAGGCCGGAAAGGTGGACCTGAAGGTCCACCCTACGGGTGACGCGGCCGGCCGAGGATGAGCGGCCCGGCAAATCCACCCCGTAGGAGATTGCGCATCAACGCTGTTGGTGCGCTGTCGCGCAGCAAACATGGTGCAAGATAGGCGGGCGCACGGAGAGCAGAGGCCAGACGCCGCACTGGTGTGCATGCACCCGCGTAGGAGAGTGGCCCGCACGGCATCGGCGTGGAGTCGTTGAAGGCACGGCACTGGCCGTGACCTCGTATGAGAGAGTGAGCCCTACCGCCGCCGTGTCTCCCCGTACGCCCTTGTGATCATCATGTGAGGAACGGACATGGCAGGCAAGAGGCAGAAGCGGCGGTTGGAGGTGGTGCATCCGGATTGTGCCGGTATCGATGTCGGGGGTCACGAGCATTGGGTGGCGGTGGATCCCGGGCGTTGCGAGGTCTCGGTGCGGTGTTTCAGCGGTTTCACCGACGATCTGCAGGCGCTGGCCGACTGGCTGGAGTCGCTGGGGATCACCCAGGTGGCGATGGAGGCGACGGGGGTGTACTGGATTGCGCCCTTTGAGGTGCTTGATGCACGGGGCTTTGAGGTTCTGCTGGTCAACTCCCGGGCCACGCGGCAGGTCTCGGGGCGCAAGTCCGATGTGCTCGACTGTCAGTGGATCTGGCAGTTGATGAGCCACGGTTTGTTGAGCGGTGCCTTTCGCCCGGGTGATGCGGTGTGCACGCTGCGTGCGTTCGTGCGCCAGCGCAGTCGCCGGATCCAGGCCCAGTCGTGGTGTCTGAACCACATGCACAAGGCGCTGGCGCAGATGAACGTGCATCTGGGCCATGTCGTCAGCGACCTCAAGGGCAAGACGGCGATGCGCATCCTGCGGGCGATTGTCGCCGGTGAGCGGGATCCGTGGCAGCTCGCCACGCTACGCGATCGGCGGCTGCGCGCCGACGAGGCGACGGTCGCGCGCAGCCTGCATGGCAACTGGCGCGTCGAGCATCTCTTTGCCCTCGAGCAGGCACTGGCGCACTTTGATTTTCTCGAGCAGCAGATCGGCGCCTGTGATCGGGCGATCCTCTCGGCACTCGAGGCACTGCCCGTGCGTGCCTGTGCCCCGACTGAACTCGCCACCCCCTCGCGCAGCGCCCACCGCAGCGCGGCCGAGCAGCGCCGGCTCCAACAGGCACTCCTCCAGGTCATGGGGGTCGATCTCAGCGCCATCCCATCGCTGGGTGTCGACACCGTGCTGGTGATCGCCGGAGAAATCGGCCCCGACCTCTCGCGCTTTCCCTCCCAGGCGCACTTCTGCTCCTGGCTCGGGCTCGCGCCACCGACCCGGATCTCGGGTGGCAAAGCCCTCAGCGGGCCGGGGACGAAGGTCAACAACATCGCCGCCCAGGCACTCCGCCAAGCCGCCTCGAACGCGCGATCGAGTCGCAGCTTCATCGGCGCCGCCCATCGCGCAAGACTGACACGCATGGACACCGCCAAAGCGATCAAGGCCACCGCTCACCAGCTCGCCCGGCTGATCTACGCCATGCTCACCCGTGGCCAGCCCTACGTCGAGAAAGGCATCGAGGCCTTCGAGGCCACACGCCATGATCGCCAACTGCGGGCACTCCAGCGCAAGGCCCGCAAACTCGGCCTCGATCTGGTGCCAGCAGCATGACTCAATATGAAACCGCCCCTGTCAAAACAACGACCTGGCAGATGTTTGATGAGAGCGGCGCAAGCCGCGACACGCGGACGCGATCACACCACGGAACTTCTCCCTGTCACGACGCCTTCGACGAAAGCCGCGGTTGCTGGTCGTCCCCCGCCAGATCATCAATGATGGGGCAGTCCGGGCGGTGATCCCCGTGGCAGTGTGAGGCCAGGTGCTCCAGGGTGCGCTTCATGTCCTCGAGTTCATTGATCTGCTGCTGTAGTTCGTCGATGTGCTCCTGCGCCACACGCTTCACTTCGGCACTGGAACGGTGCTGGTCCCGCCACAGGCGCACGAGTTGTTCGATCCTGGTCATCGAGAACCCGAGATCCCGGGCACGCTTGATGAAGCGCAGCATGTGCACTTCGCTGTCGCTGTAGACGCGATAGCCGTTGTCGCTACGGTGCGTCGGCCCCACTAGCCCGACGCTTTCGTAGTAGCGGATCATCTTGGCGTTGATGCCCGAGGCGCGGGCCGCTTCACCGATATTCATGGTCAACTCCTGCTGTCCTGCGCCCCATGCTACACCGCATGTGAAGCTTCCCCCGAGGGGGCGCTTTCATCGCTACCCGCGGCACTCTTCATGGGCGGGCGGAAGCGCTTCAGCCGCAGCGCGTTGGAGAGCACGCAGACGCTGGAGGCCGCCATGGCGAAGGCCGCGAACATGGGCGAGAGCAGAATGCCGAAGGCGGGGTAGAGGATGCCCGCCGCCACCGGGATCAGGCTGGTGTTGTAGGCGAAGGCCCAGAACAGGTTCTGCTTGATGTTGCGGATGGTCGCCCGGGACAGGGCGATGGCATTGGGTACGTTGCGCAGATCACCCGACATCAGCACCACCTCGGCGGACTCGATGGCGATGTCCGTGCCGGTGCCGATGGCGATGCCCACTTCGGCCTGGGCCAGGGCCGGGGCATCGTTGATGCCGTCGCCCACGAACGCGACGCGGGCGCCATCGGCCTGCAGTTCCTTGACGGCGTCCACTTTGCCGGCGGGCAAGACCTCGGCCACCACGTGGTCGATGCCGAGCCTCCGGGCGATGGCCTCCGCCGTGCGGCGGTTGTCCCCGGTGATCATCACCACTCGCAGGCCTTCGGCGTGCAGGGCCTGGATCGCGGCCGGCGTGGTGTCCTTGACGGGGTCGGCCACGGCAACGATGGCGGCGAGCCGGCCGTCGACGGCCGCGTACAGCGGGGTCTTGCCCTCGTCGGCCAGCCGCTCGCCGATGTCGCGGAACACCTCGGGTGCCAGCCCGAGTTCGGTCATGAAGCGTGCTGAGCCCACCTGTACACGGCGGCCGCCCACCTGCGCGGTGATGCCGCGGCCGGGCTCGGCATCGAAGGTGTCCGGCTCCTGCAGCGTGGCGCCGGCAGCCCGGGCGGCGTCCACCAGCGCTTCGCCGATGGGGTGTTCCGAGCGGCGTTCCGCCGCGCCGATCAGACCCAGCAGTTCGGTGCGATCAAACCCGGCGGCCGTCTCCAGATCCGTCAGCTCCGGGCGGCCACGGGTGAGCGTGCCGGTCTTGTCCAGGGCGATCATGTCGGCATTGCGCAGGGTCTGCAGTGCCTCGCCCCGCCGGAACAGCACGCCCATCTCCGCCGCCTTGCCGGTGCCCACCATGATGGAGGTCGGCGTCGCCAGGCCCATGGCGCAGGGGCAGGCGATGATCAGCACCGCCACGGCATTGACCAGGGCAAAGGTCAGTGCCGGTGCCGGCCCGGCCAGCAGCCAGATGCCGAAGGTCAGCGCCGCCACCACCATGACCACCGGCACGAAGTAGGCGGTGAAGCGGTCCACCAGCGCCTGAATGGGCAGCTTGGAGCCCTGGGCCTGTTCCACCATGCGCACGATCTGCGCCAGCAGCGTGTCGGCGCCCACCTTGGTGGCGCGGAAGGTGAAACTGCCGGTGCGGTTGATGGTGCCGCCGATGACCTCGCTGCCGGTCTCCTTCTGTGCCGGAATCGGTTCCCCGGTGACCATGGATTCGTCGATCCAGGAACTGCCGTCGACGATCTGGCCGTCCACCGGGATCTTCTCGCCGGGGCGCACGACCACCACGTCGCCGACGACGACTTCGTCGATGCCGATTTCCACCGGTTCGCCGTCACGCTGCACCCGGGCCGTTCTCGCCTGCAGGCTCAGCAACCGCTGGATCGCTTCCCCGGTGCGGCCCTTGGCGATGGCCTCCAGGTAACGGCCGAACACGATCAGCGTGATGATCACCGCTGATGCCTCGAAGTAGACGTGCACCGTGCCGGCAGGTAGCACCTGCGGCAGGAAGGTGGCCACCACGGAGTAGCCCCAGGCGGCGCTGGTGCCCAGCATGACCAGGGAGTTCATGTCCGGGGCGCCGTGGGTGAGGGCCGGCCAGCCCTTGCGGTAGAACTGCAGCCCGGGCCCGAACTGGACCACCGTGGCCAGCAGGAAGAACAGGTAGTAGAGGTTCTGCTGCCCGAGCGTGTATTGCAGGAACGCGTGCATGGGCGGAATCACCATCGCGCCCATGTCCAGGATGAACAGCGGCACGGTGAACAGCGCCGCGATCCCCAGCGAGCGTTTCAGGCGGTTCGCCTCGTCGCCATGGCGGCTGCCCGATTCGCTGGCGTGGGTGCCGGCGTCATCGACACGGCTGGCGGGATAGCGCTCGCCCAGCGCGGCAATCAGCTCCTGCGCGGACACGGCCCCGGCCAGCACCGTCACGGTGGCCTTGCCGGTGGCCAGGTTCACGGTGGCGTCCTCGACCCCCGGCACGCCCCGGAGTTTGCCCTCGACGCTGCTGACACAGCCGCCGCAGGTCATGCCGCCGACGGCCAGTTCCACCGTCTCGGTCCGGGGTTCGTAGCCGGCGCCGCGAATGGCCGCGACCACCTCGCCCAGGTGGTCCGCTCCGGGTTCCAGGGTGATGCGCGCCTGTTCGGTGGCCAGGTTCACCTGCGCCTCGCGCACCCCGTCCACCGCCAGCAGGGCACGCTCCACCCGCCCGACGCAGGAGGCGCAGTTCATGCCGTCGATGCCGATGAACCGGGTGGCCTCGCCGCCGCCCGGAGCGTCGGCAAGGCCGTTGCCCGCATGCTCTGGTGTCGGTGCAGTGTTCATGTTCATGGTCTCGGACGCCGTAATCGCAAGAATGACGAAAGGTTAAACCTTCCAATGATTGGAAGGTCAACGGATTCCTCAGTGTCAACGACACCCGGAGGCACCCGGTCGGTGACAAGGTCCGGCGCAGGCGTGGTCACAGGGTGGTTCGGGGAAGTTCATAACAGCGTCATTGACGACGCTTTTCTGCCATCGCCATGATTGGAGCTGCATCTCTTTTCCACCATAAGCACAGCGGGGCGGTCCCCGGAAGGAGGAGCACTCATGCGTCGAATCCCGTTCGCTGGCAAGTGGGCCGTGGCCGTGGCAACGGTCGCACCCTTCGTCGTCCCGGTCGGGGCCGCCCAGGCCGACGACGAGACCATCACCTGGCGCGTCCAGTCGCACTGGCCCAGCGCCAGCACCTCCTACGAGGCCAGCCTGGTCAAGCTGCGCGACGAGCTGTACGAGCGCACCGACGGACGCCTGGAGCTGGAGCTCTACGAGGCCGGTCAGCTGTTCGGCACCGACGAAATCTGGTCCGCCGTGGAGCGGGGCGTGGTCGAGATGGGCACCGGCTCGCCGTTCTTCTGGCGCGACCGCCTCAGCCTCGCCGGTGTCGCCTCCGGGCTGCCGTTCTCCTTCGAGGAGATCTGGGAGGCCGTGTACTTCTACGAGCACATGGGCTTCCGAGAGATGATCCAGGAGGAGGCGGCCGAGTACGGCGTGTTCTACCACCCCGAGAAGCTGCTCACCCAGGACATCGTCGTCTCCGAGCCCATTGAATCCCTGGAGGATTTCCAGGGCATGCGGATCTCCACTGCGGGCTTCGGCGCGACCATGCTCTCGGAGGCCGGTGCAGCCGCCCAGTGGGTGGACGGCGAGGAACTCTACCAGGCCCTGTCCACGGGCGTTGTCGACGGCGGCCACTGGGGTGCCTTTCAGGGCGCCGACAGCATGAGTCTCTACGAGGTGGCCCCCTACCACGTGCAGCCGTCGTTCAGTGTCAGCGACGACACGTGGATCATCAACCAGGAGGCAATGGAGGCGCTGCCGGAGGAGGTCTACGACGAACTCCGCGCCACGCTGCAGAAGCACTTCTGGGAGCGGACCAACGAGTACATCTACGAAGAGCAGATGACCAGGGAGGCGGTGACCACGGAGCAGGGCGTGGAGATCAACCATCTGCCCGACGAGGTGCACGACCACCTGGTGGAGACCTCCGAGAGCCTCTGGGATGACATCGCCGCCGAGAGTGACGAAGCCGAAGAGGCCGTGGCCATGCTCCGCGGGTTCCTGGAAAATATGGGACGACTCGACTGATCGCGCCCGGGTCCCAACTGTAGACAGCGATGGGAACACTGACGAGGCCGGGCATGCGCCGGCCTCGTCAGTCCATCGCCGGGCGCGCTGTCCGCGGAACCGGTCAGCGTACGACCAGTACGGAAATGTCGGTGTGGGAGGCCAGGAATCCGGCGTTCGATGCGAACACGTAATCGCGGAACCCCGGTACGTGTGACGCCATCACTACCAGGTCTGCCCCGATTTCGTGAATGTACCGATCCAGGCAGCGATCGAGTTCGGTCGCCGGATCGGGCGTGACGATGGTGTGAGCATTGAACTCGACGCCGCGGCTGGTGCTCTGCTCGGCGGCGAAGTCGGAAAGCTTCTGCTTGAACTCTTCCGCATTGTGGGACACTTCACCGGGTGCCGGCGCCGTGACGCCAACCAGGTGCAGTGAGGCGTCGTAGTGCTTTGCCAGATCGGCCGCAGTGGCCAGCGCTTTCTCGACTCTGTCCGTGTGCGCAAGCGCAACCGGAACGACAATCTTGTGATACATGACGTGTCTCCCCTCTTGGTCCGTGTTCGCGTACTCTCCCAGTTCGGGTCAACCAGGGTATTGATTCACGTCAACGGCCGGGTGGACGATCTGTCGCGCCCGCGGATGCGCCGCGTTCCGCGGCAGGGGCTGAGCCGCAATGAATGTCGATGCGTCACTGTTGCCCACGGCGCTGCTGTGGGGGCTGTGGCCGGTCTTCGTACTGGTCATGCTGCCCACGATCCTCCGCGCACCGTGGACGCTGCTTCTGAACAACGGGCTGCAACCGCAATTTGTCGGTGCCTGCGGGCTCGTGGCCCTGGCCTGGACCATGAGCGCCGGCGTGCAACCGGGCCTGGAATTCCATCTGCTGGGCACCACCGTGCTGACGTTGCTGTTCGGGCGCATGCTGGCCATGGCCGGCGCCAGCGGCGCGCTAGTCGTGCTGTCGGTGCTGGGGTTCTACGACTGGCAGGCGCTGCCGGTCAACGGCCTGCTGCTGGCCGTCCTGCCCGTGCTGACCGCGCACTTGATCGGTTACTACGTCTACCGCTGGTTGCCGCACCACTTGTTCATCTACGTCTTCGTGGTTGCCTTCTTCGGCGCCATGATTGCCATGGCCGTGGTGCTGGTGGCCTCGTCCGCGCTCTACGCCGCCGTCGGTGCGTATCCGCCCGGTCTCATCTGGCGCGACTACCTCATGGTCATGCCGCTGCTCATGTTTCCGGAAGGGTTCGTCACCGGGATGCTCATGACCATGTGCGTGGTGTTCCGCCCGGAATGGGTGCGCACATTTGATGATCGGGATTACCTGGTCGGAAAGTAGAGCACTGACAATATGCCCTATAATGTCAGTGCATGCCGTGGGATGTATGCAGCGCGTGCCAGAGCGGGGTGGCCAGCGTCCATATCCCGAAGGCGAGAATGAGTGAGCCACCGGCGCGCCGGAGCTTGAACATGTGCTTGCGCAACAGGTTGCCGGCAACTGTGACTCCGGCCATCGCGGGGAGCGTCCCCAGCCCGAAGGCGATCATCACCGACGCGCCGCTCAGTGTTGAACCGGACACCGCCGCCGTAAGCAGCATGGTGTACACCAGGCCACAAGGCAACCATCCCCACAGGCCGCCCACCGCGAACGCCTGGATCTGATTGCGTGGCGGCAGCAGGCGCCGGGCCAGCGGTGAGATATGCCGCCACAGGCCTGCGCCCAGCGCCTCGATGCGCCGCAGGCCGGACCAGTTCACCAGCAGATACAGTCCGATACCAACCATCACCAGGCCGGTGACAACACGGAGCAGGCCCAGCCAGACCTGGCTGTCCAGGCCACTGCCTGCAACGGCCCCAAGAAACCCCACGACTGCACCGAACAGGGCGTAGCTGGTGATCCGCCCGGTGTTGTAGGCCATGGCGTAGGACGCCGCGGTGAGCGCGGAACCCTTCGGCGCCGAACTGCCAAGCGCGCCGGCGATACCGCCGCACATGCCCAGACAGTGGGTGCTGCCGACGAATCCGATCAGTAACGCGGCCACCAGCGTCAGTTCAGAGTCCATGCGATCTGCTCCTGGGGCCCCGGTAACCGCGACGGCCCTGCGATCGGCCAAAAAAAAGGGTCAGGCCGATTGGCCTAACCCTTCCATTCTGGCTCCCCGGGACGGGCTCGAACCGCCGACCCAGTGATTAACAGTCACTTGCTCTACCAACTGAGCTACCGGGGATCTGTTCAGGGCCGCTATTCTACAGAACGGCGGCCGGCCGTCAACCGGCCGGAAACCGCCTCATCCCAGCGCCTTCGCCAGCCGCTCCATCGCCTTCTCCAGGTTCTCCATGCTGGTGGCGAAGGAGATCCGGGCGTAGCCGTCGAGGCCGAAGGCGGAGCCCGGGACCAGGGCCACGTTGGCCTCGTTGATCAGGTGCTCGGCCAGCTCCATGTCGTTCTTCAGGCCGAGGTTCTTGATGGCACCCTGCACCCGGGGGAAGGTGTAGAAGGTGCCGTCGCCCTCGATGGCCTCGATGCCCTTGATGTCGTTCAGGGCCTTGACCACGAAGTCGTGGCGCTCCTTGAAGGCCTTGAGCATGGGCGCGATGCAGCCCTGGTCACCCGTGAGCGCCGCCACCGAGGCGGCCTGGGCGATGGAGCACGGGTTGGAGGTGCTCTGGGACTGGATCTTCTTCATGGCGCCGATGACGTCCGCCGGGCCGGCGGCGTAGCCGATGCGCCAGCCGGTCATGGAGTAGCCCTTGGAGACGCCGTTGATGACGATGGTCCGATCCTTCAGGGACGGACAGGCGTTGACGATGTTGGTGAACGGCTCGTCCGCCCAGAGGATGTGCTCGTAGATGTCGTCGGTGAGCACCAGGGCCCGCGGGTAGTCCTCGAGCACCTTGCCCAGCGCCTCCAGCTCGGCGCGGGTATAGGCGACGCCGGTGGGGTTGGACGGGCTGTTCAGGATCACCAGCCGGGTCTTGCTGGTGAGCGTGGCTTCCAGCTGCTCCGGGGTGATCTTGAACCGCTGTTCCTTGGTGGCTTCGATCTCCCGCGGCACGGCATCCGCCAGCAGGGCCATGTCCGGGTAGGAGACCCAGTAGGGGATCGGGATCACCACCTCGTCATCCGGGTTCAGCACAGCCTGCATCACGTTGTAGATGCTGTGCTTGGCGCCGGCGGAGACGAGGATCTGATTGCCCTCGTAGTCCAGCCCGTTCTCCCTGGAGAACTTCTGTTGCACCGCCTGCTTGAGCTCGGGGGTGCCATCAACGGGCGTATACTTGGTCTTGCCGGCGCGAATCGCCTCGATGGCGGCCTCTTTGATATGCTCCGGCGTGTCGAAATCAGGCTCCCCGGCACCCAGGCCGATAATGTCGTGGCCGGCTGCGCGCATTTCCGCGGCGCGGGCCGTCACGGCGAGGGTAGGTGAGGGTTTGACGCGCTGAACCCGGTTCGCGAGGGAGTTGTCCAATGAAGCCTCCGAGTGATTCTGGGACATTGTCCGGAGCATGACCGCGCAAGTCGTGATCAATCCGGCAGAGTGGTTTTCAGCCGCCAATCATAGTCGAAATCACCCATCACCTGAAGGCAACTCCCTTGTTCCAACCAGGCAAGAGTCCGCGTTATCCATGAATAAGCCCTTCCGCATGCACTCCCAGTACGAGCCGGCGGGCGACCAGCCGCAGGCCATCAGCGAACTCGTGGAGGGGATCAACGACGGGCTCTATCACCAGACCCTGCTGGGCGTCACCGGCTCCGGCAAGACCTTCACCATGGCCAACATGATCCAGGATCTGCAGCGCCCCGCCCTGGTGATGGCGCCGAACAAGACCCTGGCGGCCCAGCTCTACGGCGAGATGCGGGAGTTCTTCCCGGAGAATGCGGTTGAGTATTTCGTCTCCTACTACGACTACTACCAGCCGGAAGCCTACGTGCCGTCGTCGGACACCTTCATCGAGAAGGATGCCTCGGTGAACGACCACATCGAGCAGATGCGGCTGTCCGCCACCAAGGCCATCATCGAGCGGCGGGACACCATCATCGTCGCCTCGGTGTCCTGCATTTACGGCCTGGGCGACCCGCAGTCGTACCTGAGCATGGTGCTGCACCTGGTGCGCGGTGACGTGGTGGACCAGCGCCAGATCATGCGGCGCCTGGCGGAGCTCCAGTACACCCGCAACGACACCGAACTGCGGCGCGGCACCTACCGGGTGCGCGGCGAGGTCATCGACGTCTTCCCGGCGGAGTCGGAGTCCGAGGCGGTCCGCGTGGAACTCTTCGACGACGAAGTGGAGCAGCTCAGCTGGTTCGATCCGCTCACTGGCGATGTGCTGCGCAAGGCGTCGCGGATGACCGTTTACCCGAAGACCCACTACGTCACGCCGCGCAAGACGATTGTCGATGCCATCGAGGAGATCAAAGAGGAGCTGCGCGAGAGGCTGGAGGAGCTGCGCGCCAACGACAAGCTGCTGGAGGCCCAGCGCCTGGAGCAGCGCACCCGCTTTGATCTGGAGATGATGCAGGAGTTGGGCTACTGCAACGGGATCGAGAACTACTCCCGCTATCTCTCGGGGCGCCAGGCCGGTGAGCCGCCACCGACGTTGTTCGACTATCTGCCGTCGGATGCGCTGCTGTTCATCGACGAGTCCCACGTGACCATCCCGCAGATCGGCGGCATGTACCGGGGCGACCGAGCGCGCAAGCAGACCCTGGTGGAATACGGCTTCCGTCTGCCTTCGGCCCTGGACAACCGCCCGCTGCGGTTTGACGAGTGGGAGCGGCTGGCGCCGCAGATGGTGTTCGTCTCCGCCACGCCGGGGCCGTACGAGGAGCAGCACTCCGGCAAGGTGGTGGACCAGGTGGTGCGGCCCACCGGCCTGGTGGATCCGCAGATCGACGTGCGCCCGGCCACCACCCAGGTGGACGACCTGCTGGGCGAGGTGAGCGAACGGGCGGCCCGCGGCGAACGCACCCTGGTGACCACCCTGACCAAGCGTATGGCCGAGGATCTCACCGAGTACCTCACCGAGAACGGCAACAAGGTCCGCTACCTGCACTCGGACATCGACACCGTCGAGCGCATGGAGATCATCCGCGACCTGCGCCTGGGTACCTTCGACGTGCTGGTGGGCATCAACCTGCTGCGCGAGGGGCTGGATATCCCGGAGGTGACCCTGGTGGCCATCCTGGATGCGGACAAGGAGGGGTTCCTGCGTTCCGGGCGTTCACTGATCCAGACCATCGGCCGCGCCGCCCGCAACGTGGACGGTACCGCCGTGCTCTACGCCGACAAGGTCACCGACTCCATGCGCGCTGCCATCGACGAGACCGAGCGCCGGCGCGAGAAGCAGATCGCCCACAACGAGGCCCACGGCATTACCCCGCAGACCATCCGCAAGGCGGTGGCGGACATCATGGAGAGTGGTGGCGCCGGCGTGCCCGGCCGCTCGGAACAGGCAGCGAAGGTGGCGGAAGAGGCCGCCCAGTATGCGGATCTTACCCCGGCCCAGGCGGTCAAGCGCATCAAGGAGTTGGAGCAGCAGATGTACGCCCACGCCCGCAATCTGGAGTTCGAGGACGCCGGGCGGGTGCGCGACGAGATCCGCCGGCTGGAGGCCTACGCCCTGGAGCGTCCGGATGTGAAAGCGGGCTCGGCATGAGTCGAGCCCGCGGTCTCAACCCACTATTCAGTAAGCTCCTTCCCGAACCGGATGTAATCATCCAGCGTGTCCGGATTGGCGCAGGCGTCCCGGCTCACGGCCTTCTCTTCGGGATACCCCAGTAGCAGTTTCTTCACCGGCACTTCCATCTTCTTGCCGCTCAGGGTCCGCGGAATGCCGTCCACGGCGATGATGGCGTCCGGCACGTGGCGGGGCGAGAGATCCCTGCGGACCTTGTTCCGGATCTCCTTGTCCAGCGTCTCGTCCAGTTCCGTACCCTCGCTCAGCACGACGAACAGCGGCATGTAGAGCTGGCCGCCGCCGCGTTCCACGTTCACCACCAGGCTGTCCTGGATGGCATCCAGGTCCTCCACCACCCGGTAGAGCTCGGCGGTGCCCATGCGTACGCCGTAGCGGTTCAGGGTGGAGTCGGAGCGGCCGTAGATGATGCAGCTGCCGCGGGAGGTGATCTTGATGAAATCCCCGTGGCGCCAGACACCCGGGAACATGTCGAAGTAGCTCTCCCGGTAGCGGCTGCCATCGTCATCGCCCCAGAAGAACAGCGGCATGGAAGGCATGGGACGGGTGATGACCATCTCGCCGACTTCGTCGACAAGCGGGTTCCCGTGATCGTCCCAGGCTTCAACGCTGGCGCCCAGGAGACGCGCCTGGATCTCGCCGGCGTGGACCGGCAGCGTCGGCACGCCGCCAACGAAGCCCGCGCACACGTCCGTGCCGCCGCTGCTGGAGGCAAGATGCACGTCCGGGTTCACCTGCTCGTATACCCACTGGAAACCCTCCGGCGGCAGGGGCGAGCCCGTGGCGCCGATGCCCTTGATATGGCCGAGATCGTAGTGCTTGCCCGGCGTACGGCCGGCCTTCATGCAGGAGGTGAGGAACGCCGCGCTGATACCCATCTGGTTTATGCGCGCCTCCTCACACAGCCGCCAAAGGCGGTCCATGTCCGGGTAGCCGGGGTTGCCGTCATAGAGCACCAGGGTGCCGCCGTTGAGCAGCATGCCCGTGAGCGCGTTCCACATCATCCAGCCGGTGGTGGTGAACCAGAAGCAACGGTCGCCGGCGGCGACATCACTGTGCAGATGGCCGGCCAGGGTGTGCTGCACGGTGATGCCGCCGTGGCCATGGACGATGGCCTTGGGCATACCGGTGGTGCCCGACGAGTAGAGCACCCACAGGGGGTGATCGAAGGGCACTGGCTCGAAATGCAGCGCGGCGCCCTGGCCGCGGCCGAGGAACGCATCCCAGGTCTCGGGACGCCGCAGGCGGCCGGCATCGGCGTGGCCGTCCAGATAGGGCAGGAGCACCGTGTGTTCCACCGTCGGCAGTTTGTCCTGGAGGTGGCGAACCACCTCCATGCGGTCGAAGGCCTTGCCGTTGTAGCGGTAGCCGTCCACCGCCAGCAGCACCTTCGGCTCGATCTGGGAGAAGCGGTCCACCACGCTGGGTGTGCCGAAATCCGGCGAGCAGGAGGACCAGATCGCGCCGAGGCTGGCCGTGGCCAGTGCCGCGACAATGGTCTCCGGGATGTTGGGCATGTAGGCCACCACGCGATCACCCCGGCCCACGCCGAGTTGCCGCAGGGCTTCCGTGGCCGCGGCCACCTGCTCCTGCAGTTCGCTCCAGGTGACGGTGCCGAGTTCCTCCCGCACCTCGGAGCAGTGCAGCAGAGCGGGTTTGTCACCGTCGGCGTGGCGCAGCGCGTGTTCCGCCCAATTGAGCTGGCTGCCGGTGAACCATTGTGCGCCCGGCATCTCCCGAGTGGTGAGGACCTGTTGATAGGGCGTGGCCTTGAATTCGAAGTACTCCCAGGCGGCGGCCCAGAAGTCCTCCAGATGCTCCGTGGACCAGCGCCACAGCGCGTGGTAGTCCGGCAGGTCCAGGTCGCGTGTTTCTTCCAGCCAGCGCCGGAACCGCGTGATGTTCGCGTTCTCGATGCGCTGGTTGCCCGGCTCCCAGAGCAGGGTGCCTTCTTCGATCATGATGTCTCCTCGCTAAGGTGCGCCGGTGGCGCGTGTTGTTCTTGATGGCGGACCTGAAGGTCCGCCCTACGCTGTCGGTGGCTTCTTCAGGCACCGTGGGCTGTTACGGCTTGCATGGCGGACCTGAAGGTCCGCCCTACGCCTGGACTACATCGTGATGTCCGGCGAATGCGTAGGGTGGATCTTCAGATCCACCATTGCCCGACATGCGGTCTGCACCCACGTTCACTCCACCAACAGATCCCGGTCCACGTCCGAAAAGTTCGCCTTGCCGGCCAGCGCCATGGTCAGGTCCGTGTCCGCCAGCACCCGCTGGATCACTTCGCGCACGCCGTCCTCGCCGTCCAGCGCCAGGCCCCAGATGTAGGGGCGCCCGAGCAGCACGGCGTCGGCGCCCAGCGCCTTGGCCTTGAGCACGTCGGCGCCGTTGCGGATGCCGCTGTCGAACAGCACCGGCACCCGGCCGTTCACCATGGTGGCCACGTCGGGTAGCGCGTCCAGGGCGGCGATGCTGCCGTCCACCTGGCGGCCGCCGTGGTTGGAGACGATGATGCCGTCCACGCCGTGCTCCAGCGCCAGGCGGGCGTCGTCCGGGTGCACAATGCCCTTCACCAGAATGGGCAGGTTCGTGGCCTGGCGCAGGGTGGCCAGGTCCTTCCAGGTCTTCGAGGGGTCGGCGAACTGCTCCGCCCAGCGGCGCACCGAGGGCCACATGTCCTCCTCGGGCGGCCGTTCCAGCCCCTCCCGGAACCACGGGTCGGAGGTGTAGTTGGCCAGGCCCTGGCCGTTGAGAAAGGGCAGGAACGCGTTCTGGAGGTCCTGCGCCCGCCAGGCCATCATCTTGGTGTCCAGCGTGACGACGATGGCGTCGTAGCCGGCCTGTTCGGCGCGTTGCACCAGGCTCTCGGCGAGCTCCGGGCTACGCGGCCAGTAAAGCTGGAACCAGCGCGGCGAGCCACCCATGGTCTCGGCAACGCTCTCCATGCTGTGGGCGGAGACGGTGGACAGGATCATGGGCACGTTCAGGGACGCGGCGGCCTTCGCCACAGCCAGCTCCGCCTCCGGGCGAATGATGCTCTGCACGCCGATGGGTGCCAGCAGCAGGGGCGAGGGCAGGGTGCGGTCGAACAGGGTGATGGACAGATCCCGTTCGGAGACATCCGTGAGCATGCGCGGGTGAATCCGGTAGCGGTCGAACGCCGCCCGGTTGGCGTCCATGGTCACTTCCCCGGCGCCCCCGGCCACGTACCAGTAGGATTCCTTCGAGAGCACCTGCCCGGCGGCGTGTTCCAGGTCCTCCATGCGCATGGGCATGCGCGGCCGCGCACCCTTGAGCCCGGCCTGGTAGATCTTGAGCTGGTGATCGCCGTAATGCATGGATGTGTTCTCCTCCGCCGCGGGCGCGGCCTTGTTCGTTGGTGATGGTTGTCGTTGCCCGAACTCTCGCAGGGGAGTCCGTGGAATCACAGGGCTCCGCGGCCTCCGTAGGGCGGACCTTCAGGTCCGCCAAATGGCGTTGCCAAGCCGCTGGGGCGTCCATGTCCGGCAACGGCGGATCTGAAGATCCGCCCTACGTGCAGGCACTGTTCCTCACCCTACCGCAGGCACCAGCGTACGGGAATGGAACACTATTTTCTTAGTATCCTATCAATTAACATGCAAACTATGGCAACCGATGACACGCGCAGACCGGATAACTTCCGCGACCTGAACCGCTTTGGCTCCGCGCTGGCAGAGACGGCGCGGGTTTGGCGCATGCAGCTGGACAAGCGACTCAAGCCGCTGGGGCTCAGCCAGGCCAAGTGGCGGGCGTTGTTGAGCCTCGCCCGGGATGGCGAGGGCATGACGCAGACCGCCCTGGCGGAGCGGCTCGGGATCGAGGGCCCTTCCCTGGTGGGCCTGCTGGACCGACTGGCGGCCGATGGGTGGATCGAGCGCCTGGTGTGCACCGATGACCGCCGGGCGCGGCGCATCTACCTTACCGAGAAGGCGCGCTCCACCCTGCAGGAGATCGAGGCCGTGGCCACTGAACTGCGCGAGGAGATTTTCGGCGACCTTCCGCGCGAGGAGCTCATGCAATGCCTCAATGTGCTGCGGCGCATTCGTGACAAGGCGGAGTCCCTGGAATGAGCGACCCAGCGGTGAACAGTGACACCCGCCGCGAGGGCAATGGCCGCCCGCTGAAGATCGTCGTGGCCCTGGCCGTGGTGCTGGCACTGCTGGCCGGCGGCGGCTACTGGCTGTATGAGCGGTTGTTCTATGTCCACGAGATCGACGCCCGTGTGGAAGCGGACATGATTACCATCGCCTCCCGCCTGCCGGGCTGGGTGGAGGGCATGGATCTGCGCCAGGGCCAGCGCGTCAGTCAGGGCGAGGAACTGGTGCGTATCGACGCCCGGGAGGCGCAACGGCGCATGGCGGTGCTGGATTCCCGCCAGGAGGCGTTACGCCGGGAGCTGGATCAGATCGAAGCAGAACGGCAACTGGCCCGGGCCCGCACTGAGGCCCGGGTGCAGCGCGCCCGCCGTCAGGTGGCCGTGGCAGAGGCCAACGTGGAGCGCAGCGAGCGCGAACAGGACAAGGCGGAGGCGGATCTCCGCCGCCTGCGCGGCATGGCCGAGGACAACATGGTCTCGGAACAGGAGGTCGATGACGCCCGTCATACCCTGCGCCTGGCAGAGAGCGACGCCCGCGCCGCCCGCGCCCGGCTGGACGAGGCCGAAGCCGCCGTCACCGAGGCCCGTGCCGAGGAGGCCCACCTGCAGGTGTTGCGAGCCACGGCGGCCACCCTGGAGGCGCGTATCGAGGAGCTCCGCGCTGAACAGGAGGAAGCCGAGCTGGCGGTGAGCGATCGCGTGATCCGCAGTCCCATCGACGGCGTGGTCGCCGAGACGTTCGTCAACCCGGGTGAGCACGTGCGCGAGGGCCAGAATCTGCTGCTGGTGCACCGGCCCGGGGACGTCTGGGTCAAGACGAACCTCCGCGAAACCGATATCGCCGACGTAGCGGAGGGTCAGCCCGTGCGCATCCGTGTGGATGCCTTCCGGGGCGAGGATTTCTCCGGTCGGGTGGAGCAGATCGGCACCGCTGCCACCAGCGAGTTCGCCCTGCTGCCCAATCCCAACCCCAGCGGGAACTTCACCAAGGTGACCCAGCGCATTCCCGTGCGCATCAGCTTCGACGATCCACAAGCCCGTCTGCGCCCCGGCATGATGGTCGAGGTGAGGATTGACGTCCGAGACTGAACGCCTCTACGAGCGGTACGGCCCGGCGTACAAGTGGCTCGCCACCGCCACGGTGATGTTGGGCACCCTGTCCATGACCCTGGCCACCACCATCGTCAACGTGGCCATTCCGGACATCATGGGTGCCTTCGGTATCGCCCAGAGCGAGGCCCAGTGGCTCTCCACCGGCTTTCTCGCCGCCATGACCGCCTTCATGCTGCTCTCCGCCTGGGCGCTCAGCGCCTTCGGCATGCGTGCGGCCTACATCGGCGCCATGGTGATCTTCATTCTCTCGGCCCTGGCCGGGGGGCTGAGCGTCAACGAGGACATGGTGATCCTGTCGCGGGTGGTGCAGGGTGCCATGGCCGGCATCATCCAGCCCCTGGCCATGACCATCATCTTCCAGGTGTTCCCGCCCCATCAGCGTGGGCTGGGCATGGGCATCTACGGCCTGGGCGTGATCCTCGGGCCGGCCATCGGCCCGGTACTGGGCGGCGTGCTGGTGGACTGGTTTACCTGGCGGGCGGTGTTCTTCCTGCCGCTGCCAACCTGCCTGCTGGGCATTGTCTTCGCCCTGCTGTTCACCGCCGGGCGGGAGGAGAGCGGGCCGCGCCCGGGGTTCGACTACCTCGGTTTCCTGCTGCTGTGCACCTTCCTGGTGTGCCTGCTGTGGGCGTCTTCCAATGGCCAGCGGCTGGGCTGGGACAGCATGCTCATCCAGGGGCTGTTCATGGGCGCCGTCGCCGCCCTGGTGGCCTTCATCTACTGGCAGCTGCGCTCCTCGGAGCCGTTGATCAACGTCCGCATCTTCGCCATACCCGGTTTTGCCGCCGGATCCATCATCGGCTTCTGTTTCGGTGCTGCGCTGTTCGGTACCACTTACCTGATCCCGCTGTTCGTACAGGAGATCCAGCAGTTCACGCCCACCAAGTCCGGGTTGTTGCTCATGCCCGCCGGCCTGGTCATGGCCCTGAGCTTTCCCCTGGCCGGGCACCTCAGTGATCGGCTGCCGCCTCACGTGCCCATTGCCGTTGGTCTGGTACTGATCGCCGTCTCGTGTTTCGCCCTGGGCTGGGCGGATGTGAATACCGGCTTCTGGGTCATGGCGCTGTGGATCATCCTTGGCCGTGTGGGCATGGGCCTCGGATTGCCGTCCATCAATACGGGGTCTCTGAGTACGCTGGATTTCAGCCTGGTCTCTCAGGGTGCCGGGGCCGTGAACTTCTCGCGCCAGCTCGGCGGTGCACTGGGCGTGAACGCACTGTCCGTGTTTCTGGACCGGCGGGCCTGGTTCCATACCGAGGTGATGGCCCAGACCCAGACACCGTCGAATCCCATGACCCAACAACTGCTGCAACAATTCCAGGACCTGGCCGTTCGTTTGGGCGTGCCCCCTGACCGACTGGAGCCGGAAGCGTTACGCTTTCTCGGGCAAATGGTGTATCACCAGGGATACGCCCGCGGTTTCCAGGACAGCTTCCTGGCGCTGGGAGTGGTGTTTCTGGTGGCGCTGATACCGGCATGGTTCATGGGGAGGTTTGTGCGGCAATGAGTCTTTATCGACGGATTCTGATGGCCTACGACGGCACCGAAGGCGGGCGCAGGGCCCTGGAGCAGGGTGCGGAGGTCGCGCGCATGCACGGCGCCGAAGTGCACTTGCTGGCAGTGCTGCGGCTCCCGGCCTCGCTTGGGTTCATGCAGGAGGGGTATCCCCAGAACTGGATTGATGAGCAGATGGAGCAGGTCCAGTCCAGCCTGGATGAGGGTGTGGCGCGTCTGCGCGAGGCCGGCCTGGAAGTCACCGGCCACCGCCGCGAGGGTGAGCCGGTGATCGAGATTAGCCACATGGCCCGCGAAATGGACGTGGACCTGGTCGTCGTCGGCCACACGCCCCGCGGCCGGTTGGCCCGCTGGTGGCACGGGTCCGTCGGCACCACGCTGCTGGATGAGCTGCGCTGCAGCATCCTGGTGGTCATGCCGCGGGAAGGCGAAGACGGCGGATAACGACAAACCAACGTGCCGTCTGCTGCGTGGGGCATCTCTGTGATGCATCACGACGCACAGGCGGCCAGCGGTGTCAGTCCCCCCAACTCGCGCCTTCCAGGGCGTTCAGCGGCAGCTTGAGATAACGCTTGCCGTTGTCCTCCGGCTCCGGCAGCCGCCCGCCGCGGGTGTTTACCTGCAGGGAGTGGAGGATGAGTTTGGGCATGGGCAGCTCCTGATCCCGTTCGTTGCGCAGGCCAATGTAGTCCTCGCGGGAGACGCCGACGATGTGAGGGTTATGCGCCTTCTGCTCCGCCACGCTGCTTTCCCAGCGCGGTTCGCGGCCGTCCGGCATGTAGTCGTGGCCGGTGAAAAGTCGCGTATTGTCCGGCAGGGCAAGAATCTCCTGCATGCTGTCCCACAACTGGCCGGCGTCGCCGCCGGGGAAATCGGCCCGGGCGGTGCCGAAGTCCGGCTGGAACAGGGTGTCATGCACGAAGGCCGCGTCGCCGATGACGTAGGTGATGGATGCCAGCGTGTGGCCCGGTGAGAACAGCACCCGGCCTTCCAGATTGCCGACCTTGAATGTATCCCCGGCAGAGAACAGGTGGTCCCACTGGGAGCCGTCGGTGGCGAGGGTATCACCCAGATTGTAGATGCCCTTCCACAGCCGCTGGACCTGTTTGACTTCGGCGCCAATGGCGGTGGGTGCACCCAGTGTGTCGCTGAGGTAGCCGGCAGCCGAGAAGTGATCCGCATGCGGGTGTGTGTCGAGGATCCACTCCACTTCCAGACCTTCACGACTGATATAGTCCAGCAGGGCGTCTGCGGAATGTGTGCCAGTGGCACCGGATTTTTCCTCGAAATCCAGCACTGGATCCACGATGGCGCAACGCCGCGTCTCCGGGTCGGTGACGACATACTGGATGCTGAATGTGCGCGGCTCGAAGAAGCCGGCAACAATCGGCTTGCCCGCGGAAATACGCATCATCTCGGTCACGGATGATTCTCCTCTGATCAGGGTGTGCGCTGCCGGTGGCCGGGGTAGCCATACCGGGCTGTTGGTCGTGATGGTACGCAGGCGGGCCTCGCGCGACAGTGATTAAGTCACACAGCGGCGTCGACGGGCCCGTCGCCAAGGATCTCGATGCGACCGCGGGCAAGCCGGATCCATCCCTCGCGCTCGAAGTCCTTCAGCAGCCGGCTGACCACCTCCCGCGCGGTGCCCAGTTCTACCGCCAGATCCTGATGGGTCATGCTCAACGGGCTGTTGCTGGCGTGGGCGCGCAACCACTCGGTCAGGCGGACATCCATGCGCTGGAAGGCGATCTCCTCCACCAGCATCATCAGGGTGTCCAGGCGCTCGCCGTAGGCCGCCATGATCTGGCGGCGAAACGGTGAGGAGTTTCCCATGAGTTCGTCGAACAGGCCGTAGGGCAGCACCACCACAGTGGTCGGCACCTCGACGATGGCTTCGGCACGGTAGCCGCGTCCCGCCATGAGGCAGCCGATGGACAGCGTGCAGACGTCGTCATCCCCGATGCGGTAGAGCACGATCTCGTGACCGGAACTCCCCGTCATCTGCACGCGGACACTTCCTTTCAGTACCAGCGGCAAGCCCTGGCAGGCATCGCCGGGACGAAAGACCTGCTGGCCCGCCGGCAGCTCCAGGATCCGCGCCTGTTTCTCCACGTCTTGTAACAGAGCGGGCTCGAGGCTGGCGAATGCCGGGTGGTCGCTAAGTCGCATGATCGGTCTCCCGTGGGGGTCCTGGAAGACCTTCCATTGTGGGACCGTTCGCCCGCGATGTCATCGCTTCGCTATCCCGTCTGGGGTATGTGACTTTGTCACTGACGCAGGGTTTGTTCAGGCGCACTGTCTCCCGTGTGGTTAGGCGCATGCCGAGAGGAGGCAGCCATGTTCAAGTGCAATATGGGTACAGTCGATCGCGCCGTTCGCGCGGTGGTTGGGCTGGTGCTGATCAGTCTGGTGTTCGTTGGCCCGCAGACCGCCTGGGGATGGATCGGGCTTGTGCCCCTGGCCACCGCAGCCCTGGGCTTCTGCCCCGCATACAGTCCACTGGGGCTGTCCACCTGCAAGACGAAAACGTCCTGACCCGACAAGGGAGATCATCGTGATGACGAAACGACTGACGGTAGTACTCATACTTCTGACCGGACTGGTCCTGGGGCAAGCGGCCCATGCAGAGGAACCGGATCACCTGGTGTCCATTGTGACCTCCGGCTCCAACGAGACGCAGGCCATGGCCATGATCCTCACCACGCATTACCTGCGAGAGGGCGGCAGCGCGCAGGTCCTGCTCTGTGACGAGGCGGCGGAACTCGCCCTGCAGGAGTCCGATATGGGATCCGAGGTGGTGCAGCCGGCGGACGCCTCGCCGCGCCAGATGCTGGGCGGCCTGATGGAGGCTGGCGTCGAGGTCCAGGTGTGCGCCATCTTCCTGCCGAACCGGGCGGAGACCGAGGATGACCTCCGCGAGGGCATTACCGTGGCCCGCCCCGACGCCATTGCCCAGACCATGGCCCGGCCCGACAGCAAACTGTTCAACAACTGAGTTCTCGCGTGGCGGTTTGGCCGGGCCTTCTGGCCCGGCTTTTTTGCGCATGAATGCATGATGAGGCGGTAATGACCGAGGGCAGATCACCCTGTTCCAATCTCCCGCTGCCGCTGTTTGCCGCAGTCATGGGCCTCAGCGGTCTTGGTCTTGTCTGGCACGCGGCAGAGTCGCACTGGGCGCTCACCGTCCCGGTGTCATCGTTGATCGGGATTCTTTCAGCGCTGGTCTTCGTACTGCTCCTGGCTGGTTATGTCTGCAAGGCGGTGAACGCGCCCGGCGCCGTACTGGAAGAAATTCGCCATCCCGTCCGGATCAATTTTCTGCCTGCGATTTCCATCTCGCTCCTGCTGCTCGGTATTCAGGCCCAGCAGGTCCTGCCCGCAGCCAGTCTGTGGCTGTGGGGCAGTGGTGCCGTGCTTCATCTCGCCCTCACCGTGGGCATTGTTACCCGCTGGCTTGGGGGCGAGCAGCCGGTGGCCGCAATCAACCCGGCCTGGTTCATTCCGGCGGTGGGCAATGTGCTAGTGCCGCTGGCGGCGGCACCCGCGGGCTACCTCCAGCTTGCCTGGTTCTTCTTTGCCACCGGCATGCTCTTCTGGGTGGTGCTGGGGGTGATGGTGTTCCATCGCCTGATCACTGGCCCGGCCCTTGAGCCGCCCATGCGGCCAACGCTTGCAGTCCTGGTGGCGCCACCCAGTGTGGCGTTCTTGGCGTGGCTTGCCATGACCGGGGAAGCGGGTATTGGTGGAACTCTGCTCTTCTACATGGCGGTGATCACCGCGTTGCTGGTCTTAGCGCAGGTGCCGGCTTTCGCTCGTCTGCCGTTCTTTCCGTCCTGGTGGGCGTACACCTTCCCCTCGGCGGCCTTCACCGTTGCAGTGTTCCGCTACACCGAAGCGACGACTGTGGGTGGGGAGGCGTTGCTAGTGGCGCTCACCGGTGCGGTGACCGTACTCCTCATCGGCATTAGTGGGATGACGCTGCGTGCCATGTACCGCGGTACCCTTCACGCTTGAAGCCGTTGCAAAGGAGACACGAACGATGACGCGTCATGTCGATCTCGCCATCATCGGTGCCGGAACCGCAGGGCTCAGTGCCCTCAAGGAAGCGGGGCGCCATACGGGGAATACGGTCATGATCGACCCCGGCCCCCTGGGCACAACCTGCGCCAGGGTGGGCTGCATGCCCTCCAAGGCCCTGTTGCATGCTGCGCGGGATGTCTCGGCTGCGCGGGACGCGGCGGCACGCGGGCACCTGGTCGGTGAGCCCCCGGAGGTGGATGTGCCCGCGGTGCTGGCGCATGTGCGTGAGCTTCGGGATCGATTCGCCAGCGTGCCGGCGCGAAGTACCGAGAAACTCGGTGATCGCTACATTGCCGGCCAGCCCCGGTTTCTGGACGCCGGCACCCTGGAGGTTAACGGTGAGCGCATTCATGCCCGGCGCACCATTGTTGCCACCGGTACCCGCCCGGTGATTCCGTCGGCATGGGACGCGGTGGCGGATCGTGTGCTGACGTCGGATACGCTGTTCGAGCAGACGTCTCTGTCGTCTCGCATGGCGGTGATCGGGCTGGGACCCATTGGCCTGGAACTCGGCCAGGCGCTGGGTATGCTCGGCATGGATGTACATGCCTTTGGTCACGGGGATCGCCTTGCCGGGTTGCAGCGCGAGGATAGCAACCGTGCCCTGCGAGGCGTCCTGGATTCGCGCATGGCCATCCACACCAATGCGACGGTGGAACTGGAATCCGTCGATGATGGTGTCTGTGTGCGCTGGCAGGACAAGGCCATGGTGGTAGACCAGGTGCTTGCCGCCGTGGGGCGTCGACCCAATGTAGAAGGGCTGGGTCTGGAGGCCCTGGGCGTGTCGGTGGAGCAGGACGGACTCCCCGCAGTGGACCCGGAAACCCTGCAGGTAGCCGATACCCCGGTGTACTTTGCCGGTGACGTCCACGGTCTGCGCCCGTTGATGCATGAAGCGGCGGACGAGGGTGTCATCGCTGCGCGTCATGCGTTGCAGGCTGCCGGCGACCTGGAGCGGCGTACGCCGCTTGCCATCGTCTTCACTGACCCCGGCGTTGCGCGCGTGGGAACACCAGTGAGCGAATTGCCGCCGGACGCGGTGTCCGCCTCCTTCCAGCTCTCCGGGCAAGGGCGGGCGGTACTGATGAATCGGCCCGATGGCGTGTTGCACGTGGATGCCGACGCCGGCGGGCGGTTGCTGGGTGCCGAGTTCGTGGCGCCCGAGGCGGAGCACCTGGGTCACGAACTTGCCTGGTTGATCCAGCAGGGTGTGACCGTCAACGAGGCGCTGCGGCTCCCGTTCTACCACCCGGTGCTGGAGGAAGGGCTGCGCTCCGTGTTTCAGGCACTGCGGCGGCAACTGCGGTAGGCTGGCATCCTCGGCGTCACGGGGGTGATCATGCTGTTTCGGGAATTCGAAAGCCGGCGTTTGCGGGTCAACGACACGGAGATCTTCCTGCGCCGGGGAGGGAGCGGGCCGCCGTTGCTCCTGCTGCACGGATACCCGCAGACTCATGCCATGTGGCAGCCCGTGGCGTCACGGCTGGCTGAGCGGTTCACCGTGGTTTGCCCCGATCTGCGCGGGTACGGCGACAGCGGCAAGCCGCCCAGCGACGAAGACCATGCCCCGTACTCGAAGCGCGTGATGGCCGCGGACCAGGTGGCGGTGATGGAGGTTCTGGGCTTCCGGCATTTCCAGGTGGTCGGCCACGACCGCGGCGCCCGTGTCGCTCATCGGATGGCGCTGGATCACCCCGATGCCGTTGAACGGCTGGCGGTCCTGGATATCGTGCCCACCCGCGACGTCTTCGAGAGTGCCGATCAGCACCTGGCCACCGCGTACTACCACTGGTTCTTCCTGATCCAGTCCCACGGCCTGCCGGAGCACATGATCGGCCTGGACCCGGAGTTCTACCTGCGTGACAAGCTGCACCGCTGGAGCCGGGTGCCGGATGCCTTCAACGAGGAGGCGGTGCAGGAATACCTGCGCTGTTTCCGTGATCCGGCCACCATCCACGCCACCTGTGAGGACTACCGGGCGGCAGCCACCATCGATCTCGCCCACGATCGGGCGGATGAGGAACGCCGCGTGGAATGCCCCCTGCTGGCACTGTGGGGGAGCGAAGGCGTCGTCGGGCAGATGTACGACGTCCCGGGGGTGTGGCGGCGGCGGGCGAGGGATGTCACTGGTCACGCCTTGCCCTGCGGTCATTTCGTCGTGGAGGAGGCCCCGGACGGGACCCTGGCGGCGCTGGAGAGGTTTCTCGGTTCGCCGAAGTGAACAGCGGGGCGCCGCCGTGCGGCGCCCCGGGGGGCCTACTTGATGGCGACGGGGTTTACCGGTGAGCCGGTGCCGCCCACCATCTTCAGCGGTGCAGCAGAGAACAGGAAGTCGTACTGCCCGTCCTCGGCGCTGTCGGCGGCCAGCTCTTCCAGTGCCAGGATCTCCGCCAGCACCACGCCCATGTCCCGCATCAGCGCGCCGTGCAGCGGAATGATCACCGTCTCGCCTTCGATCTCCTGGACCACCCGTTCGATGGCCAGGTTGTCGGCGGCAATGGCGGGGATCTCCAGCTCGTCGATCCAGGCGAGTAGCTCGTGGCTGTAGCACAGGCCGGGTTCGGTCATGGCGTCCCATTCAGCGTCGGGTTCCTCCTCGAAGAACCGGGGGATGGAACCGGTGCGGATCACCAGGATGTCCCGCGACTCCACTTCGACGCCCTGGGCGTCGGCGGTCGCCTGCAGATCGTCAACATGGATGCAGGTGTTCGGTGCCAGCCGACCGTTGTCACCGCCCATGTGGCGCCCGACATCCAGGAGCACGCCGCGACCGACGATGCCGCGCTCACCGATGGCCGAGACGTCCCCGTGGGCATGGCCGTGGACGGTGCTCTTTGCCGATTCGCCGCCGTAGACCTCGTCGCCGTACCAGGCGTGGGAGAGGGCATCCACGTGGGTGGTCCCCTGCAGGTACATGAACGCCACGTCGTCGGAGTACTTGACCCCGCCGGCCAGGGCCTCCGCCTTGTCCGCCCAGTAGACGCTCTCGTCCTGGGTCATGAAGTGCTGGGTTGCCACGCGGCCGGGGAAGACTGGACCGTCGCCATGGGTCATGGGGATCTGCAGTGTGAATGTCTTGCCGCTGCGGATGGCCTGCGCACCGCGGAGCACCTCGTCGTCGCTCAAGTAGTTCAGTGCACCGACGTGGTCATCGTCTCCCCATTTGCCCCAGTTGTTCGGCTGATTCTCCTGCAGCCGCTCCATGACACTGGACTCCGGCGGCTCGTGGGCAACCGCGGCGCCCCCCGTCAGACTGGTCACGGCCATTGCCGTGGCCAGCCCGCTGACAAGCAGAGTCCGATTCTTGTGTTGTGCGGACATTGTCTCTCCTCCAGGGTGTTGTTCAGGTCAGTCGAATACGATGACCTGCCTGACCGCCTCGCCGCTGGCGAGTCGATCGAAACCGGTGTTGATCTCGTCCAGCTTCAGCGTACCGCTGAGGAGCTGGTCCACCGGCAGCCGGTTCTGCCGGAAGAGGGTGACGTAGCGGGCCACATCGCGGATCGGCACGCAGCTGCCGACGTAGCTGCCGCGCAGGGTGCGCTCCTCGGCGACCAGGCTCACCTGCTGGATGGAGACATGTTTCTCCGGGTGGGCCAGACCGCCGGTGACAGTGGTACCGCCACGGCGGGTACCGCGGTAGGCGAACTCCAGTGCCTTCTCCGACCCTGCCATCTCGATGGCGCAGTCCACGCCACCGTTGGTGAGCTCGCGCAGTCTGTCCGCGGCGCCGTCCTCGCTGCTGTTGATGGTATGCGCGGCGCCCAGCCGCCTGGCCAGATCAAGCTTGCCGGCGTCGATGTCGACGGCGATCACCGAGCCGGCGCCCGCAACCAATGCGCCCAGCACGCTGTTCAGGCCCACGCCGCCAAGGCCGATCACGGCGACGCTCTGGCCGGGGCGAATGCCGGCGGAATTGACGGCCGCGCCCACGCCGGTCAACACCGCGCAGCCGAATAGCGCCGCGTGGGCAAACGGCAGCTCCGGATCCACCCGCACCACTGAATTGCGGGACACAACGGCCCTGTCAGCGAAACCGGAAACGCCCAGGTGATGGTTCACCGGCGTGCCGTCCGCGCGGCTGAGCCGGCGACCGCCACTGATCATGGTGCCCTCGTTATTGGCCTTGGCACCGGGTTCGCACAACGCCGGGCGGCCCTCGGCACAGGGCGCGCAGTGGCCACAGCTGGGCACGAACACCGTGACCACGTGATCGCCGACCTCAAGATCCCGCACGCCTGGTCCCAGCTCCTTGACCACGCCGGCGGCCTCGTGGCCCAGGGCCATGGGCACGGGCCGCGGGCGGTTGCCGTCGATGACCGACAGGTCCGAGTGGCACAGCCCCGCCGCCTTGATCTCCACCAGGACCTCACCCTCCTGTGGTGCGTCCAGTTCCAGCTCCTCGATCCGAAGCGGCTGACTACGGGCATAAGGGCCGGCGACCCCGATCTCATTGAGTACGGCAGCGCGCGTCTTCATGTCTCTCCTCCTGTTGTGCTGGGTGCGCCGGCTTACGCCGGCGTCGTAGCCGCGTCCTCGACGATGGTCCCACGTTCGATGCGGTAATGCTGGCTGACCAGGTCCGCCGAGTGGGTGTCGTCCGATTCTGCCAGAAGAATGGTCAGACCCTCGTTGCGCAGGTCGTCGAGCACGGAGGACAGGCGTCGTGCAAGAACCGGTGCGACCCCCTCGAAGGGCTCGTCCAGGAGAATCAGACGCCGACCCGGCATGAGCGCGCGCCCCAGCGCGACCAGCTTCTGCTGGCCACCGGAGAGCTGCAGGGCCTTGCGTTTGCCGAAGTCGGCAATCTCCGGCATCAGGGAGTAGATCCAGTCCAGGCGCTGTTGAGCGTCCTGGAGCCCGACGGCCCAGGCGGGCAGGAGCATGTTTTCGGTGACCGTGAGGTCGGGGATCAGGCGCCGGTCCTCCGGCATGTAGCTGATCTGCAGGCGTGCACGCTCGTGCGCTCCCTTGTCCGGCAGGTTCTCCCCGGCGAACGTGATGCGACCGGCACGCGCCGGCAGCAGCCCCATTACCGCCCGGATCAGCGTGGTCTTGCCGGCGCCGTTGGCACCGATCAGACCGGCCATGGTGTTCTCCGGCACGCTCAGGCTTACCTTGCGGAGAATGTCGATGCCTTCGATGGCGACGTCCAGTCGTTCGATCTGCAAACCCATGTCAGGCCTCCTCCGCCGGGGCAGTGCGCGCCTTGCCGGTGATCAGTTCCTGGACCATGTCGTCGGCCAGCACGTCGTCCGCCGGTCCATCCGCGATGACACGCCCGGCAGCGAATGCCAACAATCGCGTGACATAGCGCCGGATCACCTCCATGTCATGCTCGACGAACAGCACGGTCAGCCGGTGCTCGCGCACCACGTTCATCACCGTGTCCATGACCTTGTACTTCTCCTCGATGCTCACGCCGCTGGTGGGCTCGTCCAGGAGGACCATGCGTGGATTGGCCAGCAGTGCCATGCCGATGTCCAGCAGCTTGCGTTCGCCCTGGGGCATGGCGGTGACCAGTTCGTCCCGGTACTCGGCGACGTCCATTTGCCGTAGCATCGCGTCCGCCCGCTCCACCCGCCGGTGGTCGTACACCGGCCGCATGGGGTTCAGGAACCGGTTTTCAGCCGCCGCGATGGTCATCACGACGTTGTCCAGCACCGTGAGTTCGGAGAACAGTTGCGGCACCTGAAACGACCGGCTCAGCCCCCTGCGCATGAGTTTCCGGGGGCCATCGCCACCGAGGGGTTCGCCCAGAAACTCGATCTCCCCGTCGCTGGGTGGCAGGTAGCCGGTGACCATGTTGATGAACGTGGTCTTGCCGGCGCCGTTGGCCCCGATCACCCCCACGATCTCGCCGGCGGAGACGGTGACGTTGATGTCGTCGGCGGCGGTGACGGCGCCGAAGCGCCGCGACAGATTGCGTGTAGTCAAGACGGGTTCGCTCATGACGACGCCCTCCGGAATCGGGTGAACAGGCTCCAGATGCCACCCGGCAGGAACAGGATGATGAGCAGCAGGGTAATGCCCAGCCCCATCTGCCAGGCGTGGGGCACCAGTTCCACGGCATAGGTGCGCACAAAGGCGAACACCAGTGCGGCGATGAACGGCGCGGCGACGTGGCCGGTGCCGGCGAGTAGCGCAATGAATACGAACTCCCCGGACGTGGTCCAGTAGGTCATGTGCGGGTCCACGTGACCGCTGCTCAGGGAGTACAGGGCCCCACCCAGGGCGCCCAGGGCGGCGGCGATGACGTAGTTGATATACAGGATCTGTCGCCGGGAGATGCCCATGTACTCCACCCGCACCTCGTTCTCACGGATAGCTTCACAGGCGAGGCCGATGCCGGAGCGGAAGTAGCGGTGCATGAGTACGGCGGCCACCGTGCAGATGGCCACTGTCAGGATGAAGATGGTCAGGCGGCGTGATCCCGCCGGTGGCACCCAACCCAGGATGTGCCAGGCGCCGATGGTGAAACCGTCCGTGCTCCCCAGTTCCATGCTGCGTACCAGGATGCCGTAGAGGATCATGGAGAACGCCAGCGTCAGCATGGCGAAGAAGATCTCCCGGTAGCGGGACAGCAGGATTCCCAGGATCATGGCCAAGGCCACCGCCACCACCAGACCCATGGCGATCAGCGCCACCACGTCCGTGATACCGAGAAAGCGTCCACCCATGCCCACGGCATAGCCACCGATGCCGAAGAAAAGGCCCTGGCCGAAGGAGACCAGGCCGGCACGGATCAGCGTCACCAGCCCGAGTACGACCAGGGCGGTGGCCAGAGCGGAACTGGAAATGGAAATGATCCAGTTCGGCAGCAGAAACCCGGACAGGGCGACCAGGATCCCCGCGATGACAAGCAGGATTTCGGATTTGTCCAAACGCATCAGATCGTCCTCGCTGCGGGCTGGCCGAACAGGCCGTACGGACGGAAGATCAGTACCGTGGCCATGACCGCGTAGATCACGAAAAGCTCGAGTTCGGGCATTGTGTGCACCGCGGCGGCACGGGCCAGGCCCACGGCGATGGCGCCGATGGCGGCGCCCAGAATGCTGCCCAGTCCGCCCGAGACCACCACCGCGAAGGCCACCACGATCACCTCGACCCCCAGACCGGGCGTCACCGAGATGGTCGGCGCCGTCAGCCCGCCGGCGCCGGCGCCGAGGGCGGCACCGATTACGAACGTCACGGTGAACATGAGCTTGACGTTGACGCCCATGGCAGCCGCGATTTCGCGGTCGTGAATGATGGAGCGCAGGATCTTGCCCATGCGCGTGCGCTCCAGCCAGAACCACAACGCCGCCCCAACCGCCACGGCGACGCCCATGAGCATGAGGTCATAGTGGGCGATGGTCAGGCCGTCCATGTTGATGCGCCCCAGCGCCGCGTAGGGTTGATAGGCGAGATAGGGGTCGGTGCCCCAGATGAGCTTCATGGCGTCATCCAGGATCAGCAGCAGCGCAAAGGTCACGATCAGCATCAGGATCTCGTTGCGCCCGTACATCAGGTGCAGGATCCCGCGCTCGACGGCCAGACCGAGCAGTGCCCCCATGATCAGCGCGCAGCCGGCCAGCAGTGTGAAGCCGATCCAGAGTGCGTCGTTGCCGCCGCCGTAGTACCAGGCGAGGGCGGAAGCCGCTGCGTAGGCGCCCACGGCGTAGAAACTGCCGTGAGCGAGGTTGAGAATGCGCATGACACCGTAGATGACGGTCAGTCCTGCGGCGACGAGGAACAGCCACGACGCGTAGATGAAGCCGTCGATGAGAATGGCCCAGAAGGTCAGCATAGGAAGTGCCCTTGAACGATAACGGGGCCGGCGACCTGCGCCGCCGGCCCACTGTTGGCGTCAGTCGCAGTCAACGCCGGGGAAGCCGGCCTCGATCCACGCGATGGGGTCTTCGCCCTCAGGGGCGGTCACGCACTCGGCGCTGTAGGCACGCACGTTCTCCAGCCGCGGGGTTTCGCCGTCGAAGTGGTACTCGCCGTAGAGCATCGGCTGCACCGCCTGGTGGCCGCCGGCGCGGTCCATGTACACCGTGCCGCTGACCGACGGGAACTCGGCGCCACGCAGAGCCTCGGCGATGGCCTCCGTGGACGGCTTCGTGCCTTCGTCGGCGCCAGCGTTGTCCACGGCGTACTTCAGACCCAGGATGGCCTGCGCCATCTTGTGGGAGGGGTAGCTGGGCTGCGTGCCGTGGGCATCGACGTAGCGCTCCGTGAACCAGTCATTGAGCTCGTTGTCCGGGGCAAACTCGCCGAAGGGTCCACGACCGCCGACAATGGTGCCGTTGGGGGCACGGTCGCCGAAGCGGTGTACGCCGGACTCGCCGGTGGTCAACAGCGCGGTGGCGTTGTCCAGCAGGCCCCGTGCCGTTGCCTGGCTCATGAACGCCTCCATGTCGCCGCCCCAGGCGCTGGAGTGAACGATATCCGGGCGGCTGGTCTGCAGCGAGGAGATCTCAGAGCCGTAGTTGCCCTGGAAGATCTGTGGCATCTGGCTGCTGACGATCTCCGCATCCGGCATCAGCGTGCCGAGGGCAGCCGTAAAGTCACGCCAGGAGTCATGGCCCCAGGCATAGTTCTGCTGCAGTCCCGCGATCCGCCGGACGTCCGGTTGCGTGTCCAGCAGGTAGCGCACCGCGCCGACGTTGTCGGCCACGGCGTCGAGGCCGGTGCGGAAGAGGTACTGGGGATTCTCCACTTCGTCGAACAGGCGAGGGGTGCCGCAGTCGAAGGCGATGGTGAGCATCTGCAGTTCTTCGGCCACTGGGCCGATGGCCAGGCAGTCACCGCTGGAGATGTAGCCGATCACGGCGTCCACGTTCCGCCGCTCCACCAGGTTACGGTATTCCTCCACTTGCCGTGATGCGCCGCCTTCCTCGTCGATGACGATGGTCTCGATCTGCACCCCGTTGAGGCCAACGCTGTCGTAGGGGGCGGGTAGTTCACCGGCGTTGATGCCATCAACGATGACTTCGGCGGCGTTGGCGGCGGGAACCCCGAAGGGACCGGAAGCGGCACCGGAGAGGAAGGTGACGATGCCGACGCGGAAGGTCTCATCGGCGCTGGCGGTGGTGGTGACGCCCAGTGTTCCGGCGGTGGCCAGCGCCAGGGCGCTGCCTGCGGTGGCGAGCCGGCGGCTCCAGGGGGTTCGATGGCTCTTATTGGTCATGGTCTCCTCCAGTGGATCTGTTATTGGAGTATCGGAAAACCGCCGGCGGTCAGAATGACGCGTCGGCGGCGGGGCCGCGTCGCCGTTCCAGGACGGCGGCAGACGGTTTCAGGGATTCGGCGTCGTACACACGCCAGTCGCCCAGCAGGATCCGGGCGGGAGGGAACGCGTGGTCCTCCCGCGGTGAGCCGATGGCCTGGGCCTGAACGATCTGGTGCGTCTCGGGATCGATATAGGACGTGTGTCCCGGCGGGTCCGTGGGCAGCGGCAGTTCCAGGCCGCGCAGCGCATTGATCATGGCCTCGGTGTCGCCGATGGCGCCGGTGCGCTCGGTGGCGCGGGCAATGGCGATGATGCCCGTGTACGCCCCCACGGCGGCATAGCTCGGGTAGGTGCCGGCCTTGTCGTGGAAGGCCTGTACGAAGCGTCGGTTACGCTCGGTGTCCGGCCAGTTGACGTGGTGCCGTGCCGACAGGATCAGGCCCTGGGGTGCCGACGCCCCGAATGACACCAGGGTGTCGTAGTTGCCGCCGGCGTCGAAGTTAGCCACCGTCATGGTCTCGAACAGGCGCGTTGTGCGGGCCTGCTGAACAAAGGCGTTGAAGTCACCGCCCCACAGCCCGGTAACCAGGATGTCCGGTGGCGATTCCAGCAGGGCCTGGATGTACAGGGAATAGTCGGGTTCGTAGAGCCGTGGCCAGTAAGTACCGGCCTGTTCGTAATCCACCCCGAGCTGCTTCAGGGACGTGCGCAGATCGCGCCAGGCAACCCGGCCGTACTCGTAGTCGGGCCCCAGGAAGGCCAGCGTGCGCCAGTCGGTGCGTTCCTGCAGCTCCTGGAGGTAGCGGGCGCCTGCGGCATGGGAGGTCCAGGTGTCACTGGAGACGCGGAAGTAGTGGCGGTGACCCTCTTCCAGCGTGAGCCGGGATGACGCGTGGTCGGTGCCCACCAGGATGGTCTCGTTGTCACGGGCGAACTGGCTCACGGCGCGGCCGACCCCGGAGCTGACGATACCGCAGAGGATGTCCGCACCTTCGCGCCGGACGAAGTCTTCCGCCATGCGTACCGCGAAGGAGGCCTTGGAGCGGGAATCTTCGACGATGACCCGCAGGCGTGGCGCATCGGGCTCTTCGGAGAGCCGCTCCAGCGCCACCTGGATACCGTGAATGCTGTCGCGCCCGTAGGTGGCGCCGCGGCCGGTCATGGGGTACATGCAGGCCACTGTCCCGTCCGCCGCGTCCGCGGCGGCACCGAGCTCGACCCGCGCGCCGAAGTCGCCCACGGCCGGAGTTCCGGTGATGAGTAGCGTGGCCGCCATCCATAGCGCCACCCGGGTGGCACGCCGCATGAACTTCTCCCCACTGCCGATGTACGTCATCGGTTCGTGTTGCCGGCGAGCGGACGAGTGCCGTCGCTCCCCTGGTATTGTTTCCGGGGACGTTGCAAGTCAGGGGCCATGTCCTGTGGCCCCGCCATGGCGGCGTCGGACGGGGACGTTGGTGCAATCATGAGCGTAAACCGCTCATTCATGGGCGGGTAAGTGAGCGGTTTACGCTCATGTGAGCCCGAGGCGCTGCATCCGTCGCTTCAGGGCGTGGCGGGAAATACCCAGCCGGGTGGCGGCATCGCCCTTGCGGCCCCCGGCGGCATTCAGCGCATCCAGCACGATCTGGCGCTCGGTCCTATCGAGCTGCTGGCCCAGGGCGTCGCTCCGGGGCTCGCTGTCACGGATTTCCACGGGCAGCTGCCCGGGTTCGATCACGCTGCCCGGATAGAGGATGGTCAGGCGCTCGACGACATTCTTGAGTTCGCGCACGTGGCCTGGCCACCGGTAGCGGGTGAGGAGATCAAGGGCCGTTTCGCTGAAACCCACGGGGTCGCAACCTTCCGTTTCTGCCTGCCGCAGCGTCAGTTCCCGGAGCAGGGCCTCGACGTCGCCGGCGCGCTCACGCAGGGGCGGAATATCGATTTCAATGACGTTGAGGCGGAAGTAGAGGTCCTCGCGGAACCGGCCCTCGCGCACTTCCGCATCCAGGGCGCGGTTGGTTGCCGCGATCACCCGCACATCGGCAGACAGGGACCGTGACGCGCCCACGGGGCGATAATCGCCATTCTCCAGGAAATGCAGCAGTTTGGCCTGGAGCGCCAGCGGCAACTCGCCCACCTCATCCAGGAAAAGGGTGCCGCGATCGGCGAGACTGACCAGTCCCACCCGCTTCTGGTGGGCGCCCGTGTAGGCACCTTTCTCGGCGCCGAAGAGCTCCGCCTCGATGAGCTGCTCGGGCAGGGCCGCGCAGTTGATCTCCACGAACGCTTCGTGGGCGCGCGGACTCTGGGCGTGAATGCCCCGGGCCACCAGTGCCTTGCCGGTGCCGGACTCTCCCTGCAGCAGGATGCGTGCAGCGCTGCTGCCGGCGACGCGCTCGACGGTTTCCCAGAGCGCCTTCATAGGGGCGCTGTCGCCGACAAGGCCCGAAGGGGGTGTCAGGCGTTGTCGGTGATAGTCAAGTTCACTGCGCATTCGCGCACGGCGGGTGCTGGTCTCAATGAGGTGTACGACCTCGTCCAGGGCGAAGGGTTTGGTGAGATAATCCGAGGCACCGGCCTTGACCGCCTGCACCGCGGCACGGGTGTCGCCATGGGCAGAGATCATCACCACCGGAAGCTCGGGATAGTCCCGGGTGAGCTGTTCCAGAACCTCCATGCCGTCCATGTCCGGGAGTCGCAGATCAAGCAGGATCAGATCCGGGGACTGGTCCGTCACCGCATCCAGACCCGCTGCCCCGCCGAAGGTCGCCTCTGCTTCCATGCCCTCTTCCTGGAGGCCGAATACCAGGGAGCGCGCGAAGTTCTTCTCGTCGTCTATGACCAGGATGCGAGGCGCTGTCATGGGTGCAGACTCGTGGGCTCTCCCGGAACGCACCGGGGTAGATGGACGGTGACGGTGGTGCCCTCACCGGCTTCGCTGGTCAGGGTCAGTTCGCCGCCGTTGAGTAGCACCAGCTGCTTGGTGATGCTCAGGCCCAGCCCCGTGCCGTCCGGACGCGTGGTATAGAAGGGGTCCATGACACGCTCCCGGGTTGCGGTATCCATGCCGCAGCCGTGATCGGTGACGTCGATGCGTACGAACGCACCTTCCGTGGATGCGCGCAGACGGATGATGTCGTCCTCCTGGCTGGCCTGGACCGCATTGATCAGGAGATTCACCAAAGACTGGACCACCTGTTCTGGATTGGCGTGGATGCACAGTCGGGAGTCTCCACTCGCATTGATGTCCACACCCCGTTCGCGGCTTTCCGGCTCAACCAGACTGATGGCCTTACGGAACGCCGTGCGGATCTCGAAGCAGCTGGGGTCCCCGGCGGACGCCCGGCCGTAGGTGAGCAGATCGCCCACCACGCGGTTGAGTCGGTCGATCTCGTTCTCGACATCGTGGAGCAGATCCCGCCGCCGTTGATCCGGTTCCTTTCGCCCCAGGGCCTGGACCGTGAGCTTGATGGTCCCCAGGGGGTTGCGGACTTCGTGGGCGACGCCGGTGGCGAACTCACCGAGCACGGCCATCTTCTCGCTCTGGATTGTGCGGTTCAGCATCTGCTGTAGCCGGTTGGCCATGGAATTGAAGCCGTGGGCAAGGACGTCGATTTCATCCCAGCGCTGGTCATGCACGCCTAGTCGGTACTGGAGGTCGCCGCCTGCCAGAGCATCGGCACCTGTGACCAGTCGGTCCACACGCCGGCGCAGGCTACGCGCCAGTCGCCAGAAAACGACGACCAAGCCGATGCCGGTGGCCGCCGCCAGGGCGTACATGCCGAGTTGAGCCGTGCGCAGGGGATTGAGGATATGCGCGGCCTCGATTTCGTAGTCGATACGCCAGCCCGGCAGGATTTCCGGTCCTTCCCTCAGCGTCTCCGGGGCAGGCCCCACGGGGTGACCCGCCGGGTTCAGCAGATCGCCGTTGGGAGTTCGGAGGTAAGTCCGCGTGGCGCCAGCAAGATCTTCCAAGCGGACTCGCTCGGTAATGGCGGCGAGGCGGACATGCAGCCCCACCGACCCGGCATCCTCAACGCCCGGCAGGGTCCGGAGACGCTGTCGGATGATGATAAACCCGGGTTCGCCGTCGTCGGGGACGTGCGGGCCTATGATCTCCGTACGACCGTGCTCGGTGCGCGGCAGACCGGCCATGCTCCATGGGTCCCCCTGCCAGTAGGGGGCGCCGGAGGCGGCCTGACCGGGGACTAGATTGACCAGGCTGTTGCTGGCATCAAAGAACAGGATGCCGTAGAGGTCCGGCGAATCCGCCTCGACGCGTACCAGCTCCGCAATCCCTTCCGGAACTTCCGCGCCGTCGGCGACATACAGCGGCATGGCCGGATGGCTGGAGAGGATTTCCAGCTGATAGATGCGGTTGGCAATGAAGGCACTCACCCGGTTGGCCGTGCCTGCCAGCTGGGCTTCCAGGCGCTCGCCGGTGAGCCGCTCAATGAGCGTATCGGAGAAACGGGCATAGATGATGCTCAGGCCCGTCACCGCCGTCAGGATGAGGACCAGGGAAAGCACCGTGTATTTGCCGACCAGGCTCGTGCGGGGCGTCATTGCAAACAATCGTCTCAAGCGTCCGTGGCACCGCGTTGTAGATGACTGTAAGCTCGGGGCGACAACAGGGAAAGGAGAGGTTGATCATGTTCAAGCGTAGTCTCGTGTGTTTGCTTGCCATCGTCGGCGTGCTGATGTTCGGCCAGGCCAAGGCCCTGGATGACGCCGCCATCGATCGTTGGCTGGCCACCATGGAAGAGCTCCAGGCCTGGGGGGATCGCCAGGACGAGCTGGATGAGGAGGATTTTCAGGCCGACGATCCCCAGGACTTCGATTTCGAGCAGATCCTCGCAGAAACGGCCCGGGAGCACGATGAGGTGCGGGAGATCATTCGCCGTAACGGCTACAACGATGTCGATCAGTGGTCCGCCGACGGCGGGCGGATTTTCCACGCCATGATGGCGGTGCAGATGGAAGTCAGCCCCGAGATGGAGCAGGAGATGGATCAGGCCATCCGGGAACTCGAGGAAAACCCGAACATTCCCGAGGAACAGAAAGAGCAGTTCCGCCAGCAGATGGAGCAGCAGATGGAGCGCATCGCCGGCATGTTCGCGGATGTTCCCGAGGAGGATCGGGCCGCGGTGGAGCGGCGCATGGACGACATCATGGCGGTGATGGAGTAAACCCCTGGCCGGTGGGCCAACCGGGGCCCACCGGCGCTATCCTGAGCCTCCCGTTCCGGCAACTCCACCGGTCGGGAGATCCAGCAGAAAGTGGGTGCCGTCCAGTGCCTGCTGCAGTCGCTCCTCCAGAATTTCCAGAATGCCCGGGTGCTCGCCGGCCAGCGGCGTCATCGCCGTGGCCAGCCCCGGATTGCGCTTCTCGGCCTCGCCACAGATGCCGGCGACATCGCCCTCGGCGCCGGCGTGGCGCCCGGGGGAGAGGAACAGCATGGAAACCACCACCTCGCCCTGGTTGAATCCCGGTCGATCCAGCAGATTCTCCAGCAGGGGTTCGTTGAATCGGTACTCGTCGCCGTCGCGCCGCTCCATGGAAGCCGCAGTCACCCGATCCGCCCGCCCCTCCAGCAGCGCGGCCAGTTGCCCCGCGAGTACGTTGCGCACCGCGGTGACCTCCGGGATCGGGCTGCCGTGATCCACGAGCGCAACGGCCGGGGGGGTGGTGCCGGTCATGGTCTCCAGGACGCCGTCGCGGAGGATGCGCGCCAGGCGCAGGTCCACGGGGCCGAACAGGTCCACCAGCGGCGTCGCTACCCGGACGTGAACCTCGGGATGGCGCTCCTGCAGGGTGGCCATACGCTCCGGCAGGTACCCCGTCAGGGCGCGGCTCGGGCCGAAGAAGAACGGCAGGATGATGATTTCCCGGCTGCCCTCGTCGGCACGCCGGGTGGCGGCGGGCCCGAGGGTACGGGCTGCTTCGCCCTCCAGGTCCTCCGCGGGCACCTTGTTCGAGTGCAGCAGGGACGCCGCTTCCACGGACATCCCGGCGCGCTCGCCGAGCGCCGCGGCAATGCGCCGCAGATTGAGCGTCGCACCCGGGCGCAGCGAGCCGTTGTCGACCAGAAACACGGAACGCATGAAAGCCTCCGGGGCGGTCAATCAATGACGGCCTGGTACACCAGTGAGCGTAGTTCCCGGCGCACCGGCACCAGTGAGGACGGAAGCAGCTGCGCCATCTGGATCACGATCATGTCCTCTTCGGGGTCAATCCAGAACTGCGTGTTCGCCATGCCCGTCCAGAAGTATTCGCCCGCCGAACCCATGGTCTGTGCTTCTGCCGGATCCAGCACGACGCAGAAACCCAGGCCGAAGCCCAGGCCGGTGCCCATGGGGCCGTTGTTGAATCGTGGCGAGCCCATGTCCGCCAGGGTGCCCGGCAGGTGGTTCACGCGCATGAACTCCGCCGTCTTGCGCCCCAGCAGGCGAACGCCGTCCAGTTCACCGTCGTTGCGCAGCATCAGACAGAAACGCAGGTAGTCGGTGATGGTGGAGGTCAGCCCGCCGCCCCCGGAGAACATGAAGGCCGGTGCCTGGAAGCGTCCGCCGGTTGCGGGGTCGAAGAGCTTCAGTCCGCCCTTGGGCTCCGGAAGCACCTGGGTGGGTTCCGGGCCCATCAATGGTGGCGGTGTCATGGTGCTGGAGGTGTACAGGGCGGAGAAACGCTCGAGTTTCTCTTCCGGCACGCCGAAGGCGGTGTCCGTCATCCCCAGCGGCTGGAAGATATGGTTGGCGAAGAACTCGTCCAGCGGTTCGCCGGAAATCACCTCGATCACGCGGCCCAGCACGTCGGTGGAGACACCGTAGTTCCAGCGCGACCCGGGATGGAACAGCAGGGGGATCTTCGCCAGGCGCTCAACCATGTCCGCCAGCCGCACTTCGCCGTTGGCGAAGGTGATGCCGTGGCGGTGGTAGAGGGCATCCACCGGGGAGGTCATGAAGAAGTCGTAGGTGAGCCCGGAGGTGTGGGTGAGCAGGTGGCGCATGGTGATGAGGTTGTGTGCCGGTTCGCACTTGGGGTTGTCGGCATCGCCGCCCACCAGCACTTCCATGTCGCGGAACTCGGGCAGGAAGCGCGCCACGGGGTCGTCCAGCTGGAATGCGCCCTGCTCATAGAGCATCATCGCGGCGACGCTGGTCACCGGTTTGGTCATGGAATAGATGCGGAAGATGGAGTCGTCTTGCAGCGGCCGCTGGCTGCCCAGCTCCAGCGTGCCGGCGCAGTCGAACCAGGCGTTTTCGCCGCCGCGGTTGATGAGCACGCTGGTGCCGGCGAGGCGCTCGTTTTCCACGTGATCGCGCATCCAGCGACTGATGCGGCCGAGCCGCTCGCTGGACAGGCCTGCTTGCTCCGGGGAGACGGTTTGTACCAAGTCAGGACTCCTGTGAATCGCCATTGCAAAGTCAACGAGCGTACTGGAAACAGCGCCGGAGTTGTACGCCTCCGGCCGCTGGGGCATCGCTATTCCTGACGGCAGCCGCCTGGTGCCGCGTCAGGCAAGGCGCGGACCGGGCGCTTCGGTGCGGGCCTCTTCCAGCGCCCAGACCAGCAGGCAGCGGGTTTCCTCGGTGCCGGGCCGCGCCGGCTGGGCGCTGCGCAGCGCGATCAGTGCCATCGCCACCAATGCCAGGACCAGACCAGCGGTGAGGGCAATCAGGTCCAGTCCGTACTCCACCAGATGAGGTGTTGCCGCAATCAAGGCAATGGCGACGAGCAGGGTGAGTACTGCCGGGCCGGTGCGAACGCCGGGGTGACCGCGGTGGTTCATGGCAAGTTCGGCATCACAGCAGCGCAGGGCGCTCTCCAGCGCGTCAACGGTGAAATAGTCTGTTTCGCGCAGGCGCTCCGAGAACAGGACATATCGGGGCCCGAGGAAGCCGCGCCGGTAACGACGTACCAGCCCGTTGAGATGCAGGGCGACGGGGCGGGACTGGAACACGGTCCCGGCACGGTCCTCCAGTACCAGCCCGCCCACGAAGCCGACCACGAGGACCGTCACCGCCATGGTTGCCGGCGTCCACCAGCCGTCGGTAACCGCGGGGATGGCGGCCACGGCGCCCAGCGCCAGAAGCAGGCACACCAGTAATGCGACGCCGGAAATGGAGAGCGGCCGCACGGTAAGAAGTTCCAGGAACACACGAGAGCGGGAAGCCTCCCGGCTGAGCTGCTGGATGACGAGCCATTCGCGCACGAGAAATCCCTGGCAATACTGGTCGTGGGTTGCGGGGCCGTCGCCGGGGCCCGTTCGACGACGGCTTACCTTACTGGCTCGCCGCGGTTCGGGGAAGCCTTCGGGGACAGGACACTAGAACTGGAGGTCCATACCCAGGCTGGCCTGCATGGAGCGGGGGCCGGTGCTGTTGTCCACCGACGTCTCTTCCAGGGTGCCGGCTATGTCCAGATGCAGAAACCGGAAGAAGGTTGCTCCGCCGCTGATGTAGGTCAGCTCTTCGCCGGTGAGATTGGTGCGGATGCCCGCCCGCGGACTGGGGATCCAGAAGCTGTCCGGAATATAGGCGGCACTGATAGCGGCCCACTGATAGTCATCCCCGGTGGTGTCGGCAACCTCGTTGGCGTCCAGCCGCCCGGCGAGGATCCAGCGGCGATTCTGCGTGTATACCGAGCCCTCCAGCGTGAGCTGGCGCTCCATGGTCCAGCTGCTGCCATTGCGCTTGGCCTGCGGATTGGCCTCAAAGAAGAGGCAGGACTGGGCGTTCGGGTCGTTGTCGCAGGGATCCGGGTAGTCGAAGGACGGTTCATTGAGGTTCCGCACCGTGCCGCCCACGGAGAAGTTGTCGGTGACCCAGGTCACGCCGATGTCCACCCCGAAACCGGTGTCCGTGTTCTGGTTGTCCTCGAACTCGTCCTCGGCGCGGTCCTCGACATCATCGCTGTCGTCCAGCAGGACCCCGGAACGGGCCAGAGTGACCCGATAGGCACTGAGGGTGGTGCCGGCGTGCAGGACTCCGCTCTGGTTGCGCCAGACCTCGCGGGCGTAACCGGTGCTGAAACGCCCGACAACACCGCCCTGGACGGCGAGGCCGGCGTCCTCTTCCGGCTTGAAAGTGTATTCCGTCTCGTCATCCTCGAACTTGACGAATCGGTAGCCATCCGGGTTGGTACCGATTTCCTCGATTGCGCCCGGCAGAGTCACATTGCCGTCCTCGTCAACGAACTCGGCGAGGCCCGTGTTGAAGGCATCGCCCGACGATTCCACGGCAACGCGGCCATCGACGTTGACGCCATAGTCGAAAGTGATGACACCGTTGAGCGTCTGCGAGCGCACGCTCAGTGGCGCGCCCGGTCCGGAGGCCGCGATGCTCAGCTTGCCGTAGGCGGCATCGGAGAGTTCGCCGACGAGGTCATTGGCATTGCCCTCGAATGAGACAACGTCGCGGATCAAGTCTTCGATGTCGTCCTGATCGGGGTTATTCGGGTCGATGGCATTAATTTCCCCCTCCAGGATGTCGAAATCATCGGAAATTCGCTCGATGTCCCGATCGAAATCGTCGGCATCACCGAACTCGTAGCCGACAGAGAAATTCGACAGAATCCCGAACCGGACCCGGCGGTCGCTCAACGAGGGGGTGGCCGGGTTGGTGCCGAGGCCAATGGAGCGCTCGTGGGGTGCGACTCCGGCGTGGGTGATATCACCGCCCGCCAGCGGTCCCGGATGTTGCGCCTGCACGCCCGTCGCGACAGTGACGGTGAGAAGGCCGCCGGCCATGATGCAGTTTCTGTACATGCGTATCCCGTTTTTTGTTCTCGCAGCGTTCCCTTGCGGGAACCCACCCTAGCGTGTTCGCTACGTTATACAACACGGCGGCTGGAGTGCGATGTGATCTGGCGCACGTCTGTGACGTTCCCCGCTTCCCTGCCCGGAGACGGTTCAGGGTCGCGACCAGGTGCCGTGGAACAGTCGGGTCGCGTCAGTGCGCGGGCGCAATCCGGAGGCGACGAAGGTGTTCGGGCAGGTTCTGTTCCAGTACTTCGTCGATGGCGTGGGGGCGGCTCAGGAGAAATCCCTGGCAGAGGCGAACGTCGAGCTCGCCCACGGCGTGTAGTTGGGCGTCGGTCTCGATGCCCTCGATGACCACGTCCAGGCCTATGTCCTCGGCCAGGCGCACGATGGTATCGAGCACGCGGTAGGCGCGCCCGCTCGACGGGACCCGGTCCACCAGACTCTTGTCGATCTTGAGGACGTCCAGGGGCAACTGCTGCAGGTAACCCAGCGACGAGTAACCTGTACCGAAATCATCCATGGCAATGGTGACCCCTGCCGCGCGCAGGTCCTCGAGAACGTCGGCGGCATGGGTCGGATCTTCCAGCAGCGAGCGTTCAGTGACCTCGAGTTGCACCCTCCCTGGTGACAGTTCCAGCGCTTCCAGTGCCGCCAGTAGCTCATCGGCGGCATGCCGACCGGCCAGTTGTTCCGGCGCGATGTTGAGACTGAGCAGAAAGCTGTCACCGAAGGTGGTGGTCATGTGCGCGCAGGCCAGGCTGCGACCGGCAGCCCGGAACGCCTGGTGGCTGACATCGCCCATGACACCGGTGCGCTCGGCTGCGGCGATGAAGGCACCCGGAGAGAGGATGCCGTGCTCCGGGTGATGCAGACGCATCAGTGCCTCGAAGGCGTGCACTGTCCCTGCGTGGATATCGACCACGGGTTGCAGGAACGCGGTGATCCAGTTGTTGCGGATGGCCTGGGCCAGCGTATCCTCGGCCTCGCGGTCCGAGCGCGCACGCGCTTCCAGGGCCTTGGAGTACACCCGCACCACGGTGCCTCCCGTCTCGGCCCGCGCGCTGCGCATGGCCATGCGCGCGGCCTCCAGCGCGCGTTCGGGGTCGCGGTGATCCAGTGTGGCGGTGTGCACGATGCCGACCGCCGGCTGCAGCCACAGCCGCTGGTGTTCGACGACCAGCGTGGTTTCCAGACGCTCGCGAAGCTGTTCCGCAATGTCCTCCGGCCGGATTTCACCGCAGACCACTGCTGTCAGCGTGTCCCCTGCAGTCACTCCGATGCGCAGGTCGTCCCAGGGCGCAGCCTGGGCAACCTGGTGTGCCAGATGGTTCTGGACCTGTGCGTGGTCCGAGCCGGGAGAGGTGGCAACGGCGCCTCCGAGAATGCGCGTGCGCATCATGATGACCATCGCGTCGCGTTGCTCGTGCTGATGATCCCTGAGTGCGGCGAGGACAGCGCGCTCGGTGAACAGGCCGGACTCCGGTAACCGCCAGTACCGTTCCGTGATGTCCGTCTGCGTGCCGGCCAGGCGCTCAACACGACCGTGTTCATCCTGCATGGCGGCGCCGCGGGCGATCATGAGCCGTTCTCCTTTGGCCGGGCCGGGGCGCAGGCGGAACTCCACCCGCAGGTGTCGGTCGCGCCCGTCGAGCACCCGCTGGATCGCCTCCTGAACCTGCCCCACATCCCGCTTATGAATCAGCTGTACCCACGCCGCGGTATTCATGACCGGGTTGGCATCGGTGCGCTGCACCTGTTCCAGGAAGCGGGGCGAGACCACGAGTTCGTCGGTGTCCGGAGTCCACTCCCAGACGCCGTCGTTTGCGCCCTCGATGACCAGGTTCAGCCGTTCCGTGCGTTCTTCGACCCGCTGCTCCAGCTTGCTGCGCGCCTCTTCCAACTCGGCGAGATTGCGGCGAACCTGCTCGAGCACGAAATTCACCAGCATTACCAGCTTCTGGACCTCGATCTCCTTCGTGTCCACATCCACGCGGAGATCGAACCGGTTGTCCACGGTGTCGCAGAGGGTGTTGGCGATCTCGGAGATCGCCCGGCGGATGGCTGCAGCATCCTCTCCGTCGCACTGTTCAGTCATGCGCCACCGCTATATCGCATCCATGACCATGGAATCGGATGCGGAACACACAGGCCTCATGGCCATGGTGGCGACACATCTCCTCCTGGATTTCGCCGGTTTCCCCGTAGAGCGCAAGAACACGTTCTGCCAGGGCACGGTAGAGCTTGCAGAGCTGCAGGTTCGAGCGGTACCGCACCACCAGGTCGTCGCCGTCTTCGGTGATATGAAACTTGTCCCGCACCTGGCTGCGGGCTTCGGCGTCCCGCAGCCCTGCGCCGAAAGTGCAGTGGATGGTGGGCTGACGCAGCAGGAAATCCCGGGCCGTCGGAGCCATCTCGAAAAAGCGCGGCAGCAGCTGGTGCGCTTCCTCAAGGAAATAGTCGGCGTAGAGCCCCCAGAGGGTCTCCTCGTCGATGTCCATCCGTGCAGCAGCGGCCGTGATCAGCGCCGAACACTCGATGTCGGCGAAATCCTTGTGAATGGCAAAGCGTGAATCCACCGGCAGGCCGCAATCGGCGAGGATGCGTTCCCGCAAGCTGGTTCCGCCTTCACGCTCGAGGAGGACGAGCAGGGTGTGTTGGATCAGCCCGATCATGGTGAAGGTCCGGTCGCGGAGGCAAGGAGGGGCGTAGGAATACCACGGCAGAACAGGGCGGGAAACCGTGCCGCCGGCGCAGTGTGACGGATTTCCTGTAATCGGAAACTCTGCCACGGCTTTTCGCGAACCGTTGGGGTTGCCGATGGGCTCAGCGCAAGCCGAACTTGTTCAGCCGGTACTGCAGTTGTCGGGTGCTCAGGCCCAGCTCCCGTGCCGCCTGGGTCTTGTTCCCGCGGCAGCGCAGGAGCGCTGCCCGCAGGACGTCCGGGTCACTCTCGGCGATACGCTGATACGGTCTTCCTGCGCTTGCTTCCTGCGCCTGGGCGAAGGGGGGCGATGCCACCGCGTGCGCGGTCTCCTCAGGCGCGTCGCCAACGCTGGATTCCTGGGCCAGGATGTGCTCGATATCCGCCGCCTGGATGCTGGTGCCCCTGGCGGTCAGCACAGCGCGTTCGATGACGTTCTCCAACTGCCGGATGTTGCCGGGCCAGGCATAGCTCTCCAGACGCGGCAGCACGCCGGCGCCGAGGGTCAGGTTGTGGCGGTACTTGTGATTGAAGGTGTCGAGAAAGTGGCGGGCGAGCAGGGGAACATCCCCGGCGCGTTCGCGCAGCGCCGGCAGCCGTAGCGGGATGACGTTGAGGCGGTAGAACAGATCCAGGCGGAAGCGACCCTGGTTCACCGCGTCCTGGAGATCCTTGTGGGTGGCGGTGATGACGCGGATGTCCACGGGGATGTCCCGGTCGCCGCCGACGCGCTGTACAGAACGCTCCTGCAGCAGGCGCAGCAGTTTGGTCTGCAGATCCAGGCTCATGTCGCCGATTTCATCCAGGAACAGGGTGCCGCCGTCCGCCGCTTCCGCCTTGCCCGCGCGGGTGCGCACCGCGCCGGTGAATGCGCCCCGCTCATGACCGAACAGTTCTGCTTCCAGCAGGTGTTCCGGAATCGCGCCGCAGTTGATGCACACAAAAGGGCCATCGTGTCGATGGCTGTGGGTGTGAATCATGCGGGCGAATTTCTCCTTCCCCGTGCCGGATTCGCCCAACAGCATCACGGTGGCATCGCTGCCGGCCACGCGGGTGGCCTCGTCCAGGGCCTCCTGCAGCATCGGGCTCGTGCCGAGGATGCCGTGCTGGACAGTCTGGCGCTCCAGCGCTGAACGCAGTTCCTGGTTCTGGTGCTCCAGATACTCGGTGCGCTCGCGCAGCAGCGTGTGAATGCGCAGCGTCTGCCCAATCATGGACGCGATGATGCGCAGCAAGTGGATGTCGGCCTCGAAGGCGCGGTTGCGGTTACGTATCCGATGGCAGGCGAGAACGCCCACCGGCTCCTTGTCGGTGAGGATGGGCACGGCGACGAAACTCACCGTGCCCTGTGGCAGTGTCGGCCGGTCCACGGCGCGGAACAGGAACGCGGGCTCGGCGTCCACGTCCTGCACGACGCACACCCGACCGGTGTTCATGACGTGCCCGGTGATCCCCTCGCCAGCGGCGTAGACGCCGCGTGCCTTCTCTTCCGGGCGCAGGCCGTAGGCGTAATGAATACGCAAACCACCGCCCTCTTCGGGGAGGACGACGCGCCCGCGGTTGAGGCCGACCAGTTGAGACAGCAGGCGCAGGACAGCGGGAATGGTGGACTCCGGTTCCAGGGAGCGGCCCAGAACCTGGACCGCTTCCAGCAGAACCATGGACTCGTTGGGTAGTTCGTTATCGCCTGTCATCGAGTGCCAGTGTGGTTCATGAGCCCGGGCGGCGTCGGTCGCGGCGGGGCGCCCGGGGCTGCCCCACCGTCAAGCGCGCATGTCGAAGCTCTCCAGGTAACCCTCCGGGTCGGCCGGGTCGAACTCCTTGCCCATGATATCGTGAATCCGGTAGTTCTCCTCCGGCGCGTTGTATCCCAGGTCCTGCATGACCTTGCGGCACTCGGTGGCCTGGAAGACCTCCTCGGCGATCTGGTGGTAGTTCACGTCGCCGTCAATGTAACCCCAGCGTTTCATCTGGGTCAGCATCCACACTGCCATGGACTGCCACGGGAAGGGATCGAAGTCGATGCGGTCGGGCATGTCCTTGACCTCTCCCAGACCGTCGGCATAGCGGCCCACCAGCACCTGATCCAGTACCTCCACCGGCTGATTGAGATACCTGCGCGGGGCGATTGCCTCGGCGATTTCCTTGCGGTTCTCGGCGGCGGAACTGTATTGAGTTGCATCCACGATGGCCCGGAACAGGGCGCCGAACGTGTTCGGGTGTGCGTCCACCCAGTCCTCGCGCACCACGAAGGCGCAACAGGGGTGGCCACTCCAGATGTCCTTGGTCTGGGTGTGGATGAACCCGGCGCCTTCCCAGACGGCGCGCTGGTTGAACGGCTCGGCAACAATGTAGCCGTCAATGTTCTCGGCCTGCAGGTTGGCGACCATTTCCGGCGGCGGCATGATCCGGAGATTCACGTCGCGATCCGGGTCCAGCCCATTCTCTGCGAGCAGGTAGCGAAGCAGGAAGTTGTGCATGGAGTAGTCGAAGGGAATGGCAAAGGTAAAGCCCTTCCAGTCCTTCGGGTCCATCTTGTCCTTGTGCTTGTTTGCCAGGGTGATGGCGTTGCCGTTGATGTTCTCGATGGCCGGCATGGTGACGGGTAGCCGGGAGGCTCCTACCCCCATGCGAATGGACAGGGGCATCGGCGCCAGCATGTGGGCGGCGTTGAACTCGCCGGCGTCCATGCGATCCCGGACCACCGGCCAGCCGGCAACCCGCTCGAGATTCACATCCAGCCCGTAGCGTTCATAGAAGCCCATGGGGTCCGCCATGATGATGGGGGTGGCACAGGTGATGGGCAGAAACGGGATGGACATCCGGGTCTGCTCCAGCTGTCCGCCTTCATCGGCCAACGCGGACTTCAGCGCACCCAGCGGGAACGCGGAAGCCACCGCAGCGGCCGCGGTGCCACGGCCCACAGCGGCCATGAAGCGGCGTCGACTGATGTCATTGCCCCCGAAGAGTGCGCGCACCAGCGTGTTTTCCACGGCGCGGTCGATGATGGCTTCGCGATCTTTCGGTTGTTTCCCGGTGGTTGCTGACCCGCTGTTGGAGTTGCAGCTCTCGCAGGAACAGTCCGCGTTGTGGCGGAGATCGGAATGGGGACTGTAGGGATCACCCAGGCTCTTCATTGTTCACGTCCTCGCAGTGGCGGGAGTCACGGTTGCTCCCCCTGCTCCTAGCAAAGGCAATGCCAGCGATGACGCGCTGCGGCAAAAGCGCCCTCGCGCCGCGATCCCCGGCTGTCGGGAAGCGGGCTTACGGCCGCGAACAAACCGGACAATGTCGACATTGTCCGGTTTGTTCCATGGTGGTCCGGCGCAGAAACAGAGACCGATGGAGGGTGGCCAGGCATTCCCAGGCTACTGATTCGGATGAATAAAACGCGTTTTTCCGCAGTGCGGGGGCGGAATGGCACGCCTGATGCAAAGTCCGTGGCGACATCAATCACGCAGAAATGCAGGAGGAAGTGATGAGCGACACGGCAGAGCAGTCCAAGCAGCCCTTGCGCCCCATTGATCTGGAGGGCCTCAAGGCTCTGGGTGCGAAGGCGAAGATGGATCCCACCAAGGTGAACACCCTCAAGTCCCACACCGAGTGCGAAGGCATCTTCCGCATGATGACGTACTGCCGCGATCTGGATGGGCACCTGATCGACGAGCCACCGACGCTGCTGGGCGAAGACAATGCGCCGAACCCGTCGGAGGCCGCGCTGGCCGCCCTGGCCTCTTGCATGCTCGTGGGGATTCACGCCAATGCCACCTACCGCGGCATTACCGTCTACAAGCTGGAGGCGGATCTGGAAGGGGACATCAATATCAGCAGTGTCTGGGGTGTCGGGGACACCAGCGAGAAACGTCTGGGATTCACGGCGATCCGGGCCAAGTTCGATATCGAGGCGGACTGCTCCCGGGAAGAGCTCGAGGACCTGGTCGCCTGGGCGGACAAATGGTCGCCGGTGGCCAATACCATGCGCAACCCGGTACCCACCGAGATGACGCTGGCCTGAGAGACCGGCCCGGCGGACCGTCCCGCCGGGCCCCTCCATCGTTGCCGAACAGGAGTTCACCATGTCCGCCTTAGCCGATGCCATATCGAAAGCGCCTGAGCCCACCCTGGAGACCCAGGTCGAATCCCTGGTCTACAGCGATCTGGCGCCGCAGACCGCGGCGATTGATCGACAGGGTGTCTATCCTGCCGCGTTCATGCACGACCTCGGGAGCACCGGGGCATACCGACAGCATGTTGCCTGTCGGCATGGTGACGGACAGCAGGATTTCGCCGCTGCCATACACGCCATGGAGGCCGTCTCCAGGGAGTGCATGTCCACAGGGTTCTGCGTCTGGTGCCAGGATGCCCTGGCCTGGTACCTGGAGAATGCCGACGACGCCGCGGTACGTGACCGCCTGCTGCCTGGTGTGGCCGCTGGCCGGCAGCTGGGTGGTACCGGTCTGTCCAACGGCGTGAAGCATCTGCACGACATCGAGTCGCTGAAAATCCGGGTCCGCCGGGTGGAGGGTGGCTATGTCGCCAATGGCACGCTGCCCTGGGTTTCCAATCTCGGCCAGGAGCACGCATTCGCCGCAATCTTCGGCGTGGAAGGCAGTGACCGGAAGATCATGGGTGTCACCTTCTGTAACCAGCCGGGGTTTGCCCTGCAGCAGTGCGCCGAGTTCATCGCGCTGGAAGGCAGCGGCACCTACGCCTGCCATTTCCGCGACAGCTTCATTCCGGACGAGCACGTGGTCAGCCACGACATCACCAACCTGATGCCGCGCATCCGTTCCGGCTTCGTGTTGCTGCAGATGGGCATGGGCCTGGGACTGATTCAGGGCTGTATCGACATCATGGAGCAGTTCCGTGAGACCCACAGCCACGTGAACCGCTTTCTGGACGAGCAGCCCGAGGCCATGGCCGAAGAGCTCGCGGACGCCCGGAATGCCACCTGTCGCCTGGGTGCCGAGATCGGAGATCCCTCCGATGCCCTGTTCGCCGATGTTCTGCAACTGCGCCATACCGCTTCGGAACTCGCGCTACGGGCCTCCCAGGCTGCCATGCTGCATGCGGGGGCGCGGGGCTACCTGGCCGACGCGCCGGCGCAGCGAAAACTCCGGGAGTCCTATTTCGTCGCCATCGTGACGCCGGCGATCAAGCATCTGCGCAAGGAACTGACGCGCATGGGCGCCGCGTAAAGGCAAGGGGAGGGCGACGCCCATGAGCGAGCCATATCGACGTTACCTGTGCCGCGTGTGCGGATTCATCTACGACGAGGCCGAGGGCGATCCGGATGGCGGACTACCTCCGGGTACCCGCTACGAAGACATACCCGACGACTGGGAATGCCCCGACTGCGGTGTGAGCAAGGCGGATTTCGAACTTCTGGAGCCGCCGGATGACACCGCCGCTGAGCCCGCTGCGGCGGCGACGGCCACCGTTCGCCCGGGCATGGATCCGGAGCAGATCGTGGTGGTCGGCGGCGGCATGGCGGCCTGGGCCTTCGTCGAGGCCCTGCGCGAGCGCGATCCGCGCCGGCCGGTGCTGCTCATAGCCGGCTGCGACGGTGACCCCTACCCCAAGCCGCAGCTCTCCGCGGCTGCCGCGAAAGGCCGCAGTGCCGACGACCTGGTTCTGGAACGGGGTGCCGACAGGGCCGCCAGGCTGGGGGTCGGGTTTCTCCGGCGCACCCGCGTCCTCGGCCTGGACCTGGCGCGGCGCCGGATCATTACGCCGCGGGGTGGCGTGCCTTACGGAACGCTGATCCTGGCAACGGGCGCCCACCAGCCGCAGCCCTGCCTGAAGGGGGATGGTGCCGGCGAGGTCATGCAGGTCAACGAACTGGCGTCCTACCGCCGGTTCCGCGAGCAGGTGGATCCGCACGCGCCAGCCCGGGTGGTGATCATGGGGGCGGGGCTGATCGGCTGCGAATTCGCCGATGACCTGACGGCGGCCGGGCACAGGGTCACCCTGGTGGATCAGGCGGCGGCACCCCTGGCGCGTCTGCTTCCGGGCCCCGCCAGCGAACGGCTGGAGTCGGCGCTGCAGTCCCACGGCGTTGTACTGCATACCGGCACCACCGTGGCGACAGTTGCGACGAAGGAACATGGCGGCAGGCTGCAGGTGCAACTGGCGAACGACATGACCCTGGACGCCGATGCCGTGCTCAGCGCTCTCGGCCTGCGGCCCAATGTGGTGCTGGCCCGCGAGGCGGGCATTGCCACCGATCGCGGTATCCAGGTGGACGCGTACCTGCGTACCTCCGTTGCCGGCATTCATGCGATGGGCGACTGCGCCGAACACGACGGTCGCCTGCTGCCGTACGTGCGACCGCTGCAGGAACAGGCCCGGGTGCTGGTGGCCAACCTCTGCGGCGAGGACATCCGCTACCGGGCCAGCCCCGGCACCGTGGTCATCAAGACACCCTCTTGCCCCCTGGCGGTCTGGCCGCCGGAGGAGCCGGGCGAGTGGGTTGAGCGCCAGGCCGACGATCAAGGCCTGGTCATGGAACACGTGACGGGTGATCGGCTCACCGGCTTTGCGCTGGCAGGTGCCCATGCCCGTGATGCATCGGCCTTTGAAGCCCGTGTGAGTTGATTGACGAAGGGAGAGAGCATGTTCAGAGCCATCAGTCGTCGTTCGCCGGAGGACACAGTCGCCGCGCTCAAGGAAGCGATCGAGTCGGAAGGCATGTATCTGCTTTGCCATATTCCGGCGTCCACCAACGTCGCGAAAATCGGCATCGAAGCACCGTTCCATCAGGTCATGGAGGTGTTTCACCCCGCTTACGCGGCTCGGGTCTGGGCCGCGCGCGAGGACGCCGGGATCGCCATCCCGGTACGCGGCCATGTGTACGTCTCCAGCGACGGCGCCGTCCGCGTGGACTGGCAGCGCCCGAGTGTCAATCTGGGCACTTATCCCGAGCCCGAGCTTGCGGTCATCGGGCGCGAGCTTGACCCCGTCTTTGAGCGCATCGTCAGTGCCGTCAACGACGCCACTGCATGATCACCCCCGCGGCCAGGGATGGCAGCATTGCTTTCGGGCCGGCTCCCACACCGATGTGAGGCCGGGTCGACGGAGTTACACCATGAGCGACAAGATCCTGTACAGCGTTGAAGAGGCGGAAGAGCTCGTAAAGGCCGGCGAGGCTGTGATCCTGGATATTCGCGACGCGGATAAGTTCGCCGAGGAGCATATACCGGGGTCGGTTAATGTCTCGGACATTTTCTATTACCTGGCCGCGACCACCGATGATGGCTTGGCGGAACTGCATCAACAGTTCGCCGAGCTGTTCGGTGCCGCTGGCCTTGATGGCAGCAAGACGGCAATCGTCTGCGAAGACGCGCTGAATACGCAGTACGGTGGTTCCTGCCGTGGTTACTGGCTGCTTAGCTACCTGGGCTACCCCAGTGCGGGTATTCTGGATGGCGGGATTCGAGCGTGGAAGGCCTCCGGGCGCAGGATGACCACCGACGTGACGCAGCCAGAGCCCGTGACCTTCCCGTTAAGCCCGCGATCGGGCCTGCTTGTGACCAAGGCACAGATGCTTGCAGCGCTTGATCGCGACGATCTGGTGTTGCTGGACAATCGTGATCGTGACGAATGGCTTGGTGAGAGCTCGTCGCCATACGGCAAGGATTTTGTGCCCCGGAAGGGACGTCTGCCCGGTGCGCTCTGGCTGGAATGGTACGAACTCATGGATGACAGCGATGTGCCTGCCTTCAAGTCATCTGCCGAAATCCGCGAAATTGCCGGCAGCCGCGGCATCGCGCCTGATGACGACGTGATCATCTACTGCTTCAAGGGGGCGCGCGCATCCAACACCTTCGTGGCGTTGCGACAGGCCGGGTTCAGAAACCTGCGGATTTACCTGAGTTCGTGGAATGAGTGGTCCAAGGACGCCTCGCTCCCCATTGAGAGTGGCATCCCGGGTGCGGCCGCCCGCCCGGTGAAACTCTCCGCCTGAGACGACGGCGCCGTGCCCGATCGGTACGGCGCCGTTCAGGACCGCGTCGGTGTGTCCGTCAGTCTGCGTGCGCCGGCGTAAGCGTTTGGCGGTTCTCTTCGATGTAGTTGCACGCGGCGCGTAGCAGCGCGACTCCGAAACCGGCTGCGAACCGCATGCCGGCCGGGGCCTTCGCGCCATCGTCCTGGAGCCATGTATCGGCCTCGGCGATGTCCTCGCGGAATTCCTGTTCACGCTCGTCCAACAGCCGCCGCAGACAATCCGCTGGCAGGTAGTGGGCGAAACAAAGCAAAGCCAGAAACTCCGAGCGCACGCGGTGGCGGCCCGGCGACTGTTGCAGCGATGCGACGAAGGCTTGTTCGCCTGCTGCGGTCAGGTGGTAGGTTTTCTTGTCCGGCCGGCTGTGCTGCGAGATTTCCTGGCATTCGACCAGACCCTCGTCCAGCAGTGACGCCAGAGCCGGGTAGATGGAGCCGTAGCTGACCCGCATGAAATGGCCGAATCGTTCCATGAGGAGCTTACGAATTTCGTAGCCGGAGGCAGAGCCCTCGGTGAGCACACCGAGACAGAGGGTGCGGGTGTCCAGTGACGTTATCCTCGGAAGCAGCAGTAGATACGGTAACGCGGCAATTTTATAGCATGGGTTCCTCTCGGGTCTTAGATTTTTTTGTCCCTGCAGGCGTTGTCATTATGCCGGAATGGTGCGTTGCACCATCACCTGCGCGCCCTGGCTGCCGTTGCCTGTCAGCCGCCGGTTCGGGCCGCTGCACGAGGCGCTCCCTGGTCGAACTGGAGTGCTGCCAGGTGGGCATATAGCGGGCTTTCCTCCAGAAGCCGGGCATGGCGCCCCTGGGCTTCAATGCGGCCGCCCTCCATGACCACAATGCGGTCGGCAGACTGTACCGTCGCCAGGCGATGGGCGATCACCAGACTGGTGCGGTCGCGCATCAGGTCGGTGAGAGCCGCCTGGATACGGGCCTCGCTGTCGGCATCCAGGCTGCTGGTTGCCTCATCCAGCAGTAGCAACGCCGGGTCGCGGAGAATCGCCCGGGCGATGGCCAGGCGCTGGCGCTGTCCGCCGGAGAGTTGCACACCTCCGGGACCGAGGGGGGTGTCGAAGCCCTGGGGCAGCTGGTCCAGGAACTCGGTGCAGTGCGCGGCGGTGGCGGCACGGCGTACGGCAGCATCGTCCGCCTGTGGCCAGCCATAGCGGATGTTGTCCCAGGCGGTGCCGGTGAACAGCGTCGGCTCCTGGGCGACCAGGCCGATCCGGCCGCGCAGCTCCGCCGGATCCAGGCTGCGCAGGTCCTGGCCGTCGAACAGCACGCGCCCCGAGGACGGATCGTAGAAGCGTAGCAACAGGCCGAACAGGGTGCTCTTGCCCGCCCCGGAAGGTCCCACCAGGGCAACCCGCTCGCCGGGTCGCACTTCCAGGTCGACACCGCGGAGCACCGGTATCTGCGGACGTCCCGGATAAGCGAACTCGACCCGGTCGAGGGTCACCGCGCCCCGCGCGGGCCGGTTCATTGGCACCGGCGACGGCGGTGCCTGGATGGAGGGCTGCGCTCGCAGTAGTTCCATCAGGCGCTCGGTGGCGCCGGCGGCACGGAACAGCTCGCCGGAGACTTCCGACACCGCGCCGGTGGCACCGGCTGCCAGTACCGCGTAGAAGACGAATGCGGAGAGTTCGCCGCCGGACATGCGTCCGGCGAGGACGTCGTGGCCTCCCTGCCAGAGAATGATGCCCACGGCGGTGAAGGCGAGGCCCATGGCCATGCCCAGCAGCCAGGCCCGTTGGCGGATGCGGGCCATGGCGGTGGCAAAGGCCGCATCCACGTGGCCCGCAAAGCGTTGCCGGTCGTGCTGCTCATGGCCGAAGGCCTGCACCGTGTGAATGCCCTGCAGAGTTTCACCGGCAAAGCTGCCGACGTCGGCCACCCGGTCCTGACTGGAGCGGGAGAGCCGCCGCACCCGGCGACCGAAGAACAGGATCGGGATCAGTACCAGCGGCAGCCCGATCAGCACCAGCGCAGTGAGTCGGGGGCTGGTGATGAACAGCATGATTACGGCACCGACGAGCAGCAAAAGATTGCGCACGGCGATGGAGAACGACGAGCCGAGAATGGTCTGCAGCACGCTGGTATCGGTGGTCAGGCGGGACTGGATCTCGCCCACGCCGTTGACCTCGAAGAATGCCGGTTCCTGTCGGGTGACGTGGTCGAATACCGCCTTGCGCAGATCCGCGGCAACCCGCTCGCCGATCCAGGACACCAGGTAGAAGCGCACCGCCGACGCCAGGGCCATGAGCAGGATGATGCCCAGAGTTATCGCCAGTAGCCGGTCGAGCTGCTGCGGGTCGTCGCCCAGGAAGCCCTGGTCCACCACCAGGCGCAGGGCCTGGCCCACGGCCAGTACGCTGCCGGCGGCCACGAGCAGCGCCACCACCGCAGCCGCCACGCGCCGGCGGTAGGTGGCGAGAAAGCGCAGCAGATGCGTCAGCGGCTCCAGGCGGTGTGGCGTGCCATCGGCTGCGGATTCCAGGTGCGAGACCATTCCCAGTGTCCTGTAACCTTGGGCAAATGCTCATGGGCGAGCATTGTACGATAACCCTGCACGCTTGGGTCGCGCAGGCCCGCGATGGTATAAACACGCTCCCCGAATCAACCGCGTCGGCTGCTGCCATGAACCTCAAGTCCCTGGAAAAGCGCCTCACCTATCTCACCGCCAATGCGATCCGCGACTACCGCATGATCGAGGACGGCGACCGCATCATGGTGTGCCTTTCCGGCGGCAAGGATTCATACGCCATGCTGGAGATGCTCAGGCACCTGCAGCAGCGCGCACCGGTGCGCTTCGAACTCACCGCCGTCAATCTGGACCAGAAGCAGCCCGGCTGGCCCGAGCACGTGCTCCCGGATTATCTGGATAGCCTCGGGGTGACCTACCGCATTCTCGAGCAGGACACCTACAGTGTGGTTAAAAGCGTCCTGCCGGAAGGCAAGACCATGTGCTCGCTGTGCTCGCGGCTGCGCCGGGGCGCCCTGTACACGGCGGCCGAGGAAATGGGCATGACCAAGATCGCTCTGGGCCACCACCGGGACGATCTGGTGGAGACACTGTTCCTGAACATGTTCTATGGCGGCCGCCTGGCCACTATGCCGCCGAAACTCAAGAGCAACGACGGCCGGCATGTGGTGATCCGGCCCCTGGCCTACGTGCCGGAGCGCTATCTGGAGGACTACGCCGAGCGCAAGGCGTTTCCCATCATCCCCTGCAATCTCTGCGGCTCCCAGCCCAACCTCAAGCGTGCCGAGATCAAGCGCATGGTGCGGGAGTGGGAGGAGGCCGACCCCAATCGGCTGAATGTCATCCTGCGCAGCATGCAGAACGTCCGGCCGTCACATCTGGCGGACGACGACCTGTACGATTTCGAAGGCCTGCAGGGGAGTGTGGCACCCGGTATGCCGGACCCGGTCACCGGGGAAGAAGACGCCTTCGCGGGTCTTGCCGTGGCCACGGACGGCCCGGGTCACTGACCTGCGCGGAATCACGGGCTCCATTCCGGCGCGACCTGCGTTATGCTGATCCGCCGCAACGCGCCAGCCGCGCCGATCCACCGTCCGGCGTTCTCCCGCGCGGGGGAGATCGTCAGCCAACCAGGAGGCAAGGGTTCATGAGCACCGAGCACGAGCCGGTTACACCATCCGAAGCGCGCGCCTACGAGGCCAAGACCCGCCGTGAATTGTGGATCGGCCTGGCAACCCTGGTGGGCGTGGTGGTGCTGGTGATCATCGCGGTCATGGAGGCCCGTTTCCGTGGTGGCCTGGACGATCCGCGCCCCAGCGCGGCGATGGACGCCACCATGAAGGGGGTTATCGACCAGTTGGGCCCGCTGCCGGGGGATGCCCGGGAAATCGTGCTGACCACGCGCGGTGAGCGACCGGCGCGCTACGAAGTGGTGGTTCGCGACGGCGACGGAGAGCGGCTGTTCGAACTCGCTCGTGGTGCACGCACGGCGGGGTTGATCGAACACGGCGCACGAGCCGGTGATGCCGTGAACTTCCGGGTCGAGCTCACGATTGATCGGGATGGCAATCTGCAGGGTGTCTACCGTCCCGATCGCGGGGTGCCCGTGGAGCGCTACCAGCAGATCGCGGCCGCCGTGCTGCGGGACACGTTCATCGCCTGGCACGCCCATGCCAGTCACCCGGCGCCAGAGGTCGAGGAGCAGTCACGCGATGTGATCCACGCCGGCTGGGACCGGGTGATGGACTGACGCCGGCGCGGGGGCGCACCAGGGCCGTCTCCTGCGGGCCTGGTGCGCCTTGCTGCCAAGTGTGGCAGAATCCCGCTCCGGTGGCATGGTCCACTGTTTTTGCCACGCGCCCCGGTGGCGGAACTGGTAGACGCGCTCGACTCAAAATCGAGTGGCCTTTGGCCGTGGGAGTTCGACTCTCCCCCGGGGCACCACTCCCGTAACGCCGATGAACCCTGGCGCCGGTTCCGGCGTCTGCTGCGCGTCGCCGGGACGCCACGGACCGCTCCGCCCATGCACCGACGCGATTTTCACTACCAGCTTCCCCCCGAACTGATTGCCGAACGTCCGCTGCCGGAACGCCGTGCCAGCCGCCTTCTGTGCCTGAATGGCAGCGATGGCGAGGTGGCGGATCGCCGCTTCGCCGATATTGCCGAGCTGCTGCAGCCGGGCGACCTGCTGGTCCTGAACGACACCCGGGTCATTCCGGCGCGCCTGTTCGGTCGCAAGGCCACCGGCGGCCGGGTGGAGATCCTGCTTGAGCGGGTACTGGATGGAGGCCGGGCGCTGGCTCACCTGCGGGTGAGTCGGGCACCGCCGACGGGCGCCGAGATTCACCTGGACGGTGGTGGCCGGGCGGAAGTCCAGGGCCGCGAGGGTGCGTGCTTCGTGCTGGCGTTCACCGGCACCGGCGATCTGCCGGGTTTCCTGGACGTCCACGGCCACATGCCGCTACCGCCGTATATCGAGCGGGCCGATGACGATCATGACCGCGAGCGCTATCAAACGGTGTTCGCCCGCGAGCCCGGTGCCGTGGCGGCACCTACGGCGGGGCTGCACTTCGATGATGCTCTGTTGCAGGAGTTGTCCGGGCGGGGCGTCGAGCAGGCCACCGTCACACTGCACGTGGGCGCGGGAACTTTCCAGCCGGTGCGCAGCGAACGGCTCGAGGACCACACCATGCACAGCGAGGTGCTGCAGGTATCCGCGGAAACCTGTGAACGGGTGCGCGCCTGTCGCCGGGGCGGCGGGCGGGTGGTGGCAGTGGGGACGACCGTGGTTCGTGCGCTGGAAAGCGCCGCCCGGGCAGGTGAACTGACATCCTTTCAGGGGGAGACCGACATCTTCATCTATCCGGGGTATCGGTTCCGCGTGGTGGATGCCCTGATTACCAATTTTCACCTGCCGGAGTCGAGCCTGATCATGCTGGTCAGCGCGTTTGCCGGCTACGAGCACACCATGGCGGCTTATCGCCACGCGGTGGCTCGGCGCTACCGCTTCTTCAGTTACGGGGATGCCATGTTCATTCACTCGCCGGCGCCGGAGGCCCGCGCATGATGGAGTTCCGCTGCCTGGCGACGGATGGGCCTGCCCGGCGCGGGCGGCTGACATTCCCCCGCGGCACCATCGAGACCCCGGCGTTCATGCCCGTGGGGACCTACGGCACGGTCAAGGCCATGACGCCGGAGGAGGTGAGCGCGCTGGGTGCGGAGATCATCCTCGGCAACACCTTTCATCTGTGGCTGCGGCCGGGCACTGAAGTGATCGCGGCCCACGGTGATCTCCACGAATTCATGCAGTGGCAGGGCCCGATCCTGACCGATTCCGGTGGCTTTCAGGTCTACAGCCTGGGCAAGCTGCGCAAGATCCGCGAAGAGGGGGTGACCTTCCAGTCACCTGTGGACGGCAGCCGCGTGTTCATGGGGCCGGAGGAGTCCATGGCGGTGCAGCGGGCGCTTGGCTCCGACATCGTCATGATCTTCGATGAATGTACGCCGTACCCGGCCACGGAAACCGAAGCCCGGCACTCCATGGAGCTCTCGCTGCGCTGGGCGCAGCGCAGCCGCACTGCCCATGGCGATAATCCGGCAGCGCTGTTCGGTATCGTTCAGGGCGGCATGTACTCTGGCTTGCGACGTGCCTCCCTGGAGGGTCTGCGCGGTATCGGCTTCGAGGGCTATGCCATCGGCGGACTGGCGGTGGGCGAGCCGGAGGAGGAGCGTAACGCCGTGCTGGAGGACCTCGAGTCCGGGTTGCCCGCCGACGCGCCACGCTATCTCATGGGGGTGGGCCGTCCCCAGGATATCGTTGAGGCGGTGCGGCGGGGCGTGGACATGTTCGACTGCGTCATGCCCACCCGCAACGCCCGCAACGGCTACCTGTTCACACGGGGGGGCATGCTACGCATCCGCAACAGCCGCTTCCGCGGCGATACGCGGCCCATCGAGCCGGATTGCCGGTGCCCGGCCTGTCGGCAGTACAGTCGCGCCTACATCAAGCACCTGGATCGCTGCAACGAGATCCTGGGCAAACGCCTCGCTACCGCCCACAACCTGTTTTTCTACCAGCAGCTCATGGCGGAGTTGCGCGAGGCCATTGCCGCGGGCCGGCTGGACGCCTACGTCACCGCCTTCTATGAGCGCCTGGCGCAAGGCGTTGATCCGGAGGACTGACGCCTGCGCGGCAGCGCCCCAGCTGTGGCATAATCCGCTGTTTCGGTTTGACGCCCGGCACCGGGCAATGCATTGTTTGCGTCGTTTTGCCATCAACAAGAGGCTGATCCATGGAACTGCTCGACTTCTTCATTTCCAGTGCGCATGCCCAGCAGGGCGAGGGCGCTGGCTGGACAGCACTGCTGTTTCCCATTGCGCTGATCGCCATCTTCTATTTCCTGCTGATCCGGCCCCAGGCCAAGCGTGCTAAAGAGCACAAGAAACTGGTTTCGGAACTCGCCAAGGGTGACGAAGTCATTACGCAGGGAGGCCTTCTAGGGCGTATTACCGAGGTGGATGAAACCTTCATCACCATGGAAATCAATGACAACAACCAGGTGAAGGTGCAGAAAAACGCGGTCTCCCAGGTCGTGCCCAAGGGCACCATCAAGGGCAAGGCCGATCCCGGCGAGGCGAAGAAGGCCAGCAAGTAAGCACAAGGCTGCGGTGCAATGAATCGTTACCCGCTATGGAAGTACATGATCCTGATCGTGGCCGTCGTGGCCGGCGCGCTGTATGCCTTGCCGAATCTCTTCGGCGAGGATCCGGCGGTGCAGATCACCCCGGTGCGAGACGCCGTGGAGCTCTCCGAGATCGAGAGCCAGGCGCTGTCAGCGCTCGAAGACGAGGGCATGGATTATGTCGTCAGCGAGGTGGATGGCGAGCGGGTTCTGATTCGCTTCAGTAGTCAGGACGAGCAGGTGCGCGCCGCCGATATGCTGCGCGCGACCCTGGGCCGGGATGTGACGGTGGCCCTGAACCTGGCGCCGGCCACACCAGAGTGGCTGCGAGCCATCAACGCTGCGCCGATGTACCTGGGCCTGGACCTGCGTGGCGGCGTACATTTCCTTATGCAGGTGGACATGGATGCCGCGGTGACCAACAGCCTGGAGCGCTATCAAACGGACTTCCGCCGTCTGCTGCGCGACGAGCGCATCCGCTACGGCGCCATCGAGGTAGGCGAAGACAACCGCATCGTTTCGCGTTTCCGTGATGCCGCCGACCGTGAGCGGGCGGTGGAGTTGTTGCGCGGCGAATACACGGAACTCGATTTCAGCCAGGAAGAGCGAGACGGGCAGTACTGGCTGGAGGCCGCCGTCCCGGAAGAGGAAATGGAGGAGATCCGGCGCTTTGCGGTGCAGCAGAACGTAACCACGCTGCGCAACAGGGTGAACGAGCTGGGGGTGGCCGAGCCGGTGATTCAGCAGCAGGGTTCGGACCGGATCGTCGTCCAGTTGCCCGGGGTCCAGGATACCGCGCGGGCGAAGGAGATCATCGGTACCACCGCCACGCTGGAGTTCCGGATGGTGGACGAGGATCATTATCCGTATCGGGGCGAGGCCGATGACCCGGCACCTCCGGGCACGGTGAAGTACCCGACCCGGAATCCGCGCTACGGGGATCACGTGATTCTCGAGCGCGAGGTCATGCTCACCGGCGAGTACATCATCGATGCCTCCTCCGGGATCGATCAGGAAACGGGTGGATCGGAGGTGAATATCCGCCTCAGCTCCGCCGGGGGTGATATTTTCAACCGCGCCACGCGGGAGAACGTCGGCAATCGCATGGCCGTGGTGTTCATCGAGAGCCGTCAGGAGACCCGGGAGGAGGACGGCGAGACGGTGACGGAGCGTGTCCGCACCGAAGAAGTCATCAACGTGGCCACTATCCAGGAACCCTTGTCCAACCGGTTCCGCATTACCGGACTGGAGAGCAGTACCGCCGCCCGGGATCTTGCGCTGCTGCTCCGTGCCGGCGCACTGGCGGCGCCCATCGACATCATCGAGGAGCGCACCGTCGGCCCGAGCATGGGGCAGGAGAACATCGAGCGCGGTTTCATGGCGGTCGTGATCGGCTTCGCGCTGGTGGTCCTGTTCATGGCGGTCTATTACCGGGTGTTCGGCCTGATTGCCAATATGGCGCTGACACTGAACCTGGTTTTCATCGTTGCCATCCTGTCTCTGCTACAGGCGACCCTTACGCTGCCAGGTATCGCCGGCATCGTGCTCACGGTGGGTATGGCGGTGGATGCCAACGTGCTCATATTCCAGCGAATACGTGAAGAGCTCGCGGCAGGACTGTCGCCGCAGCAGGCGATCCACTCGGGTTATGCGAAGGCGCTGTCCACCATTGCGGACGCCAACATCACCACCCTCATCGCGGCACTGGTGCTGTTCCTGTTCGGTACCGGGCCAGTGCAGGGCTTCGCTGTGACACTGTCCATCGGCATTCTGACGTCCATGTTCACGGCAATCCTCGGCACCCGGGCCGTGGTGAATCTCATATACGGCCGCAGGCGGCGCCTGACGCGGCTGGCGATCTGAGCAGGGAGTGGGTGACAGCGCATGTGGCTATTCAATAAGACGCCCAGCATCGATTTCATGCGCCATCGCCGCCTCGCAGCGGTGGTGTCGGTGGTGTTGCTGGGGCTTGCCATTGCCGTCGTGGCGGTTCGCGGACTGAACTTCGGCATCGACTTCACCGGCGGTACGGTGGTGGAAGTGGGCTTCCCGGAAGCCGTGGACCTGACCCAGGTGCGTCAGACCCTGGACGACGGCGGGTATGACGGCGCCATCGTCCAGCATTTCGGTACGGCCCGGGATGTGATGATTCGCCTGGCGCCCCAGGAAGATCAGGAAGAGGCCGAGGAGCTCAGTAATCGCGTCCTGCAGACACTGGACGCGGAATTCCCGGACGTGGAACTGCGGCGTGTGGAGTTCGTTGGGCCGCAGATCGGCGAGGAACTGACAGAGCAGGGTGCTCTGGCGATGCTGGGTGCCCTTGGCTGTATCCTGCTCTATGTTGCATTCCGCTTCGAGTACCGTTTCGCCGCGGGTTCCGTTGCCGCCCTGGTGCACGACATGGTTCTGGTGTTCGGTATCCTGTCGCTGTTCCAGATCTCCTTCGATCTGAGTGTCCTGGCCGCAATGCTGGCCGTGGTCGGTTACTCGCTGAACGACACCATCGTGGTGTTCGACCGGATCCGCGAGAATTTCGTGCGAATGCGCAAGGGCACCACCGAGGACGTGATGAATACGTCCATCAACCAGACGCTGTCGCGGACGTTGGTGACCTCTTTCACGACGCTGCTGGTGGTGCTGTCGCTTTATTTCCTCGGCGGCGAGGTGATTTCCGGTTTCGCGTTCACCCTGTTCGTTGGCGTGCTTGTCGGAACCTATTCTTCCATCTTCGTGGCGAGTGCATCGGCCCTGGCCATGGGCGTGACCAAGTACGACCTGCAGCCGCCGGCCAAGGAAGGCGTCGACGAGGAAGGCGAGGAGGGTGGTGCGGACCAGACGGGGGCGCGTCCGTAAGGCCCGCCAACCTCAGAAGGTCCAGCGGGCGCCTACGCTCAGTGCGGAAAAATCGAAATCGCTGGCGTCCAGGTAGCGGATGTAGTCCAGGTTGAGATGGGCGCCGTCCGCCACCTGGAAGTCCAGGCCCAGGCCGATGCTGACGCCGGAGTCGCTTTCACTGAAGCTGTCGCCAGCGGCGTCCCGGCCGCTGATCTCCACGCCCGCAATGCCCATGACACCGTACAGCGACGTATAGCGAGTGATGGGGAGATCCCCCCGGGCGAGAACGGCATAGAGCCAGTCGAGTTCCCGGCGTTCGCCGCTGGAGCGGTCGGTGCCACTGGCACCCAGATGTGTTTCCAGGGAGAACTGCGGGGTGAGCTGCAACCCGAGGCGGCCACGCACGCCCAGGGAAGAAAAGTCTTCTCCACCATCCTCGTCGTAGAACCAGTTCATCGCGTCCATGCCAACGTAGAAACGGTCCTCGGCGACGGCCTGGGTGGTGCTCATCACCGCCAGTAGCGCGCTAACCGCGGTGACAATGACGGGGTGATGCGGAGCGGGATGCCGGTGCATGGTAACTCCTGACTGAACGGGGCTGTGTCCGGGAATAATACCCTTCTACACGGCGAGTCGATATACGAGAGAGGTGATGGACCATGAAGCGCGTTTGTGTGTACTGCGGTTCCAGCCCAGGGCGTGATGATGGCTACAGGGAGCTGGCGCGGTCCATGGGCACCGCCCTGGCCGACCGCGGGCTCGGGTTGGTCTACGGCGGCGCCAGCGTCGGCCTCATGGGGGAAGTCGCGGATGCAGCGCTGACCGGAGGCACGGAGGTGATGGGCGTCATTCCCACCGTGGTCCAGGATCGCGAGGTGGCCCATACCGGGCTGACACAATTGATCTGCGTGAACACCATGCACGAGCGCAAGACCCTGATGGCCGAGCGTGCCGATGCGTTCGTCGCCATGCCTGGCGGTCTGGGAACGCTGGAAGAGCTGTTCGAGGTCCTTACCTGGGCGCAGCTGGGCATGCATGCCAAACCGGTGGGGTTGCTCAATGGAGCGGGGTACTTTGATGGGCTGATTGCGTTCCTGGATCATTGCGTCGCCGAGGAACTGATACAGCCGCGCCACCGCGCCCTGCTGAAGGTGGCCGCTGATCCTGCGACCCTGCTGGATCAGTTGGCGGCGTGCGGCGCTCTGGAGTAGGTTACGGACCGTCACTTGTGAAAAGGCGAGTCAGTGATGGCCCGGATCAAGGTCGACCTGCATGACGTCTTCAATCGCGGGCATCTGATCGATGCAGCGTTGCACGACGCCCTGCGTCAGGCCGTGGATAAGCGGTTGCCAACGGTGGAGATCATCCATGGCCGCGGCAAGGGGCAGCTGAAGAAGCGGGTTCTCAAGTTTCTTGAACAACCCGAGGTCCGTTCCCTGTACCATCGGGTGGAAAAGGATGCGAAGAACCCGGGGCGGCTGTTCATTCACTTCCGGCATTGATACGCCTGGCGATCCGCTCACCGGCCAGAAGCGCAGGGAAGCGGCTCAGTCCCGCCTGGACTACCCGGGTGGTTACAGGATTCTAGACAGAACGGTACACTTGAACTTTGCCGCCACATAAATAAAGTACCGTCTGGTACAAAAACCGGAGGAGCTGATGAGCGCGAACACGCCCAGCGACACCCGTTCCCACTCCCGACGCGATCAGCTGCTAGAGACGGCCACGGAACTGTTCTACAGGAACGGTTGCCATACCACCGGTATCGACAAGGTGCTTGCGGAGGCAGGTGTCGCCAAGATGACCCTCTACAAGCACTTCAAGTCCAAGGACAACCTGGTTCTGGCCGCCTGTGAGCGATTTCACGAGAAGGTGCGCGATGAGTTCGAAGAGGCCGTTAACGAGGAAGGACTGAGCGCCCGCCAACGCCTTGAGGCCATCTTCGATTTCATGGACAACTGGTCCCGTCGCGAGGAGTTCTGGGGGTGTCCGTCCATCAACCTGGCGGTGCAGTATCCGGAGCACGATCACCCGATCCACCAGGCTGCCAAAGAGCACAAGGAGTTTCGGGTGCAGTACGTGCAGAAGCTTGCCCAGGAAGCCGGTCTGGCCAACCCCGAGGAACTCGCGCGAGAGCTGACTCTGCTGATCGAAGGGGTCACGGTGATGGTACAGGTGACCGGTGATCATTCCATGGTCCACAGCGCGCGCAAAGCGGCTCGTGCGCTGATCGCCCAGGCAGCCGGCGAAGTCTGATCACAGCTGTCGTCGCGGCGGCGCGGCAATCCTCTCGATGCAGCACCCACCGTGCGACAGCTAGATTCCGGAATAATGTAGACAGACCCGTCTGTCCTTGTTAGTGTGCGCCCTGAAATAGACAGATCGGTCTGATAAGGAGGACCTGCCATGAAGATGAAGACGCTTGTTGCCGCTGCCGGGATGATTGCCGCCCAGTCCGCGCTGGCCGTCGATGGGGCCACAGAGCAGCGGTTGGTCGAAAAGGGGTTTCTGCCCGAGCCGGTTCAGGGAACCGAGATCGTCCGCGGTGTTCCAGCGGAACCGGAACACCGGGCCGAGGCCTTGCTGGTGGAGTGGGGCTTCAAGCCGCAGCCCATGGAACGCAAGCTTGCCACCCAGCAGCGGACGGTCTCCGACGCCATGCCGGAGGACGCTGTCAAGCGAACGCTGGTGGAGAAAGGCTTCCTGCCGGCGCCGGCGCGTACCGTCAGCACCCTTGCCGACGGGCCAGCACCGGAGGTCGACTCCGGCTCCTGAGAGTTCTCAGGATCAAAGGATGTCAGTGAAACTACCAGTCGTACAGGGATGTGCGGCTGGCAGTCCTAGACGATGCTGATGAGCAGCATCACGAAAAGAACCACGAAAACCAAGGGCAGGATGAGCCCGCGCCAGTCCTTCGGCTGATCCGCGTTTTCCTTCTGTTGGGTCATCTGCGCGCGGATGCCGGGCAGAAACCACATGGTCACCGCGATGGCGATGATCCCCACCAGCACCATTTCCCAAGTGGCCATAAGCGCCTCTCCTTCTCTGGTTCAGGCGGCGCATGATGCGCCCACCCGTGTCCGCGAGCAAGTCTCGCCGTTTCCGCGCCATACCGCTTGACGCCGGCACAAAGCTGGGCCATTACTTTCCTTGAAGAATCATTCGTCGTTTCCTTCGGCATGAATCGGAGAACGAGCGTGCACAGGACAATCTATGTAGGCAACCTGCCGTTTTCATGTACGGACGACGATGTCCGCGCACTTTTCGGAGACCACGGCGAGGTATACTCGGTGAAACTCATCACCGACCGTGACAGCGGTCGGCCTCGCGGTTTCGGCTTCGTGGAGATGGATGCCGATGCTGCCAGCGCGGCCATCGCTGCGCTGAATGGCCTTGAACTGCAGGGGCGGAGTTTGCGTATCAACCTGGCCCGACAACGTACCGGCCATCGCGTGCGCCGCCCGTTCTGACGCCGCGCCGCCCGGCTGTCCCCGTGCGGCGTGTTCTCTGGTGCATCCAGGGTTCGCGCCCGGGGTGGCTTCGTGTGTTTATCGGCAATGCTGTCATGGCAAGCTAGGAAACCGGCCCGGATCAAATAGACGAGTTCTCGAGCATGTATCACTTACTGTCAATACGTCCCGCCTGTAGCCGCTTCCTGGCGACCGCTCTGGCGGTGCTGATGCTGGCCGGGTGTGCGGTGAACCCCGTCACGGGTGATCGGGAGTTCAGCCTGGTCAGCGAGGAGTGGGAGCTGGAGGTCGGCGACGAGCATTATCCGCTGATGCGCCAGATGGAGGGGGGTGACTACGCCCTCGACCGGGAGTTGGTGGAATACGTCCGCGAGGTCGGACAGCGCGTTGCGGCGGAAGCAGACCGGGATCTGCCCTACGAGTTTACCGTGCTGAACAGCTCCGTGCCCAACGCCTGGGCACTGCCCGGGGGCAAAATCGCCATCAACCGTGGGCTGCTCACGGAGATGGAGTCAGAGGCGGAGCTGGCGGCCGTGCTCGGCCATGAAGTGGTGCACGCGGCGGCTCGGCACGGTGCCCAACGCCAGTCGCGTCAGGTGCTGATGCAGGGTGCTGTCATGGCCGGCGGTCTGGCCGTGGGTGTGGCCACGGACCGGCAGGAATATGCGGCGGTTGCGCTGCTGGCTGGTGGGCTCGGTGCGCAGCTCATCGGCCAGCGGCATTCCCGCGACGCCGAGCGCGAGGCCGACGAATTCGGCATGGTCTACATGCATCGTGCTGGCTACAACCCCGAGGCGGCCGTTGATCTTCAGGAGACATTCGTGCGCATTTCCGAGGGGCGCGATGGTGGCGGCTTCGCTCAGGGGCTGTTTGCTTCTCACCCGCCAAGCGAAGAGCGCGTACGCAACAATCGGCGTAAACTCCGCGAGCTGGGTGCGGAAGGGGAGCTCGGGCGCGAGCGCTACCAGGAGAAGACGGCGACGATCCGGCGACTCAAGCCTGCCTACGAAGCCCATGATCAGGGCCGCCGCGCGCTACGGGACGACGACTTGGATCGGGCTCTGGAGAAGGCTGAAGAGGCCCTTGCGATGGAGTCCGGCGAGGCCTTGTTCCACGCCCTGCGGGGGGATGCGCTTGCCACGCGCGGCGACATGCGTGAGGCCGAGCGGGCCTACGCAAGCGCGCTGGAGCGTGACGACGGCTGGTTCTACCACCATCTGCGCCGGGGTATGGCGCGGGAATCCCTCGGCGAGCTGGCGGGGGCACGTGATGACCTTCGCCGCAGCGTCGAGCTCATGCCCACCGCCGAGGCCCACTACTTTCTGGGCAATGTCGAGCGGCGGGACGGCAATCGGGATGCGGCACTGGACCATTACCGACGGGCGGCCCAGTCCGACACTGAAACGGGGCGGCGTGCCCGTCAGGCCCTTGAAGAAATGGGCGCGTAAGGCTCCAGGTGCGGCCGCCGCACGCGCCGCACCTGATACCTGTCAACCGATCCGGCTCAGTCCGGCAGCACGATCCACTGCTGGCTGAACCAGTAGAAGCGGCCTCGCTCGGGGGAGGGGGCCGTGCAGTTGTAGCGGGTGCGACCCGTTGACAGGGATTCCGGCGGTTCCACCTCGAACACGCGTGCGTCCCGGTCAACCCATTCGACGTCAACCTGCCCCTGGCGGCCCACGAAGCAGGAGAGTTGATCCAGGCGGGCATCGCTGTCCGCCAGCGTGGCCCGCATCCGCGGAGGGTTGTGCTCCTCCGTGGCCACCGGGTCCCAGGGCTCCAGTTCTTTCACCGGCAGCGCCTTGGTGCGCGCCTTTTCGCTGAATTCTTCAATGGAAGCGTAAGCCTCTGCCATGGGGAAGCGTGGCAGGGCAAGCTTGTGGCTGTGGGCGCCGATGGCGCCGCTGTGCTGACCGATGCCGATGTAGCCGAGCTTTTCAGTCACCTCGGCGACGATCTGGTTGTACTCACCGTAGGGGTAGGCGAATAGTTTCGGGATGTCGTGGTCCTCCCCCAACTCCGCCTCCAGGCGCTCCTGCGCGTTGTTAATGTCATCGCGCAGGCGCTCCCGGTAGTCGCTGTCCGACTCGTCCTCGCCCCGGCGCACCAGATAGTCGTGGGTGGACGAGTGGTTGGCGAAGGTGGCGCGGCTCTCTTCCTGCATCTCGCGCATCTGATCCCAGGTCATGTAGCCGGACAGACCGTCATCCACCGGGTCAGTGGCCACGAACACGATGTAGGGAAGATCCCGCTCCTTCAGCCGGGGATAGGCCTCTTCGTAAACGGAGCGGTAGGCGTCGTCGATAGTGATGGCCACCGTGCGATCGGGGACGGATTCGGCGTTCTCCAGGTGCTCCACGATCCGCTCGAAGGGCCAGACGTTGTAGTCTTCCTCTTCCAGGTAATCGAGATGCGCCTCGAACTGTTCCAGGGTGACGTTGGTGGCCGAGTACTGCTCTTCACCGAAACGGTGATACATGAAGCCCACCGCGTGCCAGCCGCCGGCCTGTGCCGCTCCCAGGTCCGCGGCCACCAGTAGCGCCGCCAGGGCAAATCCTTTCCACATGGTCTCTCCCCCGTGTTGGTCAATGCCGTTCGCGTTACAGTGTAACTGCGTTGAGTCGGGCAGGACACAGCTCCCGCGAGGGGCGCGCCGCGGCGAGGTCGAGTATGGAAGGCGGGGCTCAGGCCCGTTTCAGCAGTGCCGCATTGCAGTGTGGCCGGATTGCGCTCAGCAGGTCATGGAACAGTTTGGGGTTGCCGGCGACCACGTTGCCGCTGCCCATGTAGTTCTCGTCGCCGTTGAAATCCCCGACCACGCCGCCGGCCTCGCGTACCAGCAGGGCGCCGGCAGCGATATCCCAGGGTTTCAGGCCGAGCTCCCAGTAGCCGTCCAGCCGTCCGGCGGCGACATACGCCAGGTCAAGCGCGGCGGAGCCGGCGCGACGCAGGTCGCCGGCACGCTTGAGTACCGCCTGGAACTGCCCCAGGTAGGCGTCCATGTGCTGCGGCAGCCGGAACGGGAAACCCGTGGCCAGCAGGCGACCTTCAATGCTCTTGTGGGTGCGTACACGGATCTTGTGGCCATCTAGGGTGGCGCCGTTGCCGCGGGTGGCGGTGAACAGTTCCTGGCGCACCGGGTCGTAGATGACGCCTACCTGCAGCTTGCCGCGGTGCTGCAGCGCGATGGAGACGGCGAAGTGGGGCAGGCCGTAGAGGAAGTTGGTGGTGCCGTCCAGCGGGTCGATGATCCAGACATACTCTGAACTGCCCTGACTGCCCCCTTCCTCGCCCAGGAATTCGTGGTCCGGGTAGGCGTGGCGCAGTGTGCCGATGATCTCCTGTTCGGCCGCACGGTCCACGTCACTGACGTAGTCGTTGAGCCCTTTTGCCTCGACCTTGATCCTGTCCAGGCGATCCAGGGAGCGGACAATGACGTTGCCGGCGCTGCGCGCGGCGCGCACGGCGGTGTTGAGCATCGGATTCATGGCGGCCATCGTTGGTAGTGCGCGAAGTGGAGCGGGAGGATAACAGGTCTGGGGAGGGCGTTGTACTGCCGGGTAGTGCCTACGGGAGGGGCGGAGTCGTGCCGGGCGGAAGATGCATTGGGCGACTCGCGGAGCCCCGGAGTGGAGGCCGTCCGGCCCCGAAGGGGTGGCCGCAGGGATGCGGCCACCGGCGCCCAGCACAAGGATGTGCTGTAAGCCGGCCAGGCCGGAACGGAGGATCAGGCGGAGCGCCGGAGCCCAATGCATCTTCCGCCCGGCACGACTCCGCTGACGGGAAAGCCTTGATCCCGGGCGACTCCCCCGGGTCTGCATAGATCCATTACACTACCGACGCTTGCGACGCGAGATTCAGGAGTCATTCATGCGTGCAGAGCACGTCCGTATCGTGCTGGTGGAACCCTCGCTGGGTGCCAACGTGGGCGCCGCGGCGCGGGCGATGAAGACCATGGGGCTGCAGCGCCTCGATCTGGTCACCCCACGTCAGTTCCCGCATCCGGATGCCACCGCCATGGCCTCCGGCGCCGATGACGTGCTTGAACACGCCCGCGTGCACGCCTCCCTGGACGATGCCCTGGTCGGGGCCACCCGGGTGGTGGGGCTGTCCGCGCGGCAGCGGTCGCTGTCCTGCCCGGTGGAGGATCCTCGTGCAGCCGCGGCACCGCTGCTGGCCGAGGCGGAGCAACATCCGGTCGCCATCCTGTTCGGCCGCGAGCGCACCGGACTGACCAACGAGGAGATCGACCGTTGCCATCGGCTGGTGCACATCCCCGCCAATCCCGAATACAGTTCCCTGAACATCGCCGCGTCGGTCCAGGTCATGGCCTATGAGTTGCGCATGGCGAGCCTGGCCGGCGTGCCGGTGGCGCAGCCGAACTCCGAGTGGCCCCCGGCCACCGCCGATGACATGGAACGGCTGTATGAGCACCTGGAGCGGGTGCTGCACCGGATCGATTTCCTTGATCCCTCCAATCCCCGTGCCCTGATGCGCCGTCTGCGACTGTTCTTCGGTCGCGCAGAGCCTGATCACAATGAAATGCAGATCCTCCGCGGCATTCTCGCGCACGTGGAGAAATCGCTACCGAGGGACGCCTCACGGGAATGATTGTGCCGTCGCGGCCGGATTGGCTAATATAAGATCACCATGACCGGAACACTCGACTGGCTCTGTTGCCGCCCCGCCTGTTGTCGACGCTGTCGCGTCTGCGGTTAGTGCTGCCAATTCGTCGCCCGAGCCAGCAAGTTGCATCATTCCGGACAAGGACACCCCCATGTTCAAACGTATTCGAGAGGACATCCGGTGCGTCACCGAACGCGATCCGGCCGCGCGTAATGCCTTCGAGGTTCTGACCTGCTACCCGGGTCTGCATGCCCTGCTGTGGCACCGGCTGTGCCACCGGCTGTGGCACTGGCGGCTGCGATGGCTAGCGCGGTTCATCTCGGTGTTCGCCCGCTGGACCACTGGCATCGAGATTCACCCCGGTGCGCGGATCGGGCGGCGGTTCTTCATTGACCACGGCATGGGAGTGGTCATCGGCGAGACCGCCGAGATCGGTGATGATTGCACGATCTATCACGGCGTCACCCTGGGAGGCACCAGCCTGGAGCAGGGCAAGCGCCATCCGAGCCTGGAGGACGACGTGGTCATCGGCGCCGGCGCCAAGGTGCTGGGGCCGGTTACCGTGGCCAGCGGGGCTCGGGTCGGCTCCAATGCGGTGGTGGTCAAGGACGTGCCGGAGGGTGCCACCATGATCGGGATTCCGGCCCGCATGGCCGGCCAGAGGCCGGAGGAGAAGACCCCGCAGCGCCAGGCCACGGCGCGGAAGATCGGCTTCGACGCCTACGGCACCACCGACATGCCCGATCCGGTGAGTCAGGCCATCAATTCCATTCTTGACCATATTTACGTGACCGACGAGCGCCTCGTGGAAATGTGCCGGTCCATCCACGAACTGGGCGGCTCGCTGCCGGATGCGCGGATTCCGGATCTGGACTGCAGCAAGTTCGAGAATGGTGGTAGCGAGAGCCGGGACCAGGGTGCGACCACCGCCACAGCAGATGACGAGGCGGCGGGTGAACAGTCCCGCTGACGTGCCGTACCTGGATCATGCCGCGACGACACCGGTGGACCCTCGAGTCCACCGGCGAATGGCGCTTTGCATGGAGCGGGAAGGGACTTTCGGTAACCCGTCGTCGACGCATTCCTGGGGGCGTGCCGCTGCCGCGCTGGTGGATGAGGCAGCCGGGCAGGTCGCTGGCCTGGTCAACGCCGACTCTGCCGGTATGGTCTGGACTTCCGGGGCCACCGAGGCGGACAACCTCGCCATCCTCGGCGCCGCTCGGTTCGCCGCCAACCGGCAGCGCGGGCGGCATGTGATCTCCGCGCGCACCGAACACGCCGCAGTGCTGGAGCCCCTGCAGCAGCTGGAACGTGAGGGCATGGAGGTGACCCTCCTGCCCCCGGAGACCGACGGCAGCGTCACTGCGGACGCCGTTGCCGCTGCCCTGCGGGATGACACCGTGCTGGTTTCGCTGATGCACGTGAACAACGAAACCGGCACCGTCCATGACATTGCGGGTATCGGGGAGGTCCTGCGGGACCACCCGGCGCGCTTTCATGTGGATGCGGCCCAGAGTGCCGGCAGGCTCCTCATCGATGCCGAGGGGTGGGGTGTGGATCTGTTGTCCCTGTCAGCCCACAAGGTCTATGGCCCCAAAGGTGTCGGCGCCCTGTGGGTGCGTCGGCGCCCCCGGGTGCGCCTGGAGCCGCTGCTGTTCGGCGGTGGCCAGCAGGGCGGGGTGCGGCCGGGCACCCTGGCGCCGCACCTGATTGCCGGAATGGGTGAGGCCTGTGCCATTGCCGCCGAACAACTCCCCGCTGAAGGCCCCCGGCTCGCTGCGCTGCGCCAGCGGTTGCTGGATCGTCTGCTGGCGCTGGACGCCGTGGTGCTCAACGGTCAGCGCGACGGCTGCCCGCATGTACTCAACCTGAGCTTTGGCTGTGTCAACGGCGATGCCCTGCAGGCGGAGCTGGAAGGGTTGGGGGTTTCCGCGGGCTCGGCGTGCAGTTCCTCGGAGCAGGGCCCGTCCCACGTGCTGCGGGCGCTGGGTGTCCCCGACGCCCTGGCCCACAGCAGCCTCCGTTTCAGCCCCGGACGCTGGACCACCGAGGCCGACGTGGATCGGGCTGCCTCTCTCGTTGCCATGGCAGTGGAGCGGCTGCGGGCGTTCTCGCCGGCCTGGCGGGAGTTCGTCCAGGGCGCCAACCTGGTGGAGCTCTACGGAGTGAACCCGGGGCGCGGTCACGCGTCCAAGGAGTAACGCGGTGAAACTGGATGCACTGGCACGGGACCATTTCGAGCATCCGCGCAACGCCGCCGGGCTTTTCGAGCCGGCGCCGACGGTCGGCACCGGCGTGGGCGGTAAGGTACAATCCGGCACCTATGTGGTGTTCCAGATCCGCGTCGCCGCCGAGGGCCGTATCGATGCCGCGCGCTGGGAGTGCATGGGCGCGCCCGCGGCCATTGCGGCGGCGAGTTGGCTGTCCGAGCAGCTGGAAGGCTGCAGCCCGAAGCGGGCGCGGGAGTGGACGGCACTGAGCGTGGGTGACGCGTTGAGTCTGGAACCGGAAGCGCTGTCAGCACTGCTGCCCGTGGAGGACGCCCTGAAGGCAGCGCTGGATGCGTTGGACGTCGAATGAACATCGTGAGGTGGTAACCCATGGCAATCCAGTTGACGGAAGCGGCCGCGCGACATGTGAAGACCCGCGCCGAAAAGGAAGGACGGGGACAGAGCCTGCGTCTGGGCGTGCGTACCAGCGGCTGCTCCGGGTTCATGTACACCGTCGATTTCGCCGAGGACGTGGGCGACAGCGATCTGGTCTACGAGCAGCACGGTGTGCAGCTGGTGGTCAGCCGCAAGAGTCTGCCGTTCATCGACGGTATGGAAGTGGATTACATCCAGGAGGGGCTGAACCAGCGGTTCGATTTCAGGAACCCGAACGTCAAGGACATGTGCGGCTGCGGCGAGAGCTTTACGGTCTGAAGGCGGGCGCCCGGGTAAATTGCCGGCTTACCCGGCAGACGTTACACTAAGCGCCGCTTTGGGGCCGGGGTTGGCATCGTCTTGGGCGCATGCCGGATGTGCCCGTTCCCGCTACAGTTTTCTTACTTACGCACTTATCAACACGGAGTTTCCGGATGGCCGCTGAACGCACCCTCTCCATCGTCAAGCCCGACGCCGTTGCCAAGAACGTGATCGGCGAGCTTTACAGCCGCTTCGAGAAGGCGGGCCTGAAGATCGTGGCTGCACGCATGTTCCACATGAGCCGCGAGCAGGCCGAAGGCTTCTATGCCGTGCACAAGGAGCGCCCGTTCTTCAATGATCTGGTGGGCTTCATGATTTCCGGACCGGTGATGGTCCAGGTGCTGGAAGGCGAGGATGCCATTCGCAAGAACCGCGAGATCATGGGTGCCACCAACCCCAAAGAAGCGTTGGCCGGCACCATTCGCCACGACTATGCCGAGAGCATTGACGCCAACGCTGCCCACGGCTCCGATTCGCCGGAGACCGCCAAGCAGGAAATCGAGTTCTTCTTCAAGTCCGATGAAATCTGTCCCCGTTAAAGTTGTTGCCGAGAACGCACCTGGCGCCGGGGCGGCCCCGCAGAAGCTGAATCTGCTGGGGCTGGACCGCGCCGGCCTGGAAGGGTTTTTCGCCGAACTCGGCGAGAAGCCCTTCCGTGCGTCCCAGATCCTGAAATGGGTTCACCACCGGGGTGTGACCGATTTCGATGCCATGACCGACCTCAGCAAGGCGCTGCGCACGAAACTCAAGGACATGGCGGAGGTCCGCGTCCCCGAGCCTGTTCTGGATCAGACCTCCAGTGATGGCACCCGGAAGTGGCTACTGCAGCTGGACGGCTCCAACGCCATCGAGGCCGTGCTGATCCCGGAGAAGAGCCGCGAGACCCTGTGCATCTCCTCCCAGGTGGGCTGCGCGCTGGAGTGCAGTTTCTGCTCCACCGGATACCAGGGCTTCAACCGCAATCTCTCCACTGCCGAGATCATTGGTCAGCTGTGGTACGTCACGCGCATGCTGGAGCAGGAGGGCACCGGGCGCCAGGTGACCAACGTCGTGTTCATGGGCATGGGCGAGCCCCTGCTCAACTTCAAGAACGTGGTGCCCGCCTCGGAGCTCATGAAGGACGACCACGCCTACGGTCTGTCCAAGCGCCGGGTGACGCTGAGTACTTCCGGGGTGATCCCGTACCTGGATCGGCTCACCGAGGTCAGCGACATCAGCCTGGCGGTCTCACTGCACGCGCCCAACGACGCCCTGCGCGACGAGCTGGTGCCCATCAACAAGAAGTATCCCATCGCCGAACTGCTGGCGGCCTGTCAGCGCTACATCGCCGACAAGCCGCATCGCAGCATCACCTGGGAGTACGTGATGCTCGATGGCGTAAATGACACCGACGAGCATGCCCGGCAACTGGCGCGGCTGCTGAAGGGCATTCCGTCGAAGGTCAACCTGATTCCCTTCAACCCGTTCCCGGAGGCGCCCTACGAGCGCTCCAGCGACGAGCGCATTCGCGCTTTCAGCAACATTCTTAGCAACGCCGGCCTGGTTTCCACCACCCGCAAGACCCGCGGCGACGATATCGACGGTGCCTGCGGTCAGCTTGTGGGCAAGGTGGCCGATCGGACCCGTCGGCAGCAGAAGCGCGCCCAGAGGGCGCAGGCAGGGACAGCATAATGACTCGCAAAGCGGCGGTGTTGTGGTTCGTTCTGGCATTCGCGGCAGCGGTGGTTGCCGGCTGCGCAGCCGGCGGCAACGAACGGGAAGCGTCCCGCATCAACACCCAGCTGGGTATCAATTACATGCAGCAGGACAATCTCAACCAGGCCAGCGATTCCCTGGAGAAGGCCCTGGAGCAGGATCGCCGCAACCCCGAGGCTCACGCCGCCATGGCCGTGCTGTCGGAGCGGCTGGAGAAGTATGACGATGCCGATCGCCATTTCCGGCGCGCCCTGCGCCTGGACGACGAGCAGCCATCGGTGCGCAACAACTACGGGCGATTCCTGTGCAATCAGGAGCGTTACGAGGAAGCGCAGGAGCAGTTCCAGCACGCCATCGACGATCCCCTTTATCAGCGCCGTCACGTGGCCCTGTCCAACGCCGGACTGTGTGCGTTGCGGACCGGGCACAAGGATGAGGCGGAGGAGTACCTGCGCCGTGCCCTGGAACGTCAGCCGGATTTCGCGCCGGCATTGCGTCGCCTCGCCGAGCTGCGCTTCGAAAGTGGTGACTATCTCTCGGCACGGGGCTACTACCAGCGGTTCGTCGAGCGCGGGGAGCAGACGGCGGGAACGCTCCTGCTCGGGATACGCATCGAGGAGGCGCTGGACAACCTGGATGAGGCCGCCAGCTACTCGCTGCGGTTGCGCTCGCAGTTCCCTGATTCGGAAGAGGCGCAGAGCGTGCGCCGGATGGATATCGAATGACACAGGAGGAGGTCGGGCAGGAACGCCGGGATGATCACGGCCCCGGCCTTGGCGCATCCCTGAAGGCCGCGCGTGTTGATCGTGGCATGGGGGTGCAGGATGCCGCCGACGCACTGCATCTCAACGTGGCCACCGTCGAGGCCATGGAGAGCGAGGACTGGGATGCCCTGCCGCCCGGGCCGTTTACCCGGGGATATCTCCGCGCCTATGCCAAGCTCCTGGAGATTGACGAGGTCGTTGAGCAGCATGTCGGTCGCCTCGTCCGCGAGGAGAGCGCACCCCTGCGGGTGACGGCGCCGGTGGAGACCGCTCCGCAGATGCCGCGCCTGCTTGCCCGGGCCGGTGTCGCGGTGATTGTTGTCGGGGTGTTCGGTGCCGCCGGCTGGTGGTTCCTGGATCGCACGGCACCATTTCTCTCCAGCGAGCCGCCGTCGGAGATCGCCGATCCGGAGTCCGGCGTACCGCCGGTGGAGGATGTGCCCGATGCCGAGCTGCCTCCCGGCGATGATAGCGCTGATGCGGAAGAGCCACCCGTGGGTGAGGACCCGGCCGCACTGGATGACGACGCGGACATTGAACTGTCCGGAGAGGCATCCCCGGGAGTTGGTGATCCGGATCTGGCGCCGGGGGAGGCGCTGGGTGACCCCGAGCCGGAGACGGGGCTGGAAGACGAGACCGGGACGGTAGCGGAGCTCGATGACGATCCCCTGTTCCCCGCCGAGGAGCCGGAGAGCGATCCATTGTCGGAGGAACTTGCCGGCGGCGACGTGGTAACCCCGGAGTCCATCGCCCCGGATGCGCCGGGCGATGCCGCAGAGACGGAAGCACAGCCGGCGGACGACGAGCCGCAGCCCTCGGATCTCGCTGGAGAGGAGGCTCCCGCGCCGGACACAGCGGACGCGTCCGATGCCGAGACCGACGCAGGCGCGCCGCTGGACGACCCGGACGAATTGGTGCTGGATTTCTCCGGTCCGTCGTGGATGGAGATCACCGACGCCCGGGGCGAGCAGCTGCTGTACGGCCTGGTGCAGGAGGAGGGCGAGCAGACGCTGCAGGGCGAAGCCCCGTTCTCCGTGGTCATCGGTGACGTCACGCAGGTCAACGTTTACTACGAGGACAGCGCCGTGGATCTCGGGCCGGAAGACGCCGGCCGCGTGGTGCGCATCCAGGTTCCCTGAGTCCGTGGTTTGGCCGGACGCCGGGGGCGGCCTGCCGTGACTGCACGTGCCCAGATGGTCAGCGCCCGGGGCGGTTCTCCGGGCAAGGGAGGAGGTTTGGCAAAATCCATACAGTCGGTGCGTGGGTTCGGTGACATCCTGCCCGAGCAGACCCCTGTCTGGCAGTTCGTGGAGGCGCGCTTGCGCGCAACCCTGGACGGTTACGGCTACGAGGAGATCCGGCTGCCCCTGCTGGAGAAGACGGAGCTGTTCTCCCGCTCCATCGGCGAAGTCACCGATATCGTCGAGAAGGAGATGTACACCTTCGAGGACCGCAATGGCGACAGCCTGACCCTGCGGCCCGAGGGGACCGCCGGCTGTGTGCGCGCCGGTATTCAGCACGGGTTGCTCCATAATCGGCAGCCGCGGCTATGGTATGCCGGCAGCATGTTCCGCCATGAGCGCCCACAGAAAGGGCGCTACCGGCAGTTCAACCAGATCGGCGTCGAGGTGTTCGGTCTGCCGGGTCCGGATATTGATGCCGAGGTGATCCTGCTGGCCGCGCGGATGCTGCGCAGCGTGGGGCTCACCGATATCCGCCTGGAACTCAATACCCTGGGCACCGCAGCCGCGCGGGCGGCGTACAAGGATGCGCTGGTGGCGTACCTGCGCGGTCATGAGGACCGCCTGGACGATGACAGCCGCCGGCGGCTGGAGACGAATCCGCTGCGGATCCTCGATACCAAGGATGCCGGTACCCGTGCCGTGCTGGAGAATGCGCCGGCCCTCTCCGACTGGATCGACGCCGACAGCCGGGAGCATTTCCATGCCCTGTGCGCCATGCTGGATACGGCCGGGATTGCCTATACGGTCAACCCGCAGCTGGTGCGTGGGCTCGACTACTATGGGCGTACGGTGTTCGAGTGGGTGACGGACCGTCTCGGTGCCCAGGGCACTGTCTGTGCCGGCGGCCGTTACGATGGCCTGGTGGAGCAGATCGGCGGGCGTTCGACGCCGGCGATCGGCTTCGCTCTGGGCATTGAACGGCTGGTGGCGCTGATCGAGGACGGGGGGCTGGCCCCGTCCCCTCGTGGACCGGACGTCTACCTTGTTGCCGCGGGTGATGCCGCGCGTCGTCAGGGCCTGGTCATCGCCGAGGAACTTCGGGATGCGTTGCCGGGTCTGCGTCTGGTAACGCACTGTGGCAGCGGCGGATTCAAGAGCCAGTTCAAGCGGGCCGACCGGCTCGGCGCCCGCTTTGCACTGGTGCTGGGCGAGGAGGAGCTGGCCGCGGGCCAGGTTTCTCTGAAGGAACTTCAATCCGCGGGCGAGCAGGAAACCCTGCCGCGCGCCGAGCTGGTGGCAGCCCTGCGGGAGCGGTTACCGAAGGAGTCAGAAGGGCATGAGTGACGAGGAAAACGTCGAGAAGCTCAAGGAGTGGTGGCGGGAGAACGGTCGGGCGGTGATCGCCGGCCTGGTCATTGCCGTCGGCGGCGTGGTGGGGTGGCAGCAGTGGGGTGCCTACCAGGACCGGCAGGCTGAAGCGGCGTCCGTGGCGTACATGCACTTCATCGAGGCCCGGGAAACCGGCGCGGATGCGGATACCATTGCCCGTCGTGGTCAGCGCGTACTGGATGATCATGGCAGTACCATTTATGCCTCCATGGCCGGTCTCCAGCTCGCGGATTTTCAGGCCGACGCGACGGACGGTGAGGGCGCTGCCGAGACCCTGCGCTGGGTGATCGAGCAGGGCGAGGACAAGTCCTTCCGCGATCTGGCGAGGCTGCGTCTGGCACAGATCCACTACGGCGATGACGATCTGGACGAGGCACTGTCGGTGCTCGATGGTGCCGAGGACGGGCCCTACGAGGCGCGGTATCAGGAGTTGCGCGGCGATATTCATGCCGCCCGGGGCGAGCGCGACCGCGCCCGCAGCGCCTACGAGGCTGCGCTGGCAGCGGAGGAGCTGCAGCAGGGGCGCCGCAGCCTGATCGAGCTCAAACTCAATGACCTCGGCGGGGAGGTGTCGGCGTGAAGCGGCTGCTGTCCATAGCGGTTCTGGCGTTCCTGCTGGCCGGTTGCGGTGCCGCTCCGGAGCGGCAGACGCCCTCGGACGAGCTCCGGGACGAGACACCCGAGGTGGTGGCGGAGCGGGAATGGCAGCGCCGTGCCAGTTCCGGCCGCGAGACCGAGGGCGAGGCCCTGCCGCCGGTGCTGCGGGACGGCACGCTCTACATCGCCGATCGTCGGGGCCGCGTAAGCGCCTATGACGCGGAATCCGGGCGTCTGGTGTGGCGGTTTGGCACCGGCGAGGCCATCTCCGGCGGCCCGGGCGTGGATGAGGACTTCGTTGTCGTCGGCTCTCGTAAGGGGCGCGTCCGGGCGTTCGAGGCGCCCGACGGCGAGACGCTGTGGGAGGCGCGCACCAGCGGTGAGGTGTTGTCGGTACCCGCCGTAGGTGAGAACTACGTCATCGTGCGCGGCAACGACGGACGCGTCTACGGGCTGGATCGTGACAGCGGTTCCCGGCGCTGGGTGCATGATGTCAGCGTTCCGTCACTGTCCCTGCGCGGCAATGGTGATCCGCTGCTTGCGAACGGTCAGGTCATGATTGGCTTCGAGAACGGGCGGCTTCAGGCCCTGGGTGCCGACGATGGTGATCTGCGCTGGGAAGTGACGGTGTCGGAACCCCGTGGCAGCGCCGATCTTGACCGCGTGCGCGACGTGGACGCTAACCCTGTACTCTTCGGCGGCGCACTGTATGTGGTCGGCTATCGCGGTAACGTCATGGCCGTCAATCCCGCCAATGGCCAGGTGTACTGGGATCGTGAACTGTCCTCCCACGCCGGCCTGGCGGTGGACGACGAGCGTACTTACGTGACCGATGACCGTGGCCGCATCTGGGCACTGGATCGCCGTACCGGCGCAGCCATCTGGCGCCAGAACGATACCGAAGGGCTGCAGCCCACGGCCCCGGCGGTGCATGGTGATCGCGTCGTTTTCGGCGATGACAAGGGGCGCCTGACCGTGCTCTCGGCCCAGGATGGCAGGATGCTGGCGCGCATCCGCGTGCGTGATGATGCAACCATTTCCGAGGCGCCGGTCAGTGACGGCAATGGCGTGCATGTGCTCACCGATGACGGGTACCTGATGCGTTATCGGCTGCGCGATCGCAACGACGACTAGGACGCCGTCTCATGTGCCTGGTGGTCCTTGCCCTGGATGCGCACCCCGACTATCCGCTGATCCTGGTGGGCAATCGGGACGAGTTCCATCACCGCCCCACAGAGGCCATGCACTGGTGGTCGCGGTCGCCGATCCTTGCCGGCCGCGACCTGACGGCCGGCGGCACCTGGCTGGGGGTGACCCGTACCGGCCGGGTTGCCACCGTGACCAACTACCGCGACCCCGATCCGCCGAAGGATGACGCCCTGTCCCGGGGTCAACTGGTCGTGGATGCGTTGCAGGCCAGTGACATGCAGGCATTCGGCGATGGCCTGGCCACCGGCGGCCACCGTTACAACGGTTTCAACCTGCTCTGGGGCGAGCCGGGGCGGTTCTATTATTTTTCCAATCAGGACGGCCCTGTCCGGCAGCTGGCGCCCGGCTTGCACGGTCTCAGCAACGGTCTGCTGGACACGCCGTGGCCGAAACTACTGCGGTTGCGTCAGGCGGTGGGTGAGATGCTCGCCTCCGGGGGGGCGGTGACCACCGAGGCGTTGCTGACGCCGTTCATGGATCGGCGTCCCGCCGACGATTCCAGCCTTCCGGACACGGGAGTCCCGAGGGACTGGGAGCGCATGCTTTCCAGCCCCTTCATCATCAGCCAGGCATACGGTACGCGCGCCTCCACCGCCGTCCTGGTCGCCGCATCGGGTGCCGTTTCGGTGCGTGAGCAGAGCTTTGGCGTCGACGGCACCCTGACCGGCGATCAGCTCTTCGAGTGGTGATCGCTCACCCGCACTCGCCGACGCTGCGTGGCCGGCAGTGACTCCGGTCCACCCAGGTGGCATTGCCCAGGCGCGCCTCGTCGAAGACCGTGCCGCGGATGGACGCATTGCGCAGATCGGCACGCTCCAGGTTGGCTCCGGTGAAGTCGGCCCCGGACAGTGCAGCGCCATCGAGATTGGCTCCCTTCAGGTTGGCACCGCGGAGGTCGGCGTCTTCCAGGTTGACCTGTTCCAGGTTGGCGTCGGAGAGGTCGGCGCCCTGCAGTCGCGCACCCTCCATGTTGGCCCGGGCAAAGCGGGCACCGCTGGCGGTGGCGTCAGTGAAGTCGGCACCGCGCAGGCGGGCGTTGTAGAAGCTGCCGTCATCCACCTCCGCATTGACGAATCGGGCGGCCGTCAAATCGGCGGAATCCAGCCGCCCTTCGCGCAGGTTGGCACCAGTGAAGTCGACTTCCGGCAGGCTGGAGGAGACGAATCGCGCGCCCTGCAGGTTGGCACCGTTGAAGCGGGCGCGCGGCAGGCGGGATGCGCCGAAGTCCGTCCGACGCAGATTGGCATCGGTGAAATCCGCTTCATCCAGGGACGCGTCGGTGATCACTGCCCGCTCCAGCGTTGCATTCTGCAGCTGCGCGCCACTGAGGTCGATGCGGCGCATCAGTGCCCGGCTGAGGTCCGTCTCGGCAAGTTCGGCCCCGCGTTTGTCGCAGCCCGACCAATTAACGCCTGCCGCGGGCTCCGCGTTGCAGTCGGCATGGGCGGGTGATACGCTCAGTGCCGAAAAAATAACCAGCCCGAGGCCCGTCAGCCACCGGCGGACGCGCCCCGGGCGCAGCGCAACAGACACCCGCCGTCGGCCAGGTTGCCACCAGACATTGTTCCGCAGGCTGCTGGATGCGCCGTGGTCCGATCGCCCTGGTTGCTGGGGCGGGAGGCAGGATTCTTTTCTGTGAGGAGGCTTGAGAGTCATGCGTATCATTCTATTGGGCCCGCCCGGCGCGGGCAAAGGCACGCAGGCCGGCTACATCTGCGAACATTTCGGGATTCCCCAGATTTCCACCGGCGACATGCTGCGTGCGGCGGTCAAGGAGGGCACTCCCCTGGGCAAGGAAGCGGAGAAGATCATGAGCTCCGGCGGCTTGGTGTCGGATGATATCATCCTGGGCGTGGTCAAGGAGCGCATTGCCAAGCAGGATTGCGCCAACGGCTTTCTCTTCGACGGCTTCCCCCGCACCATTGGCCAGGCCGAAGCGGTCAAGGATGAAGGCATCAAGCTCGACTACGTGGTGGAAATCCAGGTGGAAGACGAGGAAATCGTCCAGCGCATGAGCGGGCGCCGGGTCCACTCGGGCTCGGGACGTGTCTACCACGTCCAGCACAACCCCCCGAAGGTTGAAGGCAGGGACGACGAAACCGGGGAGGAGCTCGTGCAGCGCGAAGACGACCAGGAAGCCACCGTGCGCAAGCGTCTGGATGTCTATCACGAGCAGACCCGCCCGCTGGTGGACTACTACCGGAAGCTTGCTGACAGTGGTGAGCCGGCGGCCCCCCGTTATGTGGACGTGAACGGCCTGGGTGACGTTGAGGACGTCCGGGAGCGTATTCTCTCCTCCCTCAAGGGCTGATCCCTGACCGGTCCGCCCGTCCGGGGCGGGCCGTTGTTCCCCGCTCCCTCGGGCAAATCCGCAAACGTCGTGGCGTCGCCAGGGCTGCTGCGGTATGTTGGGTAAATGCCGCGGACTGACTCGTGCGGCAACCCACTCACGCGAAGCCTTGATCGGGTGTCATGAAACGTCTCCTCGCACTTGTCCTCGTTACCCTGCTCGCTGTGGCGGCAGGGCGCGCCGAAGAGCCGCCCGGCGGTTACGTCCTGGAAGTCCGCGGCGCCATCGGGCCAGCCACCGTCGACTACGTCACCCGTGGCATCGACCGTGCCGCCGAGCGCGGGGCGAAGCTCGTGATTCTGCGCATGAACACCCCGGGTGGTCTGGACAACTCCATGCGCGACATCATCGAGGCCATCGTCGAGTCGCCGGTGCCGGTGGCGACCTATGTTTCTCCCAGCGGCTCCCGGGCGACCAGTGCCGGCACTTACATCATGTACGGCTCCCATGTGGCCGCCATGGCGCCGGGGACCACCATTGGTGCGGCGACACCGGTGCAGATGGGGGGCATGCCGGAGGTGGACGAAGAGGACGCCCGCGACGAGGACGACGGGGCGGACAACGGTGGAAACGGCAACAACGACGACAATGGCAACAACGACGACGAGGCCGGGAACAACGGCAACAATGACGCGCCCCAGCCCGGCTCGGCCATGGAACGCAAGATGATCAATGACGCCGTGTCGTACATCCGTTCCCTGGCGGAGATGCGCGGGCGCAATGCCGACTGGGCCGAGAAGGCGGTGCGTGAGGCCGCGAGCATCGGTTCCAGCGAGGCCCTGGAGCTCAACGTCATCGATGTCCTTGCCAGCGATATGGATGACCTGCTCAGCCAGATCGACGGCATGGAAGTGGAGACCCAGGCAGGGCCCGTGACCCTGGAGATGGAAGGGCTGAGCCTGGAGTACCTGGAGCCCGACTGGCGGAACGAACTACTGTCCGTGATCACCAATCCCAACGTCGCCTATATCCTGATGCTCATCGGCATTTACGGGATTATCTTCGAACTGGCCAACCCCGGTGCCATCGTGCCCGGGGTGCTCGGCAGCATCAGTCTGCTACTGGCGCTGTTCGCCTTCCAGGCCCTGCCCATCAACTATGCGGGCCTGGGGCTGATGCTGCTGGGGGCGGCTTTCATTGTCGGCGAGGCGTTCATGCCCAGCTTTGGCGTTCTCGGCATCGGCGGCATTGCTGCATTCGTCCTCGGTTCCCTGCTGCTGGTGGACACCGGGGTGGAGGCCTATGAACTGTCCCTGGAGGTCATTCTCGGTGTCTCTGCCGTGAGCTTCGTGGTGATCTTCGGCATTGCCACCATGGCCGTGCGCGCCCACCGGCGCCGTGTGGCATCCGGCGTCGAGCAGATGAGCGGTGAGCGCGCGGAGGCGGCAACGGATTTCCGCGATGGCCGTGGCAAAGTGCGGCTGCTGGGTGAGGTCTGGAATGCGGAACTGGAAGGCGGGGGCGAGGTGCGCAAGGATGACCGTGTGCGGGTGGTCGCCGTCGAGGGCCTGAAAGTGCGGGTGACCGCCATTGAATCCGGGAGGATAGAGCAGTGAGTCTCAAAGACGATGCCATCGAGCGCTTTCAGGGCTGGTTTGAGCAGGCCCGGACCAACGAGGGTATTGCCGAGGCTACCGCCATGACGCTGTCCACCGTAAGCCCGGACGGCCAGCCGGCAGCCCGGACCGTGCTTCTGAAGGCAGTCGATGCCGATGGTTTCGTCTTCTACACGAACCGGCGCAGCCGCAAGGGCCAGCATCTCAGCGCCACGCCGCGGGCCGGGTTGTGCTTTTTGTGGCCGCCTCTGGGGCTGCAGGTGCTGGTGGAAGGGGTGGTGAGTGACGTTAGTGACGCCGAAGCGGATGCCTACTTCGCTTCCCGTCCCCGGCTGAGTCAGATCGGTGCCTGGGCGTCGTACCAGTCGGAGCCGCTGGATTCGCCGGAGACCCTGGCCCACCGTGTCGAGCAGCTGGAGCAGCAGTATGCGGGGCGGACCATCCCGCGCCCGCCCCACTGGTCAGGCTACCGGGTGGCGCCCACGCTGATGGAATTCTGGTCCGCCGGCGATGGCCGGCTGCATCGCCGCGAGCGCTACGAGGCGGATGCCGAAGGCCAGTGGCACCACTACTTCGTGAATCCCTGAGCGAGTCCGTCGATTTGGCCTAGCCGCCGCAGGCCCGGCAGGCCCGCGGCGATGAGCGCAGCGGTCAGGAGCAGGGTGGGCATGAGCCCGAACTGTTCCGCCAGTGCGGCCCCTGCCAGTGGCCCGATCAGAAGCCCCACTGCGAATGCCAGGTTGAATACCGCGTAGGCGACCGCGTAGGACTGCCCCTCGTGGCGGTCCACGCGTGCTGCGAGACCCGGCAGGGCAGGCCCGAGTACCAGTGCGCAGAACAGCCCTGTGGCGATGAACAGGGGAGCCGTCCACCAGGCACCGGGAGCCAGGGCGAACAGCGGCAGGATCAGGATCAGCGGTGCCGCACCCCGACGGATCGTCGCCACAGCACCCCACTGGTCGGCACTGTGGCCTGCCAGGGGCGAAGCAAGACCGAACGCCATGGCGATCAGCCCGAACAGCACACCGATGGTGCCGGCGCTGCTGCCGAAGCGCTGTTCCAGGAACAGTGGCAAGGTAGGCTCCAGCAACCCCATGACGGCAGCCACGGCAGCGACGACGATGGCCAGGCCGATAACGCCGGGATCGGCGAGCAGGCGGCCCGGGTGGGCATGTGGTACCGAGTGTCCGGGGTGGAGGCGGACGAGAACGAGGGCGGCGGCGACCGTCAGGGCGAAAGCCACCATTGCCGGCAACACGAAGGCAGCCGCCACGCCGAACCAGTCGCTGACGAAGCCCCCCAGGGGTGGGCCCGCCATCAGGCCCACGGCGAACCCTGTCATGACCAGCCCCATGGTGCGGCCACGCTCCCGTGCCGGCCACTGGTCGGCGATAATGGCCAGCCCTGCGGTCCAGGTGGCGCCGGACGTGGCACCCTGAAGTGTGCGTGCAACCACCATCGCCGTGAAGCTCTCGGCCAGCAGAAACAGCACCAGGACCAGGGCCAGGCCGCCGATGCCGGCGATCAACGGGACACGGTAACCCCAGCGCCGGATGCCCAGGCCGATCAGCGGTGTCGCAACACAAAGGCCGAAGGCGTAACTGCCGAGCAGGACGCCGGCGGCGGTTTGCCCGAATTCGAACTCCGCGCCGAGCTGCGGCAGCATCGGCACCACCAGCCCGTAAACCAGCGTATCCAGTGACACGCCGGCGACAATGATGGCCAACAGCGCCTGGCGCAGCCCCGGCGTCATGGTCATGGTGTCCGGCCTCCGGTGGGCGGCAGCAATGTACCCATCAGTGGCCGGTGCCCATGGCCTCCGGCCACGGCACCAGCTGGCTGCCGTCCGGAGAATGCAGGAGGTCGCCGGGCTGGATCAGCTCCAGTTCGATGCCGCAGGCGGTGGCCTGTTCCCGCCAGTGCTCGCGAATCCGTTGAATCGATTCCGGTGCCAGTGGGTACTGGTTGGCGAAATAGAGCACCTGGCCGTCCGCCGAGCGGGCCAGTACCGTATAGGCCACTGGCCCCATGCCGGGTCGGCTGTGTTCCGTCAGGCTGAGGCCAGCGACGTTGTCCCAGTCGTCCACGGCGGTCACCACCTCGTTCACCTCCTGGGTATCGCCTGGCATCGCGGCCATTCGCGCCGCTGACAGGGCGCGGTCGATATCGTCGGCGTCGAGCTCGGCGGTGTGTTCCACGATGTGAAGCTGCAACCCATGGGCGGCCAGGCCCGCGGTGTACTGGCGCTGAAGTTGCTGGAAGCGGGCGTACCCGGTGGCCGGGTCATCGTGTTCGGGGTGTTCCGCGCGCCACTGGCCGAAGGTCAGGAAACGCGCGAACGCTTCGCCACCATCCACGAGGAACAGGTTGCCTTCCGGCAAGGTCACCCGCGCAGGCGGCCGGTTGGTGAACAGCGCCGCCTCCAGGAGCTCCCACAGACCGCCCAGTTCGGCGTTCTCGAGCTGGATCTTCATCAGCGCGCAGAGATCGTTGAATGTTGCGAAGGACAGGTTCAACGCCTTGATGCCGAAACTGTCCTGAATCAGCTGTCCGGTCTTCAGCGAAGCCCGCCCTTTTTCCAGCAGGGTTTTTTCCAGACGGGCACCAAGTTCGTCCATGGCCTCGGGTTCGCCCAGGAACAGAAACGGAATTGCCAGTAGTGGGCCCGCGCCAGGCCGGCATTCCGGGGCGATGGCGGGAATCGGAAACTCCGCGCCCTGAGTGCCGATGGCCATGACCTGGGGCTGGAAGCGGGTGTCCGGCAGGCTCCGGCGGTAGAGTTCCGAGAGAATATCCACCATGGGCAGGCCGGGGCGCAGGACCTCGGTGAGATCGTAGAGGCCGCCGAGGGTGACGAAGCCGTACTCCTGGAGCGGGCCGAGAATCCGCTGCAGGTCTTCTGCCAGCGCCCAGCACAGCCGGTCGGCTTCCTCCCACGCCAGGGGCCCCGGGGGGCGAGCTCCCTGTGAGACGGCTTCCAGATCGAGTTCCACGGTGAGTACCGCCGGCACAGATGCCACCTGGTTTTGCATGGGACCTCCGGGCATGCGCGAATTGTTCAGCGATTCCCTGCTTGCGAAAAGGGCAGTAAGGGGGCGCGAGTATACCTGATCGGGAAGGGTGCGTGTGCGCTACCCAATCTCAGCCAATTTCTGGTGCGGGTTGCCTCCGAAACGCGGGCAGGAAACGCGAGTTTCGCAAAAGGATTGATAACGAAACAGTTTTGCACTATCTTTTTGCGCAATCGTGTTCTCGCGGAATACAACCGCGGATGCCCAGCACAAGTACGCTGAATGAGGCACGATTGATTCGTGCGCGACGGACTGTTTCTTCGCGGAAACAATGGAAACGGGAACCCGAACACTGCTTCGTTGTCAGCGAACGGGTGGCCGTTACTGGCACAACTTTAAGGTACAGGAGTCGAGATGGACTTAACCAAGCACAGCACCCCGGAACTCAATCAGCTGAAGAAGGATATCGACAAGGAGCTGAAAAAGCGGCGCCGGCAGGACGTCAAGGAAGCGCAGAAAGAACTGAAGCAGGTGGCTGAGAAGTATGGGCTGGCTGTTACCGAACTCGTCCCGGGCGGGGCGACCAAGTCCGGGGCCAAGGCGGGGGTGGTTCGCTTTCGGCATCCGGAGGATCCCGCCAAGGGCTGGTCCGGTCGTGGGCGCAAGCCGGCCTGGATCAAGGAATGGGAGGCCAAGGGTCGTTCGCTGGAGGATCTGCGCGTCGACTGAGTCGTTCGCCGTTCAGCGTTTTCAGGAACGTTTGAAGAATCCCTCCCGGAGCCCGCGCCATTGGCGCGGGCTTTATCCTCGTAGCCCGACACCACGGTGCAGCAGGACCAGGCTCAGCCCGCCGAGAAGGAGGATGAACAGGCCGATAATCGCATAGGCAAACCAGATGTTAATGTCTGACGTGCCGAGAAATCCATAACGAAACGCGTTGATCATGTAGAGAATCGGGTTCGCCATGGACACTCCCTGCCAGAACTCTGGCAGCATGCCGATGGAGTAGAAAACCCCGCCGAGATAAGTCAAGGGGGTGAGGACAAATGTGGGGATGATGGCGATATCATCGAACTTCTTCGCGAAAACCGCGTTGAGGAACCCACCCAGCGAGAATAGAACCGACGTCAGGAAAACCACCGAGATGATCACCAGCACACTATGGATCTGCAGTGTGGTAAAGAAGCTCGCCACGATGGTGACAATCAAGCCGGTGAGCAAGCCGCGAGCCACACCCCCGGAGATGTATCCCAGAAGAATGATAATGCTCGGCGTCGGGGAGACCATTAACTCTTCAATGTGGCGCTGGAACTTGGCGCCGAAAAACGAGGACACCACGTTGCCGTAGGAATTGGTGATCACCGCGATCATGATGATCCCGGGCACGATGAAATCCATGTAGGTGTAGCCATCCATGGGACCGATCCGCGGCCCGATCAGATTGCCGAAGATCACGAAGTACAGCGACATGGTGATCGCCGGCGGGAGCAGGGTCTGTGCCCAGATGCGGAGGAAGCGGTGCACTTCCTTGTGGGCGATGGTCTGCAGGGCAACCAGGGACTGCTTCCAGTACATGAAAAAGGGAACCTCTGGAGGTGGTGACTCAGGCGCTTTCCGATTCCGATTCCGGTTGCGGCCGGGTCTCGTGCCCAGCGTCGGAGCTGCCAGTCTCGACCAGCCGAAGGAACAGTTCCTCCAGCCGGTTGGCCTTGTTGCGCATGCTGACCACGGTGATACCCCGCTCGCCCAGCGCGGCGAACAGGTCGGTGAGCGACTGCTCGCTGGTGACCTCGACCTCCAGCCGCTGACGGTCCAGGTGTTCAATGGTGTAGCCGGGAATGTCGTGTGCACGCTGCAGCGGACCAGTGGCATCGAGGATGAAGGCATGGGTGTTGAGGCGATTGAGCAGTGCCTGGGTGCCCGTGTTCTCGATGATCCGCCCCTCGTCGATGATGGCGATACGCTCGCAGAGCGTCTCTGCCTCCTCGAGATAGTGCGTGGTCAGGATGATGGTGGTGCCGCGCTGGTTGATGTCCCGCAGGAACTCCCACATGGAACGACGCAGTTCGATGTCCACTCCCGCGGTGGGCTCGTCGAGGATCAGCAGCGGCGGCTCGTGAACCAGAGCGCGGGCAATCATGAGGCGGCGTTTCATGCCACCGGAGAGCGTCCTGGCGGCGTCCTTGCGCTTGTCCCAGAGTCCCAGCTTGCGCAAGTAGCGCTCGGCGCGCTGGCGGGCACGAGAGCGTGGAATGCCGTAGTATCCCGCCTGGTTGAGCACGATCTGCTCCACCGTCTCGAAGCCGTTGAAGTTGAACTCCTGGGGCACCAGGCCGAGCCGGGTCTTCGCCTCCCAGGGGTGGCGCGCCAGATCATGGCCGAAGATCTCGATGCGGCCGCCGGTGGCCGTCACCAGTGTACTGATGATGCCGATCAGCGTGGACTTGCCGGCCCCGTTGGGGCCCAGAAGGCCGAAGAAGTCGCCTTCACCAACGCCCAGACTGACGTCTCGCAGTGCGGTGACGCCGCCTTTGTAGGTCTTGTCCAGGTGCTGCACGGAAAGTGCGCTCATGATGCTGTTGCTGACCTTTCAGGAAGCATTGCCGCTGATGCCCCGGGGGCGGATTGGACCAGGTGGCGGCGGACACGCCCCGGTTCCGGAGCGGGAACCTGGCTGGAGAGGCGCGTAGGATAGCCGCCCCGACGGCGCAGCGGCAAGGCCGCCTGCTCCCGGGAAGAGACCCGGAGCAAAAAAATCATGCGGTCTGATGGAACCTGCAGGATTCTCAGGCGTCACACCCCCTGAGTAGCCGCTGATCGTGCCGAAGTTTGACACGCTTCTATAACTGGCTGCTAAGCTTTAAAACTTTACGCGAGACTGGCCACACTAGGCCGCAATTGGGAGAAAGCCTGACTATGCGAACTCAGATGATTGGAACCGGGGCGCTGCGAGCCCTCGTTGCTGTTGCTGCACTTGCCTTTACCGGCAGTGCGGTGGCGCAGCTTGAAGGGGGTCAAGGTGGCCAGGAAGGCGGCCCGCAGATGGAGCTCCAGCAGATCCAGCAGCGGCTGGCGGAAGTTCAGCAGCAGGCGCTCGAGGACAACCCCGGTCTGGAGGCTCAGCGCGATGAGCTGGAGGATCTGGTGGTCCGCAAGATGGAAGAGGCCGGTTATGATCCGGACTCCAGCATGGAAACCCTGGAGAACGTCCAGGGCCAGATCCAGGACGAGAGCCTGTCCGACGAGGAGCGCCAGCAGATGCTGCAGGAAGCCCAGCAGGCGCAGCAGGATCTTCAGGAAGCGCAACAGGTCGCCATGCAGGATGACGAAGTCGTGGAGGCACAGCAGGCCTTCCAGGACGATCTCATGGATGCCATGCGGGACATCGAGCCCGACACCGATGAAATGATCGAAGACTTCCAGCGCATTCAGGAAGAAATGCAGGGAGGCATGGGTGGCCAAGGCGGCCAGGGCGGCGGCGGTATGGCACCCCAGTAACCCTCACCGTGCTCTTCGAGACCCGGGTCAGGCGTTGCCGGCCCGGGTTTTTTTTGCCTGTCGGTGTCGCTGAGCCTTCCCGGGGTTGAAAAAGTCCGAAATCGGACTATCCTGTTGGTGAACATTCACCGAGCAGGAGCAACAGGCAATGGGTGGTCGACTGATCGACGGGCAATGGTATACGCAGGGTTACGAGCCGGACAACAAGGGGCGATTCGTGCGCCAGGAGTCCGTGTTCAGGGAGCGCACCGTGGACGCCCCCGGCGAACGCTTCCGCCCGGAGGCGCAGCGGTACCACTTGTATGTTTCCTACGCCTGTCCCTGGGCGCACCGGATTCTGATCATGCGGCGGCTCAAGGGGCTGGAGTCGGCTATTTCCGTCTCCGTGGTGCACCCGCTGATGCTGGATGACGGTTGGGAATTCCGGGACTACCCCGGCAGCACCGGGGATCCCGTGCACCAGGCGCGGTATCTGCGGGATGTCTATGTGGCTGCGGATTCCGCCTTCACGGGACGGGTGACCGTGCCGCTGTTGTGGGATCGCCGCGAGGGCACCATCGTCAACAATGAATCCCGTGAGCTATTGCGGATGCTGGACCACGACTGGAACGCGGTGGCCACCGATGCGACGGACTTTGCGCCGGCAAACCTGATCGACGCGGTGGATCACACCATCGATGCCATCTACGAGCCGGTGAACAATGGCGTGTACAAGTGCGGCTTCGCCCAGTCCCAGGAGGCCTACGACGAGGCCGCCGACGCCCTCTACGCGGCCCTGGATCACTGGGACACGGTGCTGGGCGAGCAGCGATTCCTTTGCGGTGACCGCGTCACCGAGGCGGACATCTGCCTGTTCACCACGCTGGTCCGGTTCGACCCGGTGTACTCGGTGCATTTCAAGTGCTCCCAGCGCCGGATCATGGATTACCCGAACCTGCTGAACTACCTCCGGGATCTCTACCAGCGTCCGGCGTTCCGTGAAACCACCAACATGGATCATATCCGGCAGCACTATTACCGCAGCCACGGCTTCATCAACCCCACCGGTATCGTGGCCCGTGCGCCGATGGTGGATCTGGACGCCCCTCACGGTCGGGAACGCTTTGGCTGACCAGCCAGAGGCCCCGGGAGCCGCCCGGCGGCTCCGGGGCGCAACGGTCTGGTAACGGCCACGGGCGGGCAAGGGGACTCAGTCGGCTTCGTTGAAGTCGGCGTCTTCGCCTTCGACAAACAGCAGGGGGTCCACCGCCTCGCCATTGAGGTAGACCGTCCAGTGCAGGTGCGGACCGGTGACCCGGCCCGTGGCGCCCACGGTGCCGATGCGCTCGCCCCGTTCCACGCGGTCACCGTTGGCCACGTCGATGTCCTGCATGTGGCAGTACATGGTCACGAAGCCGCCGCCATGGTCGACAAAGACGGTCTTGCCGTTGAAGAAATATTCCCCGGTCTCGATGACCTCGCCGCTGGCTGCCGAGCCGATGGGAGTCCCCGGATCGTTGGCGATGTCCAGTCCGTTGTGCGGGTTACGCGGCTGATCGTTGAAATAGCGCCGCAGGCCGAAGGGGCTGGTAAACCGCCCCTCCACCGGGAGCTCCAGCTGCAGGCTCGCCGGCTCGCCGTCACTGCGGGTATCCCGGGCTCTCTGGATCTCCGCGTGTTCCCTGCGGATGCGCTCAAGGGTCTCTTCGCCGGGACTGACCTGTTCGTCGTCGTCCAGGGTGATGCGCTGCTCGGCGTACTCGCGGTGTTCGATGGTGAATTCCACGGCCCCGTCTTCGATGTGGACTGCGGTGGTGCCGGTTTCTGCATCCAGTCCAATCCCCACCACCGCGTGCCAGTGCCCCTGGTGATCCACCACCAGGACCGGACGCTCGTCATGGTGGGCGGTGGGCCGCGCTTCGTCGGATGGCGTCCCCAGGTCGACCACGGCGACACCCCCGGGGACCGGCCGGTGCTCGGGCACGGTGGCGAGGAGATGTCCCGGGATCAGCCCCAGTACCAGGGCCAGGATCATGGCTCTCATGGCGATGCGTCCTCGTCGTGGATGGCTTCAACACGGCATTCCAGTCGACCCTGTGCCAGCCGCGCGGTCAATGGATCGCCGGGTTGTACATCGCCGGCGTTGCGGACCACGGCGCCGTTGTCGGGTCGCTGGATGATTGCGTAACCGCGGCTGACGGTGGCCAGCGGGCTGACCGTCTCCAGGGTGCGGGCCAGGGCCCCCAGGCGCTCCCGACGGCGCTGGAGTTCACGTCGCTGCGCGCCTTCCAGGCGCTGTTGCAGTTCCCGGGTCCGTTCCACGCCCTGGCGGATGGCCCATCGGGGGGAACCTGTGTAAAGCCGCTGGCGTGCCTGACCCAGACGCGTGCGGCGAAGGTGCTGGCCGGTCCGCCACGCCTGGCGCAGGCGTCCGTCGAGCTCGTCCAGGCGCTGCGCGTGATCGCGCAGGCGTCGCCCGGGATGCTGCTGTCGCAGCCGGGTGAGCAGGTGGTCGAGGCGCTGTCTGGCGCTGCCCAGGTGCTGCTGCTGGAGCCAGGTGAGGCGGTCCGACAGCGCCTGAAACTGGCGCCGCCAGGCGGCGCCGTCGGGACTGAGCAGCTCGGCGGCGGCGGACGGGGTCGGTGCGCGCTGGTCGGCAACCAGGTCGGCGATGGTGACATCCACCTCGTGGCCGACACCGCTGACCACCGGGATGGGGCAGGCCGCAATCGCCCGCGCCAGGGCCTCGTCGTTGAATGGCCATAGATCCTCCAGTGAGCCACCGCCGCGGGTGACCAGCAAGACGTCGGCATCGCCGCGCCGGGCAGCCTTCTCAAGCATCTGCCTGATTTCCGAGGCGGCATCCCGTCCCTGCACCGGCACCGGATAGATCATGACGGGGAGCGCCGGAAAGCGGCGCGCCAGGACTTGGAGGACGTCCCGGATAGCTGCGCCTGAAGGGGAGGTGATGACTCCAATGCGACGCGGCAGGGCCGGCAGCGGCCGCTTGCGCTCCTCGGCGAACAGGCCTTCGGCCTCCAGCTTGTGCCGCAATTCCTCGAACTGGCGCCGCAGGGCGCCGTCGCCGGCCTCTTCCATGCTTTCGACGATCAGCTGGTAGTCGCCCCGGGGTTCATACAGGCTGATCCGTCCGCGCACCAGCACCTGCTGGCCGTTTTCCGGGGGGAAGCGGACCAGACGATTGCGCTGGCGGAACATGGCGCAGCGGATCTGGGCACGCTGGTCCTTGAGGCTGAAGTACCAGTGTCCGGAGGCGGGTTGTGCCAGGTTCGACAGCTCCCCCTCCACCCAGACCGCCGGCAGTCCGCTCTCCAGGAGTTCGCGCACCTCGCGGTTGAGCCGCGAGACGGTCAGGACCGGCCGTTCATCGGTGTTGTTACGGGATTCGGGCACTTGCATGGCCAATGACTGTTGTCCGTGATGGGCGAATGGCGCACATTTACTCAGTGTTTCCTTTACGCTGCAGCGCAGCGCTTCCTATAATACGCGGCTAACCTCCGCAAGCCGTTCCGAGCCAAGGTGCCCGCCCATGCGAATCGCCCAGGAAGCGCTGACCTTCGATGATGTCCTTCTCCTTCCGGCATATTCCGACGTGTTGCCCCGTGAGGCGGACCTGTCATCACCGCTGACGCGGGACATCCGTGTCAACATTCCGATCGTATCAGCCGCCATGGATACGGTCACCGAGGCCGGGTTCGCCATCACCCTGGCGGAACAGGGTGGCATCGGTATCGTCCACAAGAACATGTCGGTGGACCAACAGGCAGCTCACGTGCGCCGCGTGAAGAAGTTCGAGAGTGGCGTGATCAAGGAGCCGATCACGGTGATGCCGGACAAGTCCATCGCCGAGGTGCTGGAACTCACCCGTCAGCACTCCATCTCGGGCGTGCCGGTGGTGGACAAGGACAGCCGGCTCACCGGTATCGTGACCAGCCGTGACCTGCGCTTCGAGACGCGCACCACGGCGGCGGTGAGTGAGATCATGACCGGTCGGGATCGCCTGGTCACCGTACGCGAAGGTGCCCCCCGGGAGGAGATCCTGGAGCTCATGCATCAGTACCGCATTGAAAAGGTGCTGGTGGTGGATGACGATTTCCGGCTGCGCGGGCTGATTACCGTCAAGGACATCCAGAAGGCCAAGGACTACCCCAATGCCTGCAAGGACGAGCACGGCCGGTTGCGGGTGGGGGCCGCCGTGGGGACTGGGGGTGACACCGAGGAACGCATTGAGGCGCTGTCCCGCGCCGGGGTGGACGTGCTGGTGGTGGATACCGCCCACGGACACTCCAGTGGCGTTCTCGAGCGGGTCAGGTGGGTCAAGCAGCACTATCCCGATGTGCAGGTGATTGGCGGCAACATCGCAACCGGTGACGCGGCGCGGGCGCTGGTTGAGGCCGGGGCGGACGCCGTGAAGGTGGGCATCGGACCGGGCTCCATCTGCACCACCCGGGTGGTGGCCGGGGTCGGTGTGCCGCAGATCAGTGCCGTGTCCAACGTTGCCGCTGCGCTGGAGGGGACCGGCGTGCCGCTGATCGCCGACGGCGGCGTGCGTTATTCCGGCGATCTCGCCAAGGCGGTCGCGGCCGGTGCCCACGCAGTGATGATCGGCGGGCTGTTTGCGGGTACCGAGGAGGCCCCGGGCGAGGTGGAACTGTTCCAGGGGCGCTCGTACAAGTCCTACCGCGGCATGGGTTCCCTGGGTGCCATGGCGCAGGGCTCCAGCGACCGTTACTTCCAGGACCCGTCCGAGGAAGTGGAGAAGCTGGTGCCCGAGGGTATCGAGGGGCGTGTGCCTTACAAGGGCAGCCTCGTGGCCATTGTTCATCAGCTGCTGGGCGGGCTGCGCGCCAGCATGGGCTACACGGGCTGCCACGATATCCAGGAGATGCGTACCCGTCCCGAATTCGTGCGCATTACCAATGCCGGCGTCCGGGAATCCCACGTCCACGACGTGACCATCACCAAGGAAGCGCCCAACTACCGCACCGACTGATCCACCCCGTCGCGCCGCCCAACCGGGCGGCGCGTTCGTTTCGATTCTGCCGTTGGAACCCGTCATGGCCCAGGACATTCACGCTGAACGCATTCTCATTCTCGATTTCGGCTCCCAGTACACCCAGCTCATTGCCCGCCGTGTCCGCGAAGCAGGCGTCTACTGCGAGATCTACGCCTGTGATTGCGATCCGGAGGCAATCCGCACCTTTGCTCCCAGTGGCGTGATTCTCTCGGGCGGGCCTGAATCGGTGACCTTCAGCGAGACGCCTCGCATTCCCGCGCCGGTGTTCGAGCTGGGTGTGCCACTGCTGGGCATCTGCTATGGCATGCAGGCCATGGCGTCGCAGTTGGGTGGCACCGTGCAGCCATCGTCGCACAAGGAATTCGGCTTTGCCCGGGTGCGGGCGCGTGGCCACTCCCGGCTGCTCCGGGACATCGAGGATCACACCACGCCGGAAGGCTACGGCATGCTGGATGTGTGGATGAGCCACGGTGACCGGGTGACCGAACCTCCGGAGGGGTTCAAGTGCATTGCCAGCAACGACGCTGCACCGGTGGCCGGCATCGGCGACGACCAGCGGCTCTGGTACGGCGTGCAGTTCCACCCGGAGGTGACCCATACGGTCCAGGGACAGCGCATTCTGACCCGTTTCGTGCGCGAACTCTGCGGCTGCAGCGGCAACTGGACGCCGGGCAACATTATTGACGACAGCATCGCCCGCATCCGCGAGCAGGTGGGCAGTGACAAGGTGCTCCTGGGTTTGTCGGGCGGGGTGGACTCCTCGGTGGTGGCGGCGCTGCTGCACCGGGCTATCGGTGATCAGCTCACCTGCGTGTTCGTGGACAACGGGCTCTTGCGCCTGGGTGAAGGCGATCATGTCATGGCCACCTTCGCCAGGCACATGGGTGTCAACGTCATCCGCGTGGATGCCGAGAACCGCTTCCTCAAGGCGCTGGCCGGTGTCAGTGATCCGGAGCAGAAGCGCAAGATCATCGGCAACATGTTCATCGACGTGTTCGACGACGAAGCCGAGAAGATCACCGACGTCAGCTGGCTGGCCCAGGGCACCATCTACCCGGACGTGATCGAGTCCGCCGGCGCCGCCACCGGCAAGGCCCACGTCATCAAGTCCCACCACAATGTGGGCGGCCTGCCGGACAAGATGAACCTCAAACTCATCGAGCCCCTGCGGGAGCTGTTCAAGGACGAGGTGCGCCGTATCGGTGTCGAGCTCGGGCTGCCCTACGACATGGTGCACCGTCACCCGTTCCCCGGGCCGGGCCTGGGTGTCCGTATCCTCGGCGAGATCCGCAAGGCGTATACCGACCCGCTGCGCCGGGCCGACGCGATTTTCATCGAGGAGCTGTGGAAGCATGATCTCTACAACAAGGTGAGCCAGGCGTTTGCCGTCTACATGCCGGTGAAGTCCGTGGGCGTTACCGGCGACGGGCGCCGCTACGAGCACGTGATCGCCCTGCGCGCCGTGGAGACCATCGATTTCATGACCGCCCGCTGGGCGCATCTGCCCTACGAGTTCCTGGACCACGTCAGCCGCCGTATCATCAACGAGATCGAAGGCATCTCCCGTGTGGTCTACGACATTTCCGGCAAGCCGCCGGCAACCATCGAGTGGGAATGACGGCGCCGTCCCCATGAGCAGCGGCGTGCAGGCGGAGGATCAGCACGAGCAGGACCGGCACTGGATGGAGCAGGCCCTGCTCGAGGCGCGCCGTGCCGAGGCGGCGGGGGAGGTGCCGGTGGGCGCGGTGCTGGTCCGTGACGGCGGTGTGCTGGCGCGGGGCTGGAATCACCCCATCGGGGCGGCGGACCCCACCGTGCATGCTGAAATCCACGCCCTGCGGGCGGCGTCGTCCCGGGCGGGCAACTACCGGCTCACCGGAACCACGCTGTATGTGACGCTGGAGCCCTGCGTCATGTGTGTCGGCGCCCTGGTGCATGCCCGCGTCGCCCGTCTGGTCTTTGCAGCCAGCGAGCCGCGAACCGGCGCGGTGGAGAGCTGCTTCCGGCTACTGGAGCCCGGGCTGCATAATCATGACGTCATCTGGCAGGGTGGTGTGCTTGCCGAGGAGAGCGCCGAACTCCTGCGTGGATTCTTTCGCTCAAGGCGCTGAAGACAATACCGCACGCAGTCCGGCAATGGCTCAGTGCAATGCCTCCAGGGTCCGTGGCAGCCGGAGATGTCCGGCGTCCCGCGGCTGGAACTGTCGGCGGTGCTCCGGGTTGGCCTCGGGACTAATGCTGAACTGCCCCGGGTCCGTGATCCGGCGCAGCAGCGCATAGTAGCTGCGCACGCCACGAACGTACTGCACGGGCTCCCAGCCGCGGGCGTGGCCGAATCGGGTCTGTTGGTACCATTCGGGCTGCGCCAGCAGTGGCAGATGCTCACGGATGTCGGACCAGCTGTCGGGGTTGGCACCCTCCTGCTCGGTGATCCTGCGGGCATCCTGCAGATGTCCCATGCCCACGTTGTATGATGCGAGTGCCATCCAGGTCCGTGTCGGCTCCTCGATGTCGTCGGACAGGCGCTGCCGCAGGGAAGCGAAGTAGCGGGCGCCACCGCGGATGCTTTCCTCGGGATCCAGGCGATTGCTTACACCGAGCTCAGTGGCGGTACGCTGGGTGAGCATCATCAGTCCGCGGACCCCGGTGGGTGATACGGCTTCCGGGTCCCAGTGGGACTCCTGGTAGCCGATGGCCGCCAACAGGCGCCAGTCCACGCCATACTCCTCGCCCGCCTGCTGGAAAGTGTCCCGGAACTGCGGAAGGCGCTCAGTCACGTGACGCAGGAAAACGCGGGCGCCCACATAGTCGAAACCACTGAGGTAGCCGTAGTATCGCTCGCGGATGTCGGCCAGGGTCGAGTCCTCGCGGATGGTGCCCAGGAACTCTTCGGCGGCTTCATGGAGGCTGGTGTCGCCGTCATCGAGAAACGCCCAGGCCAGCTCCTGGCCTTCGTCGAAGGTGAACGCGACACGCAGCTCCGGGTAGTAGTTCTGATTCAGGGCGAGGGCGTTGGAATCGACGATGGTGTAGTCGATGGCCCGGGTCCAGACATCATAGAGCAGTTCCCGCACGTCGGTTTCGGCGGCGATGTCCCAGGATTGCCGGATGTCGCTATTGGCGAGGTCGCGCAGTTTGTCGGCGGCATGGCTGTTGGCCATGACGCGTACCCGCGCGCCGTGGAAGCCGGCAAGCTCCTGGACAGATTCCGGAGCCGGCTCGCCGCGTCGGTAGATCAAGTGCTGATCCACCTCGGCGTAGGGCGTGCTGTAGTGAAAGAAGGAGCGTCGGCTGTCGACGATGCTTAGGGCCCCGGCGGCAAGGTGGGCACTGCCGGAGGCCAGGGCCTGATACATCTCGGTCTTGTTGCGGGCGATGATCAACCGCAGTTCCACGTCAAGAAAATCGGCGAATCCGCGTGCCAGGTCGTAGTCCATGCCAGCCAGGCCGTCGCCGGTCTCGTAGAGCGTGGTCGGGCCAAGGCGGGTGACCACCACCAGCGTCCCTTCTGTCTGGACCTGCTGCAGCAGGTTCCGCTCCTGCTGCAGCTGTCCGGTCAACGCGAGGCCGCCGATCAGCAGAGCAAGTGTGGCAATCAGGAATCGCAGCAGCAGATGCACCATGAGGCCTTCTTTCCGGAACCGTTGGAGTCTGACCGGAAAACTATTGTAGACTACGCGCCGCGCGACTCACGAGCCGCGTGATGTGGAGAGGTGCCGGAGCGGTCGAACGGGGCGCACTCGAAATGCGTTGGCCCGCAAGGGCCCGGGGGTTCGAATCCCTCCCTCTCCGCCATGTTTTCCAAGGGTTGCCGCAGGCAGCCCTTGGAAAACATGATGACCCCGGGGATTCGAACCCCCGGATGGACAATTCGGTTCGACCGCGCCGCGAGGCGCAGCCCGTTGCCGCGGCAGCGGCAACGACCCGGAGGGCAAGGCGCAGAGCGCCGCAGCAATCCCTCCCTCTCCGCCATGTTTTCCAAGGGTTGCCGCAGGCAGCCCTTGAAAACATGATGACCCCGGGGATTCGAACCCCCGGATGGACAATTCGGTTCGACCGCGCCGCGAGGCGCAGCCCGTTGCCGCGGCAGCGGCAACGACCCGGAGGGCAAGGCGCGGAGCGCCGCAGCAATCCCTCCCTCTCCGCCATGTTTCTCAAGGGTTCCCTACCGACGTCCCGTGCCAAGCCCTTTCTTTCGCGGCCAGAGGCGGATTGTGTCCGCGATAGGGTGAGGTTCAACGTATGCGCTGGCTGATCGGTGTTGGGCTATTCCTGATTGTTCTCCTTGGTGGTCCGGCCTATCTCTATGTGACCGATGCCGCCGGCGTGAACACCGGCTGGCATGAGGCGAACCGGGAAAGCGCCGGCATGGCTCCAGAGCCGGATGCACACCCTGGGGCAGTGGTCCAGGTCTATGCGGCCCGGGCGTTCAGCTGGCGGGGCGTGTTCGCCGTCCACAGCTGGGTTGCGGCCAAGGAGGCGGGTGCGGAGCGCTACCGGGTTTATGAGGTTACCAGTTGGCGGGGCGGTCGGGTGGCTTCGGGCTTCGGTATCCCGGACAGAAACTGGTTCGGAAGCGCGTCCAAGCTGCTGCTGGATCTCCGTGGGGACGAAGCCAGTGCATTGATCCCGCGCATTGCCGACGCTGTTGAACGTTACCCCCACAACGGCGACTACGCTGTCTGGCCAGGCCCCAACAGCAATACCTTCGTGGCCTGGCTGATCCGGGAGGTGTCAGGATTGGATGCAGCCCTGCCACCCACGGCGGTAGGCAAAGACTATCTCTCGGGGGCGTTGTTGGCGCCCATGCCCAGCGGCACCGGCTACCAGGTCTCGGTGAACGGTGTGGCCAGCGTCGGGATCGCCCGCGTCGAAGGCCTTGAAGTGAACATTCTGGGTATGGTGATCGGCGTCGATCCCTTCGGGCTGGCTGTCAAGCTGCCCGGAGTGGGCCATGTCGGGCTGCGTGAAAGCCCGCTGGCGCGTCAACAATGACATGGGCCGTACGGCCGGATTGACGGCGTTGTCACGGTAGCGGAAGCGATATTCGAGAGGAGGCGGTAGCCATTGAGCAAGCCGACGCATGTGGCGGTTATCGGTGCCGGACTGGCCGGGCTGGCCTGCGCCCGACGCCTGCGGGAAGCGGGCATGCAGGTGGCCGTGCTGGAGAAGGCGCGTGGGCCGGGCGGGCGCATGACCACGGCGCGTGGGCCGGATTGGCAGGCCGATCTCGGCGCCCAGTACTTTACTGCCCGCCATCCCGAGTTCGTTGCCGCGGTTGAGGAGTGGTGTCGCCAGGGGGTTGCCGCACCCTGGGATGGTCGTCTGGTCCGGGTCGGCGCCGGCGGCGTGGTGGATGTCGACGATGGCCCGCAGCGCTGGGTGGGGGGGCCGCGCATGAGTGCCGTGACCCGAAACCTGGCCCAGGAACTGGATCTATTGCCGGCCACCCGGGTCACCGGGATTACGGGTGAGCCCGGCGGATGGTGGTTGCAGACCGAGGAGGGACGCTCCGCCGGGGCCTTTCATGCGGTGGTGGTGGCAGTGCCTCCGGCCCAGGCGGTGCCGCTTCTGCAACTGGTGGCGCCGGAATTTGCCGAGCGTGCCGGCGGTGTGGCCATGCGGCCATGCTGGTCGGTGGTGGTCCGCGTGGATGGGGAGGCGCCGGATTTCGACGCCGCCTTCGTGGCGGATGACACGTTGCGCTGGCTGGCCCGGGATGGCAGCAAGCCGGGCCGGGAGCGGTCGGATGTGTGGATTGCCCACGCGGCGGGCGCGTTTTCCGAGGCCCGACTGGAGGATGATGCCGGTTCCGTGGGTCGCGACATGGCGGAGCGGGTGCGGAGCATGACCGGTATTACCGGGCCGACGGAAATACTCCGCTGCCACCGCTGGCGTTACAGCCAGTGCATGGCCCCGTTGGACGACGGCTACCTGCTGGCTGCACAGCAGGGTGTGGGCGTCTGCGGCGACTGGTGCCACGGTTCCCGCGTGGAGGATGCCTGGCTTAGCGGCCATGCACTCGCCGGCGCACTGGTGGACGCAGGGTTGTGATGTCCCGTTGCTACTCCCGGCGCGCGTTCTCCAGCCGGTAGAACAGGCCCATGTCGCTGTTTTCCACCAGCTGCATGTCCCCGGAGAGCACGACCGGATCGAAACTGAATTCCATGGGGCGCTGCGCCTTGACCTCGATGACACTCTCGGGCCCGCCGGGCAGACAGTAGAAACAGCTCGGCGGCGTGCGGCTGACAAGGAAATGCTGCTGTTTCTCGCTGTTGTCCAGCGGCATCATGAACCCCTGGATCTTGACCTCGCGACCGTCCAGCTCCCGCAGTTCGTCACTGAACGTCGGCTCCAGCAGACCGTGGTCGCCCTCGCGGCTGTCCACGCTACCCAGGAGATCCCAGGAGACCGTGCCATCGACGTCGGGCAGTTCGGTGGCTCGCTCCTCCATGTGTTCCAGAGGATGGCCGAAGGCTTCGTCGGTAACATAGACGGTGAGCTGCTTGCTGATGCCGTCGCCGGTGAAGGTCAGGGTGTCCTCGCCGGGGAGGATGGGGCGGAAACGCAGTTCCGCCAGACCATCACCATCGGTTTCCAGGCGGCTGTCGCTGAGTTCATTGCCCACCAGGGAACTGACTTCAAGTTCCGCGGAGGAGACGCGCTCACCGTCGTCATCCTCGAGGGCGATGGCGAGATCGAGAAATTCCTCCCGGGACGTCGTCAGTCCGGCAACTTCGCCGAACTCGTCCATATCCTTCATGTAGACGCGAATGGCTGCACCGCCTTCGCCGCTCCCGTTGCTGACGGCATCGGCCTGAACCGGGGTATTGTCAGCGTCGACGGACTCGGTGTCGTCGCCGCAACCGGTGAGCGCGAGCACGAGGACGGAAACGAAAAGCAATCGCGTACGCATGCGTCACCTGTTTGATTGAGCCGTCCGCGGGGTCAGCGCCCGCGGCTCAGGGTTTCCGCAATGTCGGTGCGGTAGGCCCGGATGGCGGGGATCAGCGCCGCCAGTGCGCCGACGCCCACCGCCATGGCCACCAGCCACAGCTGCTGCGGTACGAAGACCAGGCCTGTCATGTTCAGCTGCTGCGTGTGGCGAAACATCTGCCCCAGTACCTCGGCGGCCAGGTGGCCCAGGAGCAGGCCGAGCAGAGCCCCCGCCAGCGCCAGCAGCACCGCTTCACACATCACGTGGAGGAACAGTTTGCCGCGGGATGCCCCCAGGGCACGCATCAGCGCCAGGTCATAACGGCGATTCTTGAGGGCGTTGTACAGGCCGATGAACACGCCCAGTCCTGCGGCCAGGACCAGCATCCAGCCGAACGCCTGGAGGGTGTTCATGCCCACCCCGAGCATGCGCATCAGACGCGCCGTCTCGTAGGCGGGTGCTGCCGCCTGCAGGGCACCCCGGCTATTGACCACCCGGGGCAGGGTGACGGCGGCCAGTGGCGACTGGTATTGGACCAGCAGGGCGGTCAGCTCGCGCTCGTCGTCGTGCCCATGCTCCGCCGCGGCGTCGTCGCCGTTGTGGTCCTCGTGGTCGTCCTCGTGAACGTGCTCAGGCGCCTCATCCTCGTAGGCGTGTTCACCGCTGTCGGAGTGTTCTTCGTCGTCGTGGTCATGATCATGGTCATGCACCTGCCAGACGCTGGGGACGCTCACCAGGATGAGACGGTCCAGAACCGTGCCCGTGCGCTCGAGCACGCCGGTAATGCGATAGGGGTGATCATCGTGGACCTCGCCGCCGGCGGCGCCATCAGCGGCGATGCCGTGGACGCCGACGAACCTGTCACCCACGCCCAGGTTGGTTCGCTCGGCGGCGTCGGCACCGAGTACGGCTTCCATGTCGTCCTGCCACATTTCACCACGCCGGGGTGTTCCACCGTAATGCGCTGCGTACTGGTGGCTGGTACCGACAATGCGGAAACCCCGGTAGCTGTCACCCAGTGCCAGGGGGATGGTATCCGCCACCAGCGGGTGTTCCCGCACCCAGTTGGCGTCCTGCATGGGAATGTTCCCGGTGGGCGCGTCAATGTGGTAGATGCTGGAGAGAATCAGCTGCATGGGGCTGCCCTTGGCACCGACCACCAGATCGATCCCGGCTGCGTCGCGGCTCAGGCGCTGCTCCATCTGATGGCCGAACAGCAGGAGCACGGTAATGGTAGCGATGCCCAGGGCCAGCAGCAGCAGGTTCAGTGTGGCCGAGAGGGCATTGCGACGCAGGTACGCCAGGCTCAGACGAGCCATGTTCATGCCGCCATGTTTCCCGGCAAGCGCACCTTCTTGCCCATCACGCATGGTGTGCCTCCGTGGTGCCGGCAGGGAGTTCCAGTGTGTGCTCCATGTATTCGCGTACCCGGCCGTCGTGGGTGGCCACGACCAGACCGGCACCGCTGTCCCGGGCCTGCTCGGTGAGCAGCGCCATGACCTGCCGACAGTTGCGGTCGTCCAGAGCCGAGGTGGGCTCGTCCGCCAGAATGGCCAGCGGTTCGTTGACCAGCGCTCGCGCAATGGCCACGCGCTGTGCCTGGCCCTGACTCAGTCGGTGCGGATACTGGTCCGCAAGCTCGTTGATGTCCAGCCGCCCCAACACTGCCCGTATCCGGGCGTCGTCCCGGGGAAGCTCCGCGAAGTAACGGGCCAGTCGCAGGTTGTCCGCAACCGTGAGCGCCCCGATCAGGTGCAGGCTCTGGAACACGAGGCCGATATGCCGCCCCCGGAAGCGATCCAGCGCGCGCTCCCCCATGGTGTGGAGTTCCTGGTCACCGACCACGACCCGGCCGGAGGCGGGCCGAAGCAGCCCGGCCAGGATATGCAGGAACGTGCTCTTGCCGCTGCCGGAAGGGCCGACAATGGCCCAGTGTTCACCGCTCCTGCCCTGCCAGGAGGGCAGGGAGACAGTGCTGCCGTCACGGTAGCGATGGGTGATCCCTTCAAGCGCGAGCATTGATCTCCGGCTTCCTGTTGCAATTTGTTATAGTGTAACGCGTTATCACCCTGTCCACAGCCCCGCGGGCTTCCAGATTGACGGATGAACTGCATGTCACGCCAACGTATCACGGACGTTCCGACCAACCTGATCACCGGCTTCCTCGGCGTGGGCAAGACCACGGCGGTGCGGGCATTGCTGAACGGGGCGCCGGCGAACGAGCGCTGGGCCGTGCTGGTGAACGAGTTCGGCCAGATCGGCGTTGACGCCGCGGCTGTTGCACCGGAACACGGTGAGCCCGTAATCCGGGAACTGCCCGGGGGCTGCCTGTGCTGCACCATGGGGGCACCCCTGCAGGTTACCCTGACGCGGCTGCTGCGCGAAGCACTGCCGGACCGGCTGCTGATCGAGCCCACCGGCGTGGGGCACCCGGCGCGGGTGCTGGATACGCTGCGTGGCGAGGGGCTGGCAGAGGCGCTGGACGTCCGCGCCACCGTCTGCCTGGTGGATCCGCGCCGCCTGGATGATGAGTGGGTGACGAGTGACAGTACCTTCCAGGATCAGGTGGAAATGGCGGATGTCCTGGTGGGCAACAAGCAGGACCTCTGCGACGAGGCCGCCCTGCAGCGATTCCGGGACTGGGGAGCGACGCTTTACCCGTCCAAGGCGGTGGTGGCGACCACCGAGAACGGTGCACTGGATCCCGAGTGGCTGGATGTCCAGGCCGGTTCCGGCCGTGTGGCCCGCCACCCCGAGGCCCATCATGATCACGGCCACGTGCATGGTCATGTCCACGGCGCCGAGGACACCGGGGAGCCGCGACCGGGGCTGCCGGTGCGCGTCCGCGACCAGGGGCAGGGCCTGGATGCCTGTGGCTGGCGCTTTCACCCCGGCGACGTTTTCGACGCGGATCGTTTGGCCGAGGTTCTGCGTGGGATTCATCCGTCCCAGCGGGTCAAGGGTGTGTTCCGGTGTGACGACGGCTGGTTGCTGTTCGATCGTGCCGAGGGGGCGTTGAGCGTGCGGCTCTGCGCCTGGCGTACGGACAGCCGCGTGGAGTGCATTGCCGGTGCAGGGGCGGCGCCGGACTGGGAACAGGTGGAGCAGGACCTGCTTGCAGCCCGCCTGGAACAGACGTCCCGCACCGCGTAGGAGCGGCGCAAGCCGCGACCATTGCAGAGCACCCGGCGCCGAAACGAACCCAGGCGCCACACCGTCAAGCATCCTCGGCCGCTGATCGGGTGCTCCGGTCACGGACCGTCACTGGCCATGGATGGCCAGTGCCGAGCGTACACGGATGTATTCACAGCGTGTCCGTGACCGGAGTACCCGATCGGCGGCCCCGGATCAAAGGCACCTGAAGAGCCTGCGCTGATGCTCTGCAATGGTCGCGGCTTGCTCCGCTCCTACGGTGAGGATGCGGCGCGACTCAGTCCGTGTGGAACGTCTCGCCGTTGGACGCCATGCGCTCCAGGATGGGTGCCGGCGCGAACCGCTCGCCGTGCTTGCCCTGGAGTTCCCGCAGGCGCTCCACCGTTTCCTTGATGCCGCGGGCGTCCATGTAGCGGAACGGGCCGCCGCGGAAGGGCGGAAAACCGATGCCGAAGACGGCACCGATGTCACCGTCGCGCAGGGTGCGGATCACCCCCTCGTCCCAGCAGCGGGCCGCCTCGTTGACCATCAGCAGCAGGGTGCGGTCGATGATGTCGTCCGCCGGGGCCTGGTTGCTCGGGTCGACGCCCAGCAACGAATAGACGCTCTCATCCACCTCCTTGTCGCCGCCCTTTTTCTTCTTGCCGCCGTACTTGTAGAAGCCTTTCTCGCTCTTCTTGCCGTAGCGGCCGTCCTCGATCATCCGGTTCGCCTCCGCCACGGGCTTCATGCGGTCACCGAAGGCCTCGTGGAGGATCGGGGCGACCTTGGCCGTGACGTCCAGGCCCACCTCGTCCAGCAGCGCGAACGGCCCCACCGGGAAGCCGAAGTTGAGCATGGTCTCGTCGATGCGATCGATGGGCACGCCCTCGCTGAGCATGTGGCAGGCCTCGTTGATGTAGGGTGCCAGGATGCGGTTGACGTAGAAGCCGGCCCCGTCCTTGACCACGATCACCGTCTTGCCCTGCTTGCGGCCGACGTCGACCGTGGTGGCGATCACCTCCGGATCGGTGTGCTCGGTGGCGATCACCTCCAGCAGGGGCATCTTCTCCACCGGGGAGAAGTAATGCATGCCGATGACGTTGTGCGGGCGCTCGGCCCCTTCGGCAATGCGGGTGATGGGGATCGACGACGTATTGGTGGCGAAAATGGTCCGTTCACCGCCGTGGGTTTCCACGTCCCGGACCATGCGGTGCTTGAGGTCCAGATCCTCGAAGACCGCCTCGATGGCCATGTCGATGCCGTTGAAGCCGCTGTAGTCCAGCGTGGGTGTGACCCGGTTGAGCTGCACGTCGGCTTCGAAGGGCGTCAGGCTGCGGCGTTTGACCTTTGCCTGGATCTCGCCGTTGATGTGCTGCATGCCCTTGTTCAGGCCTTCCACTCTGACGTCCTTGAGCCGCACGGGCAGTTCGGCCTTGTTGGTGATGACGAAGGCAATGCCGGCACCCATGAGCCCGGCGCCGAGTACGGCGACGCGACGGACCGGGCGCGGTTCAACGTCGGCCTCCGTACCGGTGTCCTTCTTCATCGCCGTGGTAGCGAAATAGATGCTCATGAGCTGACGCGCCTGGGGCGTCATGGCAAGTTCACCGAAGCGCTTTGCCTCCAGCTCCAGGCCCTTCTCCACGCCTTGGTGAATGCCGGCCTCGACGCATTCGATGATCCGGGGCAGGGCGGGGTAATTGCCGCGCGTGCGCTTCTGCGCCTGCTTGCGGGCCTGGTCGAAGACGATGCGTCGGCCGATGGGGTTGCCTTCCAGCAGCGTGTCCATCCAGCTCCGACGTCGCTTGTTGCCGCGCTGTTTCTCTTGGAGCTCCTTGACCCGCTTCACCGCGGCATCCTCCAGGATGGGAGCCGGAACCACGTCATCCACCAGGCCCATGCGCCGGGCCTTGGCCGGGACGATCTGCTTGCCGGTGAGCGCCATGTCCAGCGCCGCCTGGATGCCCACCTGACGCGGCAGGCGCTGCGTCCCGCCGCTGCCCGGGAGAAGGCCGAGCATGACTTCCGGCACACCGAGGGCGGTCTTGTTGCTGTCGGTGCACACCCGGCCGTGGCAGGCCAGGGCGAGTTCCAGGCCGCCACCCAGGCAGCTGCCGTCGATGGCGGCCACCACGGGCACCCGGAAGTTGGCGATGCGGTCCATGAAGGCCTGGCCGGCGCGAGAGAGTTCGGTGACCTCGGCGGCACTGGTGCAGCTGCGGAGCATGTCGATATCGGCACCGGCGATGAACGAGCCGGGCTTGCCGCTGATAAAGATCACGCCCTTGAGGCCGTCATCCTTGTCCAGGGTATCGGCGCACTGAACCGCCTCTTCCATGAGCGCCCGGTTGAGTACGTTCTGGCTCTCCCCGGGAAGGTCGATGGTGACCACGGCGATGCCGTCGTCGCGCCGGTTGATGGAGAAGATGGTCATGTTATTGGTTTCCGCCGTTGCCGTTGCCATTACGCTACCTCCAGAACCATTGCCGCACCCAGGCCGCCGGCCGCGCAGGCAGTGGTCAGCGCGAGCCCGCCGCCGCGGCGCCGCAGTTCGTTGAGGGTCTGGGTGATCATGCGGCCGCCGGTAGCAGCGAAGGGGTGGCCGTAGGCGATGGAACCGCCGAGCACGTTGAAGCGGTCCCAGTCGATTTCACCGATGGCCTCGTCCCGGCCCAGGACGTCGCGGGCGAAGTGCCGTGACGGCCAGTTCTTGATGTTGGCCAGCGTCTGCGCCGCGAAGGCTTCGTGGACGTCCACCAGATCCATGTCCCGCAGGGTCAGGCCGGCGCGGTCCAGGGCCATGGGCGTGACATAGGACGGCCCCATGAGAGCGTCGTTGAATGGATCAATGGCGGCGAACGCCGACGCGCGGATGAAGCCCAGGGGTTCATAGCCCAGTTCCCGGGCACGGCTCTCCTTCATCAGCACCAGGGTACTGGCACCGTCGGTGAGCGGCGTACTGTTGGCTGGCGTGACCGTGCCGTGCTTGCGGTCGAAGGCCGGCCGCAGCTGTGCGAGCTTCTCCAGGCTGGAGTCGCCGCGCACGTTATTGTCCCGCTGCAGCGGCTCACCGCTATAGGGCGGGATGAACGCGGTCATGACCTCGTCGTCGAGCTTGCCGTCGTCCCAGGCGCGTGCCGCCAGCTGGTGGGAGCGCAGGGTGAATTCATCCTGCTCCTGGCGGGTGATGCCGTGATTCTTGGCCATCTGCTCGGCAATCTCGCCCATGCCGAGATTGGTGGAGTAGTCCTTGACCGCCGGCGGGTTGGGTGCCAGATCTCGCGGCCGGATGCCTTTGAACAGCTTCAGCTTTTCACCCAGCGTCTTTGCCTTGGTGGTACGGATCAGGGCCCTGGACAGCTTTTTGCCGAACTGGATCGGTAGCACCGAAGTAGAGTCCGCGCCGCCGGCCATGCCGACCTCGATCTCGCCCAGGCGGATGGCGTTGGCGATGTCGGCGGTGGACTGGAAACTGGTGGCGCAGGCGCGGGAGACGCTGTATGCGTCTGTTTTCGGGCTCATGCCGGAGCCCAGTAACACCTCCCGCGCCGGGTTGGGTGCTTCCGGCATCACGCCCACCTGGCCGTAGACGAAGCGCTCCACCAGGGCGGGGTCCAGGTCCAGGCGCGCCAGCAACTCGGTGGTCACCATGGTGCCCAACTGAATGGCGTTCAGATCCCGGAATGCCGTGAGCTGACGGGCGAACGGGGTGCGCAGGCCGGCGACAACCGCGACACGGTCTCCGGGCTGCGCCGCTTGGCTCTTGTTCTGCTTGGCCACGATTGCCTCCTGGCTCGGTCGTGATTCACTGTTTTGTGTCAACAATTCTCCATCAAGAACAATAATTGTCAACATAAGTAGGTGTGGGGTTAGAATTGTTGACACTTATTGGTATGTCGAGGCTGACAGGTCCATGACTGTGGAAGCGGTGGGACACGGTGACGGGGGTGAAGCCAACCTTTCGGTGACTCTGGCCGGGAGTCTGGGTGAGCGCATCATCCGCGGCGAGTTGGCACCGGGGACGCGTCTTCTGGAAGTGCAGCTGGCCCGTGAACTCGGTGTCAGCCGAGGCCCGTTACGGGAGGCGTTGCGGGTGCTCGAGCGGCAGCGGCTGGTCCGCATTCTGCCGCGCCGGGGTGCCATGGTGACGCAACTCGGTTCGGATGAAGTGCGTTGCCTGTATCAGGTGGTCACGCCGCTGTTCCAGACCCTGGCTCGCAGTGTGGCCGAGCGCTGGTCACCGGAGAGCCTCCCGGGGCTCTACACGGTGGTGGAGCAGATGGTTGCCTGCGCCGAGCGCGGTGATGCAGAGGCCTACTTCGAGTACAATTTCGCCTTCGCCCGGGCGTGTTCGCCCATTGTTGCCAACCCGTTGCTGCAGGAACTGCTGGCGGACCTGGAACCGGGGCTGCGGCGGGTGCTGTACCTGTCACGTCGTCACCGTGCGGCCGCCGTGGACCAGCACCTGATGGTCATGCGCCGCCTGATGCGGGCAGTCATGGATCGTGAGGCCGATCATGCCGCCGCGGCCATTGCTGACCTGGGTGCTCTGGAACTGCAACTGGCTCTGGCCAGCTTTCCTCCGGAGTCACGCTAGAAAGTTGCGGCCTCAACAGCCTGCCAAGGAGGCTCGTGCGCCTGGAAATCCGTCATCTCACCCTGATCCAGCTCCACCTGGGCATTCTGCTTCTGGGTGGTACGGCCCTGTTCTCCAGGATCATTCCCCTGCCGGCGCTGGATATCACCGTTTGGCGCAGCCTGTTTGCGGCGCTGGCCATCACCCTGTTGCTGCTGGCGACCCGCTCACGGATCCGCCTGGCGACGGGCCGTGAGTATCTGCTGGTTGTCGGGCTTGGTCTGCTGTTCGCCGTGCATTGGGCGACCTACTTCCATGCCATGCAGGTCTCCAGCGTGGCGGTAGGGATCGTGGCGCTGTTCACGTTTCCCGTGATTACCGTCTTCCTCGAGCCATTCTTTCACGGCCAGCGTGTCCGTGGCGCGGACCTGCTGGGTGCCGCCGCCGTGGTTGTGGGGGTCTATCTGATGGTGCCGGAATTCTCCCTGGACAATACCGTGACTCAGGGGGTGCTCTGGGGGCTGCTGTCGGCGTTGATGTACGCCCTGCGCAATGTGATTCAGCGCCACCATTTCTACCGCTATCCGGGCAAAGTGGCCATGTTCTACCAGGTCCTGGTGGTGCTGGCGGTGACGGCACCCTTTCTCTCGCCGGCCTCGTTCCACGGAGAGGTGGATGTCTGGCTTCTTCTGGTGCTGCTGGGCGTGGTGTTCACGGCGCTGCCGCACACCCTGTTTGCCAATGCCCTGAGGCATCACAGCGCGGTCTCAGTGAGCCTGATCAACTGTCTGCAGGTGGTCTATGCAACGGTGCTCGCCGCCCTCGTCTTGTCGGAATTGCCCGGCTCCAGCACAATCACGGGCGGAGCACTGATTGTCGCCGCGGCGGCGTTTGAATCAGTGCGCTCGGCCAAGCGGTAATACAGGCGCCTTTTTGACATGAACGATCTGGAAACCATCCCCGCGGAACTGCTGCGAAAGCTGGTCGATGCCTCCAACGATGGCATTGTCATCGCGGAGCAGGAGGGCGAGGACAACGTGCTGATCTACGTCAATCCCGCTTTCGAGCGGTTGACTGGATTCAGTGCCGAGGAAATCCTCTATCAGGACTGCCGCTTTCTGCAGGCCGACGACCGGGATCAGGAGGCGCTGGACGAGATCCGTGCCGCCATCCGCGACGGACGGGCCAGTCGTCAGATCCTGCGGAACTATCGCAAGGACGGTTCCATGTTCTGGAATGAGCTCAGCATCACGCCGGTCTACAACGATCGCGACCAGCTCACTTACTACATCGGTATCCAGAAGGACGTCACGGTGCAGAAGGAACTTGAGCAGCGCCTGGCTGCGATGGAAGACGGGGATTAGGCCATAAGACTAGCGCGGCGCGGCACATCGCGTGCCGCACCGGCTGCAGTTCCTCAAGGGGCTACCAGCGCTTGTAGGGCAGGAACTTGCCGTTCAGCGTCAGGACCACGCGGTCACCCTTCGGATCCTCCTGCTTGTCCACGTCCATGGTGAAGTCGATGGCGCTCATGATGCCGTCGCCGAACTTCTCCTGGATCACTTCCTTGAGGGTCTCGCCGTAGACCATGACCACCTCATTGAGGCGGTAGACCAGCGGGTCGGTGACCATGGTTTCGTAGCGCTGACCCTTGTTGGGATACGCCTGCAGTGCCTGCGTTGTGTCGTCGGACAGGTCCAGGGCGCTGGCCAGCGCTTTGGCCTGGTCGGCCAACAGGCTGTTCTCGCCCAGGCAGGCGGAGCAGATGAATACCGGCGACATGCCGGTGGCCTCACCCAGCTGCTCCCAGCTCAGGCCCTTACGGCGCTTGGCTTCGAGAATGGTTTCACGCATGGCGTGCTTGTCCATGATGCTCTCCTTTGTCGTGTGGGTTGCGAATCAGCCGTTGGCGACGGCCTTCGGCTGGACCGTTGCGGTTTCCTGGTCGCCTTCGCTGCTGGCAACGTACTCGCCCTGCAGCTCCTTGGAGCGACGGACGAGGAAGTCCACCAGGTGGTTGCGGGTTTCGTAGTAGCCGTCCTGGCGGACCAGCGTCTCGCGCTTGCGCGGTCGCGGAATCGGAACTTCCACCGCTTCCGCCACCTGGGCGTGGGGGCCGTTGGTCATGAGCAGGATGCGGTCCGAGAGCAGAATCGCCTCGTCCACGTCGTGGGTGATCATGAACACGGTCTGCTTGGTCTTTGTACAGATCTTCAGCAGTTCGTCCTGGATGCTGCCGCGGGTCAGGGCGTCCAGGGCTCCGAAGGGCTCGTCCATGAGCAGCATCTTCGGCTCGATTGCAAACGCGCGGGCGATGCCCACCCGCTGTTTCATGCCGCCCGAGAGCTCTGAAGGGCGCTTGTGCTCCGAGCCCTTGAGGCCCACCAGCTCGATGTACTTCATGGCGTGCTCGCGGACTGCTTCCTTGGACCAGCCCGGCCACTTGGATTTGACGGCGAAAGTTACATTGGACAGGGCCGATTTCCACGGCAGCAGACTGTGGTTCTGGAAGATGACACCGCGGTCCAGACTGGTGCCCTGGACTTCCTTGCCATCCATGAACACGTAGCCGTCGGTGGACTCGTCCAGCCCCGCCATGACGTTGAGGATGGTGGATTTGCCGCAGCCGGAATGGCCGATGACACAGACGAACTCGCCCTTGTCGATGCCGAAGTTGACGTTCTCGAACACCGTCAGCGGCTCCTGGCCACGGGGCCCCGGGAACGCCTTTTTCAGGTTTTCCACGTACAGGAAGGGTTTGGTCATGATCTCTACCTCAGGTGTCGTACTGGACCATGCGTGTGGCCGCCGCGAGGATGCTGTCCAGAATCATCCCGACAACGCCGATCATCAGGATCGAGAAGATGACGGCGGTGATATCCAGGTTGTTCCACTCGTTCCAGATGTAGTAGCCGATGCCGCTGCCGCCCACGAGCATCTCCGCAGCAACGATGACCAGCCACGAGATGCCGATGGCGATGCGCATGCCCGTGAGAATGGTCGGTGCCGCTGCCGGGAGAATCACGGCAAAGGCCGTTTTCAGCGATGAGAGCTCCAGGGTTCTGGCGACGTTGCGCAGATCCTTCGACACCCCGGCGACACCGAAGGCGGTATTCAACAACACCGGCCAGATGGAGCAGATGAAGATCACGAAGATCGACGACGCCCCGGAGTCCCGGATCAGGAACAGCGCCAGAGGCATCCAGGCCAGCGGCGAAATGGGCCGCAGAATCTGGATGTACGGGTTGAGGGCCTTGTACATGATCGGCGACATGCCGATGAGAAAGCCCAGCGGGATCGCCACCAGCAGCGCCATGGAGTAACCCGCGAACACGCGGCCTACGGAATGGGCCAGCTGAACGCCGATGCCCATGTCGTTACTGCCGGCCACGTAGAACGGGTCACTGAGCTCCGTGATGGCGTGGCTGATGATCGCCGACGGCGCCGGGATGCGGGAACCACCGCCACTGCCCCCGGTGAGCTGCTCGTACTCGCTCAGTTCCTGATCGCCCATGGGCACGATGGCCCCTTCAATGCTCCATTCCCAGGCACCAAGGAGAACGATGAGAAGGGCGACGCTGAGCAGCGCCGCCTTGAGATTTTCGCTGGTCAGCATGGATCAGGACCTCCGGATCTCGAAGCTGTCCACATAGGCTTCCGGCTCTTCGGGATCGAAGTCCTTGCCCATGATGGTGTGAGACTTGTAGGTCACATCCGGCGCCTCGTAACCGAGTTCGCGCATGATCTTGCCGCAGTCGGTGGCCAGGTAGACGTCTTCAGCAACGCCCTTGTAATCAACATCGCCGTCGATGTAGCCCCAGCGCTTCATCTGCGTGAGGATCCAGACACCCATGGAGTGCCAGGGGAAGGGATCGAAATCGATGCGGTCCGGCTCGTTCTTCACCTCGCCGAGACCGTCCGCATAGCGACCGGTGAGCACCTGTTCCACCACCGAGGTGGGCTGGTTGAGATAGTTGCGCCCCGAGATCGCCTCCGCGATTTCCGCCCGGTTGTCGTGGTTCGACGAGTAGTGGGTGGCATCCACGATGGCCTTGAACAGGGCGCCGAAGCTGTTGGGCGCCTCTTCCGCGAACTGCCGACTGGTGCTGAACGCGCAGCACGGGTGGCCGTCCCAGATCTCCTTGGTGAGCATGTGAATGAAGCCCACCTCGTCCCAGACCGCGCGCTGGTTGAAGGGGTCCGGCGCCAGGTACCCGTCCACGTTGCCCGCCTGCAGGTTGGCGACCATCTCGGGTGGCGGCAGCACGCGGATGGAGATGTCGTTGTCCGGATCCAGGCCATGCTCGGCCACGTAGTAGCGCAGCAGGAAGTTGTGCATGGAGTACTCGAAGGGCACGGCAAAGGTGAAGCCCTTCCAGTCCTTGGGGTCGCGCTTGTCCTTGTGGTCCATGCGCAGGGTGATCGCCTGGCCGTTGATGTTCTCCACGGCCGGCATCAGGAAGGGCATGGAACTGGAGCCGGCACCCATGGTGATGGCCAGCGGCATGGGCGTGAGCATGTGCGCGGCGTCATGTTCCATGTTCATGGAGTTGTCGCGTACCACCGCCCAGCCGGCTTCCCGGCGGACGTCCACGTTCAGCCCGTAGCGCTCATAGAAGCCCATGGGGTGGGCCATAATGATGGGCGTGGCGCAGGTGATGGGAATGAAACCGATACTGAGGTCCTTCTTCTCGGGTTCACCCAGATCATCCTTGAGCATAGCCTTGGCCGCTTCCAGCGGGAACATGGAGCCGAGAGCGGCGGCGAACGTGCCGGTGCCCATCATCTTCAGCACCTGCCGGCGACTGGGGTCATGATGGGCAAACAGGGCCCGCACCACCGCGCTCTCGATGAGCCGGTCCATCAGCTTTTCGCGGTCATCGGGGACATCGGTGGCCGCGTGCTGATGGGCATGGGTGGGGTCGCCCTTGGCCTCGTCGGCGGCCGTGGTCGCCGGCTGGCAGCTCGTGCAGGAGCAGCCGGCGCCGTGGCGCAGATCGGTGTCGGGGTCGAAAGGATTACCCAGGGATTTGAAGCTCATGGTCTCGCCCTCTTTGCTGCAAACAAAAAGGGGTGCCCCATCGCTTGTGCGATGGACGGCACCCCTGCCTGGTGGTCGGTGGCGTTGCCGGTACATCCCGCCATTGGGAGTCGCTCGGGGCGACGACCGGTTCTGCCGCTGTCGTGAGTGGGATAGCAAACCCCATGCCAGGACTTTCGTATCCTGGCGTTCAGGGGTTTACGGTTGCCTCGCGAGATTGGAGGTTCAGATCATGCACTGCCATGGTGCGGCGTGCCTGGATTTGGTGCGCGTCTGGTGTCCGTTAACCCGAGTGCGATGCAAAACACTAGGCACGGCCCCGGGTGCGCAGGAAGGCCTGGGCGATCTCGCTGATGGCCCGGCTCTTCTCCATGGCGGTCTTGCGCAGCAGGTGATAGGCCTGGTTCTCGCTCAGGCCATCCTGCTCCATGAGCAGGCACTTGGCCTGTTCCATGATGCGCTGGTTCTCCAGCCGCGCCCGGGTGTCGGATAGCTCGTTACGCAGCTTTTCGAACTCGTGGAACTGGTTGATGGCGACATTGATGATGGACTGCACGCCACTGGCCGACAGACCACCGACGACATAGGGGCTGATGCCCGCCCGCGTGGCCTCGCTCATCAGCTCCGGGTCGTTGTGTTCGGTGAGCAGAACCACCGGGCGCGGGTAGCGGCGGGTGCGCGCGCTGAGGCCCTCGAGAATGTCACGCTTGCCAGAGCCCGCTTCGATGATCACGACATCAGGCTCGATCTCCTTGACCTGCTGATACAGATCCTCGTGGGGAGCGATGGTGGCGACAACGCGGTAGCCGGAATCGTTCAGGGCCTCGCGCAACCACTCGGCTCGATCGCTGGACTCATCAATCAGCATCACTGTGGTCGTCATGGGCATGCTCCAGGGTGTTCAACCCGCTGCTTGGTGGCTTGTCACTGCACGGTAACGACATTGCAAGCCTCGTGCCTTGCGGAGATGCCCGTATGGCGGTGGTGGTGCTGGCATCCGTGCGCCAGCGTGGTGCAGAGGATGGGTCAGGGGCGGGGGCCATGGTTCATGCGCGAGCCGAGGGCAAAGCCGACCCAGACGGCGCCCAGACAAACGATCAGGGTGCCGGCAATGTTCGCCATGGCGAGGGGCAACGCGCCTGCCTGGAGCAGGGCCAGGGTTTCCAGGCTGAACACCGAGAACGTGGTGAAGCCGCCGCAGACACCGCCCATGAGAAACAGCCTGCGATTCTCGCCCAGGGGCAGGCGGCACTCCGCGACCGTGAGTGCGGCGAGCCAGCCGATGATCAGTGAACCCAGGACGTTGACGGTCAGGGTGTCCCAAGGGAAGCCGGCCCCGGCGATGGCGAAAGCATCGCTGGTGGCCTGGCGCAGGACTGCGCCCAGGGCGCTGCCCAGGGTCACCGCCATGGCACCGCTGGCGGTCATGCTGTGACCCCCGTGGTCACGAGGCTGAGAGCGAGACCGTGGCCAGCCGCCACTGCCAGCAGACAGCCGGTCACCGAGAGCAATACATAGAGTGCCGCGCGCCCGGCATGCCCGGACTGCATCAGGGTCAGAGCCTGCAGGCTGAAGGAAGACACCGTGGTGTAGCTGCCGCAGACGCCGATCAGCAGGGCGGCCGACGCGGTAGTGTTCAGTGTTCCCGCTTGTGCAAAGGCCGCTGCCAGGGCGCCGGCCACGAGTGCGCCGGAGATGTTAACCAGTAGCGTCCCCCAGGGAAACCGGCCTGTATGTCGACGGTCCACCAGGGAACCCAGCAGGTAGCGCAGTGCGCCGCCGACGGCCCCGCCGGTTGCAATGGCCAGGTATGTCGTCACTATTGCCACCGCGCCGCTCAATGAGTAATGGGGATGACGCCGAAGGCGACAAGTAAGGCCAGGAGCCAGAGGTACCAGGAGAAGATCCGCAGCTTGGCACGGTACAGCAGCCGTACCACCAGCATCAGCGCGAACGTGCCCACCACTGCGGCGACCACCAGTCCCACCGTCATTTCCATCCAGCCCAGCCGGGTCGCACCGCCGGCTGCCTGCAACTCCAGGAAGTGCACCAGGGTTGCCGCCAGGATGGTGGGGATGGCCAGGAAAAAGCTGTATTCCGCTGCCCAGCGCCGCTTCAGCCCGAACAGCAGAGATGCGGCAATGGTGATGCCGCTGCGGCTGATGCCGGGGATCAGCGACAGGCCCTGAGCGATGCCGATCCCCACGGCGGTTGTCGGGCGGATGTCGCGCAGGCCCTTGGGCCGCGGCGGCAGACGATCGGTGATCCACAGCAGGACACCGGTAATGGCCAGGGTGCCGGCAATCATCCCGGGCCGCGCGAACACGGCCTCGAAGAACAGCTTGAAGGTGATGCCGATGATGCCGGTGGCCAGCACGGAGAGGGCGCACAGCAGGGCCAGCCGAATGGTCAGCGGCACCGGGCGGAGTTCGCGGGTCATGCGGGCCAGGCCAATGAAGCCGTCGCGGATAAGGCGGAAGAGGCTGCGGTGAAAGACGACCACGATGGAGATCAGTGTGCCCACGTGAACCACCAGGTCGAACAGGATCATCTCCGCACTGTCCGGCGCTGGCAGGTCGGCGCCGCCGGCGATCAGCCAGTGCTGCGTGAGCACCAGATGGGCGGTGGAACTCACGGGAAGAAACATGAATGCCCCCTGGACGATGCCCAGGAGCACGACAATGTATAGGGCCATCAAGCCATCCTCTGGTTGATCGGCAGGCGCCGGATCGGACAGCGGTGAGCCTACCGGAGCACGGTCAAAGGAGAAAGGTCATTGCTGCACGGAGGGCTCCTGCGGGCATTGGCCTGGCCGCCGCTGGAGACCTTGAAAAAGGTGACTTTCGTCACAATAAAAATATAGTAACGTCATTGTTTTACGGGATGGTGCAGCGTAACATTTGCAGCCTTGATCGAGGCTGGTTCAGCGCCGTGTTCGTGCGTGCAGGGGAGTGTGCAGTCGTGGAGCGTAATGCATTGGTTTACCGTCGCGGGCGGCTGCAGCTCCCGCGTGATATCGTCGGTTGGACACCGGACGAAGTGGGGCGGTGGCTCTCGCTGCTTCCGCCTGCTGATCGTGTGCAGGCTTTCCGGGCGTTGCCTTTTGCTCAGGGCGTTGCCGGTTTCCTGGCCATGGAGCCTCAGGATCGGGCTGGGCTGCTCAGTCGCCTTAATCGTAACAACCGTAATCGCCTGATGGGCCTGGCAGGGACCGATGTGCTGGCGGCAACCCTGCTCCAGCTCCGTCCCGAAGCACGCACCCTGCTCCTCGAGGATGTGCCGCCGAGCCGTCGCGCAGCCGTGGATCAGCGTATGGATACCCTGGCAAGCCAGGGGCAGGCGGATGCGGTAACCACGCCCCCGCGCAGCTCGTGGCGCACTGCGCTGGCCCGGCTTGCCGGGGGCGCGCGCCGTCGCAAGCCTGCAGCTTGATCTCCGGTAACTGGGCGTTGATCGCCTGATCATTCGGGGCGGGCGCTGGGCGGTGATGAACGCGGCTCGTGCTAAGGTGCCTGGCAGCAGAATCGGGCTCGGGCCATGGCCCCTCCTCAGCGGCCGTGGTCCGGGCAATCAGGCACTGGCGGGGGCAGGGATGGAGTACGACGACGAAGCGCTGCGTCGCTATCTGGACGGGCGCTTGCAACAGTGGTATCTGGATGCGCGCCTGGAGCGCGAGCCGCCAGGCGGCGAGCCGGTGTTCGATTCGGCCACCTGGGCTTTTCATCCCGAGAACCTGCGAATCGCGCGGGCCGGCCTGCGTCTGGCGTTGCGTGCTGGCGGACTGTACCGCCGAGGGCAACGCAATGCGCGCACTCTGCGTGTGCGCCACCACGATCTGGCCCTGCCGGGGCTGTCCGATGCCATGAGCGGGTTCCGACTGCTGCAAATCAGTGATCTGCACGTGGATGTGGATCCGGAATTCGGCCCGGCTCTGGCAGAGCAACTGCGGCACCTGTCCTGGGATGCATGCGTGATCACGGGTGACT